>JANOTG010000536.1:0-9044 GCA_031416215.1 Betaproteobacteria bacterium
TCCTTTTTTTAAAGCGAATGCCGCACCAGCGAGGCGGCGGTTTGTTTTGAAAAGACGATTTTTACTTCCGGATCTGACTTCATGTTAACCAAAGTTGCCAGCGGCTTGAGCGTCCACGCGCCAGCCCATGTCAAGAACCAGGCCCTGATATCCTGGGTCGCCGAAATCGCGGCCCTGACCAAACCCGCAGATATTTACTGGTGCGACGGATCGAGTGCGGAATATGACCGCCTGTGTCAGCAACTGGTCGACGCCGGTACCTTTCGCAGGCTCAACCCGGCCCGGCGGCCGAATTCCTTCCTGGCCTGCTCCGACCCGAGCGACGTGGCGCGGGTGGAGGACCGGACGTATATTTGCTCGGAGGAGCGGGATAACGCCGGACCCACCAACAACTGGATGGCTCCGGCAGCGATGCGCGACATCCTGCAACACGGCCAGAGTGACGGTACGGCGGCGCTTTTTGATGGTTGCATGCGCGGCCGCACCATGTATGTCGTGCCATTCTCGATGGGGCCGCTGGGCTCGCACATATCGCACATCGGAATCGAGCTGTCCGACAGCCCGTATGTCGCCGTCAACATGAAGATCATGACGCGCATGGGCCGGGCGGTGTACGACGTTCTGGGTGAATACGGCGATTTCGTGCCCTGCGTACACAGTGTTGGCGCACCCTTGGCCGCTGGCCAGGCCGACGTGAAATGGCCGTGCAACAAGACCAAGTACATCGTGCACTACCCGGAAACGCGTGAAATCTGGTCCTACGGCTCCGGCTACGGCGGCAACGCGCTGCTGGGCAAGAAGTGTTTTGCGCTGCGCATTGCGTCCACCATGGGCCGCTCCGCCGCGCAGGCCAACACCAGCGACCCGGGCTGGCTGGCCGAGCACATGCTGATCCTGGGCGTGACAAATCCGCAAGGCAGGAAATACCACGTCGCCGCTGCTTTCCCCAGCGCCTGCGGCAAGACCAACTTCTCCATGCTGGTGCCGCCGGCCGGGTTTGAGGGCTGGAAGGTCACGACGATCGGTGACGACATCGCCTGGATCAAGCCCGGTGCCGATGGCCGCCTGTACGCCATCAATCCGGAGGCCGGCTATTTTGGTGTCGCGCCGGGTACCAACCTGCTCACCAATCCGAACTGTATGGCCAGTCTGGACCATGATGTGATCTTCACCAACGTCGCACTGACGGACGACGGTGACGTATGGTGGGAAGGTCTGGAGAAAGACAGCGGCGCCCTGCCAGCGCACCTGATCGACTGGCAGGGGCAGGACTGGACGCCGGAGATTGCAGCCCAAACCGGGACCGATGGCAAGTTGAAGCCGGCAGCACACCCGAACGCCCGCTTCACCGTCGCCGCCACCAACAATCCCGCACTGGACGCGGCGTGGGATGACCCGGCGGGGGTGCCGATCGATGCCTTCATCTTTGGCGGTCGCCGCTCCACCACCGTGCCTCTGATCACGGAAGCACGCAGCTGGGTGGAAGGTGTCTACATGGCGGCGACCATGGGGTCCGAGACCACGGCAGCGGCGGCCGGCCAGCAGGGTGTGGTGCGCCGTGACCCCTTTGCCATGTTGCCCTTCATGGGTTACAACATGAGCGACTATTTCGCGCACTGGCTGGGCATGGGCGAAAAGCTCTCGGCACAAGGCGCCAGGTTACCCAGGATCTACACCACCAACTGGTTTCGCAAAGGTGCCGACGGCAAATTTGTCTGGCCGGGTTATGGCGAGAACATGCGTGTGCTGAAGTGGATGATCGACCGAATCGACGGCACGGCCAAAGGGCTGGACCATGTGTTTGGCATCAGCCCGACGTATGAAGAGCTGAACTGGACCGGCCTCGACTTCAGCGCGGAGCAGTTCCGCACCGTGACCAGCATCGACAAGGCCGCCTGGCAGGCCGAACTCAAGCTGCACGCTGAGCTTTTTGCGCAGTTGGCCTACCACCTGCCCCAGGAACTGCAGGAAACCAAGGCACGCATCGAAACCCGTCTGGCTGCCTGAGAGCCAGTGGGGGCCGCCCCACAAGTGCTTTGGTCGGCTGGCCGTTTTGTCCGCCCCGCCGGAGGTCTGCGCCTGTTGTTGTTTTCAACCTGGCAACATTTGCAGATGGCTCGGCAAACCGGGCAGCGGCGTAGTCAGGTAGCTGTGCCGGGGCCCGGCGTAGGCGGCGTTCAGTGTGTTGCGCGGCCTGTGGCTGACCCAAGCCCGTCCATGCGCCAGATCGATTGCTGCCTGGGCCACCTGGGCCCGATGCACGGCGGCCTGTATTTCGGCCATGATGCGCGGGTCGCGCCGCGCCAGCGCCAGATAGTCTGCGTCCCACGCGCGCTGGGCCCGGGTTTGTTGCCATTGGCGGAGCGACGCGTTCAGTGACACGGCGAGTTTTCCTACCGTGCCGGCGAACAGGGCCAGGGTGGCAAAACTGATCGACCACAGTGCGATCCATGCAGCCAGCAAGTGGCCATCGGAGTAGCTGTCGATCACGGCGTCGGCGACGACGAGTACAGCGGCAAACATGGCTCCAAGCAGCATGAAAGGCAGACCGCGGGTAGGAAGTTGCTGTGGCAGGCGAAGGTCGGAAAACATGCAAGGCACCTATGAAGAATGGCGTGACACGGTTAATCTGGCCACGACAGTATGCATATTGGGGCTGCTTGTCGAGTAAATCAAGTCACAGTTTGTGATCCAAGTTATTCACAACGATAATGAATCGGAGCGGCCCCACTTGCAACCCGTTGCTGCCGCGTCAAAACGGCCAGTGTGCGGCTGCGCGGCGTGCCGGCAGGTCGATACATGATGGCCAACGCGGCTTCGGTGTGCCACCGTCCTGTTGCATTGTGTCGGCACGCAGGTGGGCTGCGCGCAAATCGGCCATGACCCGATGGTCGGTCCGGGCAACTTGCCAGACCTGCGCGTCAGCCGCCTGTTGCGCATCCCTGGCTGACCAGTGGCCGAATGCTGAGCCCAGCATCTCGGACCACCCGAATACCGCTTCGGAAAACAGTGCGAATGCCGCGAAAAGCACAAACCACAGCGCCAGCCAGGCCAGCAACAGCTGTCCGTCGGCCCAGGTGGTGATGATCTGCTCGGCGACGATCACCAATGCCGCCACCGCTGCCCCGACCAGCAGGCCCACCAGGGTCTTTGCATGGAGCAGACGCCGGGCGGTGGCGCTCAGTACAGCGTAAGCGTTTTCGAGCCGCATGACCCCTCGGTGGTTGGGTACTTGGCTGGCATGAACAAGGTTTTGCATGATGGTGCCCTTTCAGGTTTGGCAATCCCGGATCGGGACGCCTTGTAATACTAGGGTTAACACCATGATTACTCAACTTTATATTTATGATTGACAACATTCACCACCGTGATAAATTGTGGGCATGCCTTCCCGCACCGTCGCTCCGAACTTTCGCACCCTGGACCTGAACCTGTTGCGTGTTTTTGACGAAGTCATGGCCGAGCGCAGCCTGACGCGGGCCGCGCGCAATCTGTCCTTGACGCAGCCGGCGGTGAGCAACGCCTTGCGCCGCCTGCGCGACACGCTGGGTGATGAACTGGTGCGCCGCGCCGGTCAGGGCATGGAGCCGACGCCGCGCGCGCTGGCGCTGTGGCCTTCGGTGCGTGATGCGTTGCGGCAATTGCAGCAGTCGCTGGCACCCGAGACCTTCCATCCTGAGCTGGCCGACAACACCTTTGTGCTCGCCATGGCAGACGCCACTGCGGCAGAAATCATCCCGCGGCTGCTCGCCACCATCGAGTCCGAAGCGCCCGGGGTGTCGCTGCGCGTGGTGCCGCTGGCGACGCGCGACCCGCGCAAGCTGCTCGACGACGAGGCGATCGACCTGGCGGTCGGCAATTTCCCGGCCGTCCTGGCCGACCTCAGCGCGCGGGCCCAGGTGGGCAAGGCGGTGGCCTTCCTGCACCATCGCCTGTATGACGGAGAGTATGTGTGTGTGATGCGCAGCGGCCATCCCTTGCTGAGCGGCCCACTGACGCTGAACCGCTACTGTGGAGCACGCCACCTGCTGGTCAGTTTCGGCGGTCGACCCTTTGGTTTTGTCGACGAAGCCTTGGCCACGCTGGGGCGGGAGAGACGCGTCGTCTTGACCGTCAACCAGTTTTTTACCGCGGGCCGGGTGGTTGCCAGCTCCAACCTGCTGACTGTGCTGCCCAGGCATTTTGTCGGCGTCACCGGTTTTGCCGACGCTCTTGTGTTGCGGCCCTTGCCGTTTGCCATGCAGCCGGTGCATGTGGATGCGTTGTGGCATGGGCGATTCGAACACAGCAGTTCGCACCAATGGCTGCGCCGCGCCGTGGCACGTGCCGCCCATGCAGGTGCGGTATGATTTTTCGGCCGGCTGCAGCATGAAAATCCAGCTTCTGTCAGACCTGCACCTGGAGGTCCATCCCCATCTTGTGCCACAACCGGCGCCAGGGGCAGACGCCTTGGTGCTGGCAGGAGATATTGGCTCGTACCAACACAACAGCCAGTTGCGCGACAGCGATTTCGGTCTGGCGCGCTTCTCTGCGAAGGCGGGTTGGCCGACACCGGTCTACTTTCTGCCCGGGAATCACGAGTACGACATGCTCGATCTCGACCAGGCGCATGCCCGCTTGCAAGAGGCCTGTGATCGACACGGCCTGATCTGGCTGGAGAGTGAGACACACCTGGTGCACGGCGTACGCCTGATCGGCTCTACCCTGTGGTCTGACTACGACGCCTTGGGACCCGCCGCCGATGACCGCCATGCGACACTAGCCGAGCAGTTGCGCTGCCGCGAAAAAGCGTTTCGTGCCGCCAACTTCTACCTGCGCAAGGCCGGTACCACACGTTATGGCGTACCGTTCCTGGCCGAGCAGATGCGCGAGCTTGGCCTGCAAAGCCAGGCCTGGCTGCGCCATGCACTGGAAGCGCCGTTTGACGGCGCCACCGTGGTGGTGACTCACTTCGCGCCCAGCCTGCGCAGTGCCGACCCGCGCTACGGCCTTACGCCGGGAACGGCAGGGTTTTGTAACGCACTCGATGACATGTTGGGGCAGGCGGACTTCTGGCTGCATGGGCATCTGCATGCACCAAGTGACTATCTGCATGCCGGATGCCGCGTCATCGCCAACCCGCTGGGGTACGCCCGCAAGAACGAGCAGTCGGCGTTTGATCCACTTCTGGTTGTGGATACCGCACACCACCGCAACCCCGTGGCATCTTGACCCAGGTCAGTTCACACGACACGAGTGGGCCTAAACTGAGGCTCTGAGCACTAACCAGGAGCACCCGATGAAGATATTGCTTGCTGTGGATGGCAGCAGCTACACCAAGAAGATGCTGGCGTATCTGGTGACCCACGAGGAAACCTTTGCTGCATCCCGCAATGAATTCACGCTGTTCACCGCACACCCTGCCTTGCCGCCACGCGCTCGCGCGGCGTTGGGCAAGGAGGTGGCCGACAGTTACCACGCCGATGCGGTTGAAAAGGTACTCTCGCCGGTGGCCAAGTTTTTGCTGCGCCATGGCATCGACGCCAAAAGCGCCTGGAAGGTCGGTTCAGCGGGTGACTTGATTGCCCGGTTTGCCGACAGCGGTAAGTTCGATCTGGTCTTGTTGGGCTCGCATGGGCATGGCGCCCTGGCCAATCTGGTGCTCGGCTCGGTCGCCACACAGGTGCTGGCGCACTGCAAGGTGCCGGTGCTGCTGGTACGCTGAGCCCACGCGCACGATGGGGCGCTTCAACGTGCGTTCAGGCCGTCGAAACAGGTGCTGAGCACGAGCTCGATGATTTCTTCGTCGCTGTGCTGGCCACCCATTTGCAGGAATTCCAGCACCGGGTCGCAGGCGCGGGCATACAGCGTGTAGAGGATGGCAATGGCCGGCAATTTGTTGCTCATGGTGCCGTTCGCCTGTGCCGCCTCGATCCAGCCACCGAGCCGGTCGCTGACCTCGATCAGGCCATCCATATAGTCGCTGTTTGACATCAGGGTCGCACGCAGCTTGGAGTTCTGGCTGGGCAGCGATGGCATGTCGCCCGCCAGCTTGAACTCCAGTGTCCAGCGCACCGCGGCGCGCAGGTTGGCCAATGGCGCAGCGTCGTCCGGCAGTGCAGCGAAATAGTCGCGTGCCCGGCGCATGACCAGAACCATGGCGGCCGCGGCCAGGTCTTCCTTGCTCGGAAAGTGTTTGTACAGGCTGGCCTTGGCGATGCCGACGCTGGCCGCGACTTCGTCCACGGTCATGGCATCGAAACCCTTTTCTGACAGCAAGCGGTTCACTGCGCGGATGATGGCATCTTCGCGCACCTGCAGCATTTGCGCCTTGAACGAGACACGGGGGGCGAGACTGGTGTTCATGGACGAATTTTAGCCGCCGCAGTCGTCATCGGCACGAAGTCGTCGGGAGACGACCGACTGGTCGTGGCCGGTGTCAGTGGGCGCGCGTGACGCGTTGTCGATAGCGGTCGACGGTCAGACCATCCAGGCTGATGTCGGTTGCGCGGCCGGAAATCAGGTCGGCCATGACCCGCCCAGTGCCCGCCGCCATGGTCCAGCCCAGGGTGCCGTGGCCGGTGGCCAGGTACAGGTTGGGATAGGGAGAGCCGCCCACTACCGGGGTACCGTCCGGTGTCATCGGGCGCAGGCCGGTCCAGAATTCACCCTGTGCCACGTCCCCGGCACGCGGAAAGAGGTCGGTCAATACATGGTTCAGGGTGCCGCGGCGGGCTTCGCGCAAGGCCAGGCTGTACCCGGCCAGTTCGGCGGTGCCGCCGACGCGGATGCGGTCACCCAGGCGTGTGACCGCCACCTTGTGTGTCTCGTCCATGATGGTTGACTCGGGTGCGAACTGCGCATCGCTGATCGGAACGGTGATGGAATAACCCTTGACCGGATAGACCGGCAAGCGGATGCCAACGGGCCGCAACAGAAGCGGCGAATAACTGCCCAATGCCACCAGGTACACGTCTGCCGTCAGTTCTCCACGGTCGGTGGAGACGCCGGTGATGCGGGCGCTGTCGCTCGATATGCCCTTCACCTGCACACCCTGGCGGAACACCACGCCCATGCGCTGCGCCAGCGCGGCCAGGTTTTGCGTGAACATGAAACAGTCGCCGGTTTCATCACCGGGCAAGCGCAGCGCGCCGACAAACTTCTCCTGCACCAGCGCCAGGGCCGGCTCGCAAGCGATATACCCGGCGCGGTCGAGCAGCTCGTACGGCACGCCGTATTGTTTGAGAATCTCGATGTCCTTGGCCGTGCCATCGAGCTGCTTCTGGGTACGAAACAGCTGCAACGTGCCCTGGCTGCGCTCGTCATACCGGATGCCGGTGTCGGCGCGTAATGCGCGCAGACAATCGCGGCTGTATTCGGCCAGACGCACCATGCGGCCCTTGTTCAGCGCATAACGCGCTTCGGTGCAGTTGCGCAGCATGGACGCGCCCCAGCGCCACATGGCTGGGTCGAGCATGGGCCAGATCACCAGCGGGCTGTGTTGCATCAGCATCCACTTGATCGCCTTCAGGGGCACGCCCGGGCCAGCCCAGGGTGCCGAGTAGCCGGGCGACACTTCACCGGCATTGGCAAAGCTGGTTTCCAGGCCGGGCGCCTGCTGGCGGTCGACCACGGTGACGTGGTGCCCGGACTTCGCCAGATAGTAGGCACAGCTGGTGCCGATGACGCCGCTGCCGAGTATCAGTATCCGCATGCGAATTTTGCTCTCAGTCGCTGTGCACAGGGGTTCATGGTAACGCCGCCAGGCCGGCTCTTGTTCATCGATCGGCGGATCCGCGCCGCCTCACACAACGCGACGCTCGCGCAGACTGGCAATCTGCGCGGCAGCGTAACCCAGGGCGCCCAGAATCTCGTCCGTGTGTTGGCCCAGGCGGGGCGGGCTGCGTTGTACGCCAGTCGCCGAGTCGGACATATCGACCGGATGCAGCGCCAGCGGAAACCCTTGCGCCAGCCCGTCAAAGGCACAGGTCTGCAACAGCCCGGCGGCCTGAATGTGCGGGTCGTCCAGCGCCTGTTGCGGGCTGTAGACCGGGCCGGCCGGAATCTTTGCCGCGGCCAGTGCCGCAAGCACGTCGGCGCGCAGTTTGTCCGCGCACCAGGCGGTCATCACCCCGCTCATGGCCGCGCTGTGGGCGCCGCGCGACACATCGGTGGCAAAACGAGGATCCCCGATCAAGTCCACACGTCCGACCACCTTGCACCAGCGTTCGAACATCGCCTGCCCGACCGCCTGCACCACGATGGAGCCGTCCTGCGTGGCAAACACATCCACCGGGCCGGCCATGTAGCCACGGTTGCCTTGCGGCACGCGGTTCGGCGCTCGCACCGCCTGTTCGATCAGCAGTGAATTGCTCTGGATCAGCGCCGAGCGCAGCAGCGACCCCTCCACCAGCTGCCCGCGCCCGCTGCGTTCGCGCGCCCACAAGGCCGCGAGTGCACCCATGGCGCAGGCCTGCGCGGTGTGGAAATCCACATAATTGACGCCGGCACGCGCCGGTGCACCCGGATGGCCCGACATGAACATGGCGCCACTCATGGCCTGGCCGACCGAGTCGAAACCGGCCTGCGCGCTGTATGGCCCCTTGCTGCCGTAGGCGGTGGCTACCACCAGCACGATGCGCGGATTGAGTGCTGCCAGTGTGTCGTAATCCAGGCCCAGCTGGCGCAGCGTGGACGGCGGCAGGTTGGCCACCACCACATCAGCCTGGCGCACCAGTTGCCGGACGATTTCGCGGCCATCGGCGCTCGCGATATCGAGCGTGAGACAACGCTTGTTGCGGTTCATCTGCATGAACATGCCGCCCTCGCCGCTGTCTGCCACTGGCGGCAGGTAGCGGTCTTCGCCACCCTCGACCCGCTCGATGCGGATGACGTCTGCACCGTGGTCACCGAGCAAGGCCGCGCAGTAGGGGCCGGCGATGAAGCGCCCAAAGTCAAGTACACGAATTCCGTCGAGCAGCCGCATGGTCAAACCTCAGTTCCTGCCTGTATGTTAGCGCCCGTGGGGCGGCCCCGGCGCGCACCATCAGTTACCATGAAGCGTG
>JANOTG010000537.1:0-2421 GCA_031416215.1 Betaproteobacteria bacterium
CCCGGCTCGGGCTGCCGGTGGTGGCTACCCACCCGGTGCAGTTCACGGCCGCCGACGACTACGAGGCGCACGAGGCACGGGTGTGTATTGCCGACGGCGAGATTCTGGGCAATGCGCGGCGTGTGCGGCGTTTCACGCGGGAACAGTATTTCAAGTCGACGGCTCAGATGCAGGCCCTGTTTGCTGATCTGCCATCGGCCCTGGCCAACAGCGTCGAGCTTGCCAAGCGCTGCAACCTGTCCCTGGTGCTGGGCCGGGCACAACTGCCCGATTTCCCGACACCGCTGGTCGATGGTCGGCAGATGTCGCCCGAGGAGTACTTTCGCCACACCTCGCACCGCGGCCTGGAGGCACGCCTGTGCCACCTCTACCCGGATGCCGCGAAACGCGAGCAGGAACGCGCGCGCTACTCGGCGCGACTGGAGTTCGAGATCGACACCATCCTGAAGATGGGTTTCCCGGGCTACTTCCTGATCGTGGGTGATTTCATCAACTGGGCCAAGCAGAACGCCTGCCCGGTGGGGCCGGGGCGCGGTTCCGGTGCCGGTTCGCTGGTGGCTTATTCGATGGGTATCACGGACCTCGACCCACTGCAGTACAAGCTGCTGTTCGAGCGTTTCCTGAACCCGGAGCGGGTGTCCATGCCGGACTTCGATATCGACTTTTGCCAGGCCAACCGGGACCGCGTGATTGACTATGTCAAGCTCAAGTATGGGCGCGATGCGGTGAGCCAGATCGCCACCTTCGGCACGCTGGCAGCCCGTGCGGCGATCCGCGATGTCGGGCGTGTGCTGGACATGAGTTACAGCTTTTGCGACAGCATCAGCAAACTGATCCCGAACAAGCCAGGCACCCATATCACCATCGCGGGCGCCATCAAGGCCGAGCCGCTGTTGGCGGAACGCCTGGCCCGGGAGGAGGATGTGCGTACTTTGCTGGCGCTGGCACAAAAGCTCGAAGGCCTCACGCGCAATGTCGGCATGCATGCCGGTGGTGTGTTGATTGCGCCCGGCAAGCTGACCGACTTCTGTCCGCTCTACCAGCAGCCGGGCAGCGAGTCTGCGGTGAGCCAGTACGACAAGGACGACGTCGAGGCGGTCGGGCTGGTCAAGTTCGACTTTCTCGGCCTGGCCACACTCACCATCCTGGAGATTGCCAAGGAGATGATCGTGCGCCGGCATCCCGGCCAGGAGAACTTCGCGTTCGAGAACCTGCCGCTCGACGATACGCGTGTCTATAAGCTTTTTTCCGATGGCCAGACCGAGGCCGTGTTCCAGTTCGAATCGCGCGGCATGCAGGGCATGTTGCGGGATGCGCAGCCGAACCGGCTGGAAGACCTGATCGCGCTCAACGCGATGTTCCGACCCGGTCCGATGGAGAACATACCCAGCTTTTGCGCGCGCAAGAACAAGCGCGAGGAGGTGGTCTATTCCCACGCCTTGCTGGAGCCGGTGTTGTCCGAGACCTACGGCATCATGGTCTACCAGGAGCAGGTGATGCAGACGGCGCAGATCCTGGGTGGTTATTCGCTCGGTGGTGCCGACATGTTGCGCCGCGCCATGGGCAAGAAAAAGCCGGAGGAGATGGCCGAGCAGCGACAGATCTTCCGCGACGGCGCGGCGCGTAACCACATCGATCAGGCGAAGGCGGACGAGGTGTTCGACCTGATGGAGAAGTTCGCCGGTTACGGCTTCAACAAGTCCCATGCGGCGGCCTACTCCTTGCTGGCCTACCACACGGCCTGGTTGAAAGTGCATTACACGGCCGAGTTTTTCTGCGCCAACATGACGGTAGAGATGGATGACACCGACAAGCTCAAGGTGTTGGTTGAGGACGCCCTGCGCATGGGCCTGGCGTTCGAGCCGCCGGATGTGAACCGCGGTGTGCACCGCTTCGAGCCGGTTTCCGACAAACTGGTCCGATATGGTCTGGGCGCCATCAAGGGCACCGGTCAGCAGGCGATCGATGCCATCGTCGCTGCGCGGGAGGCGGGCGGAGCGTTCAACAACCTGTTTGACTTCTGCGTACGGGTCGACCGCACACGGCTGAACAAGCGCTGTGTCGAAGCCCTCGTCAAAGCCGGCGCGTTCGATACCCTGCACCGGAATCGGGCCGCGCTGGCGGCGTCCATCGACCGGGCTTTCGACTTTGCCAACGCGGCGCTGGCCAACGCCAACCAGGGTGGCCTGTTTGACACGGGGGACGGACACGGCTCGGCGTCTACCCAGCCGGATCTGCTGGAGGTCACGCCCTGGGGTGTCAAGGAGACCCTCACGCTGGAGAAGACGGCCCTCGGGTTCTATCTCTCCGGGCACCTGTTCGACGAGGTGGCGCTGGAGGTGCGGCGCTTCGTCAAACGCCATATCGGCGACCTGATCGACACCCGTGAGCCGCAGCTGCTGGCGGGCATCGTCAGCGACC
>JANOTG010000538.1:0-9259 GCA_031416215.1 Betaproteobacteria bacterium
GTTCGCCAAGTGCGAGGAATGCGGCGGTCAAAGACTGTAGCACCGTTGGTAAGTTCGCCGCTGACTTCGATATCGCCCGCCATTTCTTCGAACTCGAATAGTACTGGTTCAACAATTAACAGTATCGGCAGAATGGCTTGAAGCGAGATGGTTTCATGCCCCAGTTGTTGGCGGGTGGTTCGGTGAGCCACAACCATTTCGTCTTCAATGATTGCGCCATCCAGGCCAGCCTGAACGCCGGCCACTGGGACGGCGCAGAACAGTATTGCGACAGACTGGCGGCTTACACGGCCGCCGAATCCGTGCCTTGGGCCGACTTTGTGATCCATCGGGGGCGCGCCCTGGCACGGGTCGGTCGTGGCGATTCCGGGGTGGAACTCGCGTTGGTGATCGACGCGTTGCGCCGTCAGGCCATGGATGCCGAATTCAACATCTACCTGCCGGAACTTGCAGCGGCAGCGGCGAAACTGGCCAATATGGCGATGTGACAGGGCCTCAGGCGGCGCTTCTCGTTTTGCGCTGCCGTCGCCGTCGCACAAAGTGGTTCATGCTCTCGACCGCGACCGAGAAAGCGAGGGCGAAGTAGACATATCCCTTGGGTACGTGCACACCAAAACCATCGGCAATCAGCAACACGCCGATCAGCAGCAGGAACGACAGCGCCAGCATCTTCACGGTCGGGTGCGCCGCCACAAAATCCGCCAACGGATTGGAGGCGATGATCATGATGATCATGGCGATGACCACGGCTGCCACCATGACCCAGAGTTTGTCGGCCATGCCGACTGCAGTGATCACCGAATCCAGTGAAAAGATGATGTCGATCACCGCGATCTGCAACACGATGCCCCTGAAGGTGACCCCCACGGCGCCTTCGGCCGGATCCGTCTGCTCAGAATCGTGCTCGGTCATTTCGTGGATCTCCACGGTCGCCTTGTAGAGCAGGAACACGCCCCCGGCGATCAGAATGATGTCGCGCCAGGAGAATCCCTGGCCTGCCACAGTGAACACCGGCTCCGTCAAACCCACGATCCAGGCCAGGGTCGCCAACAGCATCAGGCGGGTGAGCAGGGCCAGGCCCAGGCCCACCTTGCGACCGAGGGCGCGCTGATGCAGGGGCAGGCGACCGGTCAGAATGGCGATGAACACCAGGTTGTCGATACCCAACACGATCTCCAGAGCCGAGAGGGTGATCAGCGAGAGCCAGATCTGCGGATCATTGATCCAGGCGAAGGTGAAAAATTCCATGGTGTCGGGTCGTCAGGGGGAGAGCGGGAACAGCGTTGAATTATGCATGGGCCATTCCGCTCGTCGCCGTTGGGAGTCTGTCGTGTGTCAATTTTGCGGCGCCATGCCTCCCGCGCGCCAGGCCGTGACATGGCGCACCAACATCGGCGTGACCATGACCAGCCCGATGAGCGTGGCGGTCAGGCTGGGGGCGACCATCAGCAGGGCAGCGGCAATACACACTGCCTGCTCCCAGCGTTTCATCTCGACCAGGAAAAATTTGCTCAATGCCGCCGCCAGGATGGTGATCCCCAGTACGCAGCCGGTGAACGTCACGACGAAGTCGTACCAGGTGAAGCCCTTGGCCACCAGCAGCAGGGAGGGCGAAAACACAAAGACGAAAGGCACCAGCACCTTGGCCAGCCCGAGGCGAAATGCGGTGTTGCCGGTCTTGAACGGGTCACTGCCTGCCATGCCCGCTGCGGCATAAGCAGCCAGCGCCACTGGCGGCGTGATGTCGGCCAGCACACCATAGTAGAAGACGAAGAAATGGGCCACCAGCGGTTCGACCCCGAGTTGCACCAGGGTTGGCGCGGCCACCGTCACCATGATGATGTAGTTGGCCGTGGTCGGAATGCCGCAGCCCATCAAGATACACACCAGCCCGGTCATGATCAGAGCGCATAACAGCGTGAGTGACTGCATGGACGCCAGCGCCGGGGGAACGACGGCAGACAGGCCGCCGGCAATTGCCTGCGCGGCGCCGGTGATGATGAAGCTGATCTTGAACCCGACGCCGGTGAGCGTGACGACCCCGATCACGATACCCACGGTGGCTGCAGCCGCACCCACGGCCAGGGCGTATTTGGCGCCGGTTTCCAGTGCCTCGACCAGGACGCCGTAGTCGATGCGGCCGGAAATTCTGGCGAAGTGCCGAACCACCAGCATGATGACGACGGCGCACCCGAACAAGGACAACTTCACCACCTGTTCCAGGTTGGTGAAGGCTATCGCCACCAGCAGGGCATGCAGCACCAGCAGCAGCAGCCAGTTGGCAGCCTTGTTGCCGCGCACCTGGGTCGTCAGACCGACGATGGCGCAGGAGGAGATACCCACGAACGCTGCCAGGTAGGGAGTGCGGCCATTGACCAGGATGGCGATCAGCAAGGCCAGGGGAATCAGGGTCGGCCAGCGCATCTTCAGGCTCTGGCGCAACTTGGGCATCTCGGCCTCTGTCAGGCCGCGCAGGCCATAACGCTTGGCCTCGAAATGCACCTGCATGAAGACACCAAAAAAATGCATGAAGGCCGGCACCACGGCTGCCGCAATAATGATGTGGTAGGGCACGCTGAGGAATTCGATCATCAGGAACGCGGCCGCGCCCAACACGGGCGGCGTGATCTGCCCGCCGGTGGACGCGGCGGCTTCCACTGCGCCGGCGAAGTGGCGCTGGTAACCGACCCGGATCATGGCCGGAATCGTCAGTGAGCCGACCGTCACCGCATTGGCCACCGACGAGCCGCTGAGCATGCCGAACATGGCTGAGCCGAACACACTCACCTTGGCCGGCCCACCGGCGTACCGTCCGGCCACGCTGGAGGCGATATCCAGGAACAACTGGCCCAGCCCGATACGCGTCGCCATGACGCCAAACAGCACGAAGTGAAACACATAGGTGGCCACCACCCCCACCGCCACGCCGTAGATGCCCTGGCTGGTCAGGTACTGGTGGTTGATCAGCTGGCTCCAGCTGGCGCCAGCATGTTGCAGCAAACCCGGGAATGAACGGCCAAACAGCGCGTAGGCCGAGAAACCCAGGGCTATCAGCGGCAGCGGCCAGCCCATGCTGCGCCGCGTCGCTTCCAGCAAGGTGGCGAAGAGCACCGTGCCCATCACCACATCGAGTGTGTTCGGGTTGCCCACCCGCATGGCCAGGTCATGAAAGATCCAGGGTATGTACAACACGGAAGCAGCGCAGCACAGGCCAAGCAGCCAGTCTGCCAGTGGGATGCCACCGGGTGACCACAGCGTGTGCCGTACCGGGGCATGTTGTTTGCGCGCCGAGAAAACCAGGAAGATCAGCCCCAGCACAAAGGCCAGGTGCACCCCGCGGTGTGTGGTTTCGCGCAACAGGCCGAATCCCGCCGTGTAGTAATGAAAGCAGCTCAGGGTGATCAGCAGCCACTTGATCAGCACGGTGGCCGGTGGCACGGAGGGCCTAAAACGCATCTCCGGGTCGAATTTCTCCTCCAGTTCCTGCAACTGACGCCCGTCGGGCAGGGTGTTCGTGGTGCTAGCCATGGCGTTGTCCCAGGTCAAAAAGGAAACGGGCGGAAACACCGCCCGTCGTGTGGTGGCGCCGGTGCTGAACCTATTTCAGCGCGCCCACTTCCTTGTAGAAACGCTCGGCGCCGGGATGGTAGGGAATACCTACGCCCAACACCGCATTCTTCAGCGTGATCGACTTGCCCTTGGCGTGGCCCGACTGCAGTGTCTTCTGGGTGGCATCATTGAACAGCGCCTTGGTGATCTGGTACACCGTCTCAGTGTCGGCCTTGTCACTGGTGACCCACTGTGCGCCGACCGCCAGTGTATTCACCGCTGCCACACCCTTGTAGGTTTCGGCGGGGATACTGTCATTGGCGAAAAACGGGCTCGCCATCCGGAGGCCCTGCGCCTGGGGACCATCGATCGGCAACAACTCGATACCCGAGCCGCTGCTGGCCAGCTCTGCGATGGCGCCGGCCGGTGCACCGCCGGTAAAGAAAAACGCGTCCAGCGAGCCGTCTTTCATCTTGTCGCCAGCCTGGTTCGGCTTGATGTATTCGGGCTTGATTTCGCTCTCCTGCACACCATACGCGGCCAGTACCAGGCGCGCGTTGATCAAGGTGCCCGAGCCCGGCTCATCGAGTGCCACCCGTTTGCCCTTGAGATCGACAATGGACTTGATGCCGGAGCCTTTGCGCACCACAACGTGGATGGTTTCCGGGTACAGGTTGGCAATCATGCGCAGCCCGGGCACGTGCGGCTTGCCCTCGAAGATGCCGGTGCCTTTTTGTGCCCAGGTCGCCACATCGGACTGGCTGAAGCCGGACTCCATGGCGCCGCCGGCTATGCCGTTCACATTGGCCACGGAGCCATTGGTCGCCGCTGCGGTGACCACGATCTTGCCGGGTTGCGAGACCGCGTTGGCGATCATGCCGCCTACCGGGTAATAGGTACCGGCCGTGCCACCGGTACCGATACGAAAGAACTGCTGTGCCTGGGCGCCGCCGAGCGCCAGCGTGGCAACCACGGCGATGGCAAGGTGTTTGATATGCATGGGGTAGTCCTGAAGAGTTGCAATGGGTCGATCAGCGAGAAGCCTGAGTACAGCACGAATTGGCAAGTTTTCTGCTGGTGTAAGCCCTAGGTCGTGCATGATTCGGTGACTCGGCACAGCAGAATTTTTACAATTCAAAGAGGCCTGAATTTCGCGCGTGGAAGGGACAATCCCCGGGAGTTCAAGCGGGGTAGATTGTGGTGACGGGAAAAATACACGGGGTGTCCAGGGCACTTCTCAACTTTGTCTTTGGCGAGCCGACACCACAGGTGGCGCACGCCGTGGCGCAAGAGGACACCGAAGCGGCATGGCAGGAATGGTTGCGTGCCGCCGCGAGTGAGCAGGCCGTGCCCGGTCCGGACGCGCCGCAGCCACCACAAGCGCCGGATTGAGTTTGCCCTTGCCCGCCTGAGGCAAGGATCACGGATCGAGTGACGCACTCCAGCGGTCGCCCCAGGCGTGATCAATCGCCTGTCGCTCATGTTTGCCAGGCCGCCCGTGCCGTAGCGAGAGTGCAGGTTCGGTGCCCATGCGGCGTTGTTCTGCAGCGTCCAGACGCAGCTGGATGCTCGCCGCCGTTTCCTCGAACAAGGCCTGTGCCAGCGTCGCGTTGCCGCGTTTGTCGCTCAAAACACGCACCACCAGGGTGCGGGTGCCGCCGGCTTGGCGCAGGGCAATCGTGTCGCCGGCCTTGAGTTCACGTGCCGGTTTGGCCAGCACGCCGTTGACCTGTACCCGACCTTTGTGGATGTCGTCTGTGGCCAGCGTGCGTGTCTTGTAGAAGCGCGCCGCCCACAGCCATTTGTCAATGCGAATTTTGTCCATACTCCTGCGTGTTTGCGTCGGCCAATGGCAGACGCACGATGGCATCCAATCCCGTAACGTTGTCGCCTTGTGTGCGGTTGACGAGTTCGATGGTGCCGCCCACGGCGTGACAGATTTCCAGGCAGATTGTCAGGCCCAACCCGGAGCCGCTGAAGTTGCTGCCCGCAGAAAACGGCAGGAACAGCCGGCCACGCAGCTGCTGCGGGATCCCTGCGCCGGCGTCCGACACACGCAAGACGGCTTGATCGCCGTCAACGGTCAGACGGACCGACAAAGCAGAGCGGGGCGGTGCATGCTTGATCGCGTTGTGCAACAGGTTGCGTGACAACTCGCGCAGCATCCATCCGTGCGCCTGTACCGGCGCGGGCACGGTGTCGATGCTGAAGTCCAGATCTCTTTCACCCAGCAGGGGAGACAGGTCGACGACAACGTCGCGAACGATCAGCGACCAGTCGATGGTCTCGCTGCGGGTCTGCTGGCGCAGTTGTTCCACCTTGGCCAACGCCAGCATCTGATTCGCCAGGCTGGTGGCGCGTTCCACGGTGCCGCTGATCTCGCCGAGCGCCTGCATCGGTTCGGCATCTCCGCGCAGGGCCGACTGGACCTGTGTCTTGAGCACGGCCAGCGGCGTGCGCAGTTGATGCGAGGCATCCCGTACAAACCGCTTCTGGTGCTCGATCAGGCGGTGCAGGCGTGCCATCACCTGGTTGGTGGCGTCCAGCAGGGGGCGCAGTTCTCGCGGAATCGCCGGTGCGTCGATGGGCGTCAGGTCACCTTCGTCGCGCGCGCGCATGGCCTCGCTGAGGGCACGCACCGGTCGGGTGGCGCGCTGCACCACCAGCACCACGACCAGCCCGATGACAGTGGCCAGCAAGGCCTGGCGCCACAAGGTATCGAGCAACATCCGGCGCGCCAGTGTGTGGCGCAACTCCAGTGTCTCGGCCACCTGTATGGTGGCCATGCCGCGTCCGCTTTGGCTGGCGACCGGTTGCAGCAAAACGGCGACACGTACCGCGTCACCGCGGTAGTGGTCGTCATAAAAATCCACCAAGGCCGCGTAGGGCCCCTGATCTGGCAGGGTCCCGCTCCAGGCGCGCAGGTCGTCAGCGCCGTCCACCAGTTGTCCGCGCGTATCGGACACCCGGTAGACCATGCGGCTGCGGTTGTCGGCTTCAAACGCCTCCAGCGCGGAGTACGGCACGTTGGCGCGAAAACGTGCGTCCCGGCCTTCGCCGTCGACGTCCAGCAATTCGCCGATCGCCTTGGCCGAGGCCAGCAGCGTGCGGTCGTAGGCAATGTTCACCGAGGTCAGCGCCTGCTGGTAGAAGATCACCGAGTCGATCACCATCAACAATGCTATGGGCACCAGAATTCCCAGCAGCAGGTAACGTCGCAGCGAGATTCTTGCGGCATGCACCGGCATCTCAGGCGCCCACCTTGAGCAGGTAACCCAGCCCGCGCAGGGTCATGATGCTTGCGCCGGTGCCGGCCAGTTTTTTGCGCAGCCGGTACACCACCACTTCCACCGCATCGGCATGCACCTCGACCTCGCCAGAGAAAACAAGTTCCAGCAGTTGTTCGCGTGGCACGGCCCGGCCCGATCGCGCTACCAGGGCATGCAGCAGTTTGAGTTCGCGCGGCGCCAGCTCGATCACCTTGTGGCCGTGGTAAAACGCCCCACTGCCGCGGTCCAGCCGCAACTGGCCCCATTGCCGTGTGTCACCGGGCGCGTCGCTGTGCGGGCCGACGGAGCGTCGGTGCAAGGCGCGAATGCGCGCCTCCAGCTCGTCCAGATCAAAGGGTTTCGCAAGGTAGTCGTCGGCGCCGGTGTTGAGCCCGATGATGCGGTCACCTACCGTTCCGCGTGCCGTCAATATCAGCACCGGCGTCGCCAGGGCAGCCTGGCGTGCCTGCGCCAGTATCTCCAGGCCGTCGAGCCCCGGCAGGCTCAGGTCCAGCACCACGACGTCCGGCGCCTCGCTGCGCCATTGCGCCAATGCTGCGCGACCCTCGGAGCACACGCCCACCTGCATTCCCTTGCGCTGCAGTGTGCGCTGCAGTGTGGATCGCAATGCGGGGTCGTCCTCGATCAGCAGCACGCGCATGGGATTGCAAGGTTCCTAGTATTTACCCTGAGGGTTTTGGCCAGCCAAATGACAGCCTGCCGGCGCATCATAGGGGGGTTTAGCAACCAACTGGAGGCATGTATGCGTCGCGACACCTTTCTCAAATCCATGGCCGCACTGGCCGCTGCGGGTGCTCTGCCGATGCCCGCCTTTGCCGCAGCCAATGTCAAGATGATGATCCCGGCGAATCCGGGTGGCGGCTGGGATTCCACCGGCCGCGCGCTGGGCAAGGCAATACTCGAAGCCAAGGCCGCCGATACCGTGCAGTACGACAACAAGGGTGGTGCGGCCGGCGTCATTGGCCTGGCGCAGTTCGTCAACTCGGCCAAAGGTGACGGCAACGCCCTGATGGTGATGGGCGCGGTCATGCTGGGCGGCATCATCACCAGCAAGCCGGCGGTGGGTCTGGACAAGGTGACGCCGATTGCCCGTCTGACCAGTGAATACAACGTGTTTGTCGTGCCTGCCGACTCACCGCACAAGACCATGAAGGACGTGGTCGAGCAACTGAAGAAAGACCCTGGCAGCGTCAAGTGGGGCGGTGGCTCCAAGGGCTCGACCGAACACATTTCGGCATCGATGCTGGCCGGCAAGGTCGGTGTGGATCCGAAGAAGGTGAACTATGTCGCGTTTCGTGGCGGCGGCGAGGCGACGGCGGCGATCCTGGGCGGCAACGTCACGGTGGGTGGCAGCGGTTACAGCGAATTTGCCGAGTACATCAAGGCTGGCAAGATGCGCCCGATCGGCGTGACGTCGGACAAACGCCTGCCCGGCATCAATGTGCCCACCATGAAGGAGCAGGGATTTGACGTGGTGCTGGGCAACTGGCGTGGTGTTTATGGCGGCCCTGGCATCACGGCGGAGCAACGGGCGGCCCTGACCGACATCATTCTGAAGGCCACCAAATCCAAGTCATGGGCCGATGACCTGGCGAAGAACGGCTGGACTTCTGCCTTGATGACCGGCAAGGCATTTGACGAGTTTGTCGACAACGAATTTGCCTCGCTGCGCGGCACCATGCACCTGGCCGGGATGCTCTGATGCCCGGTGGCCACAACGCGGGCGCTCAGACACTGATCGGCGTCGGCGTACTGGCCATTGGTGGCGTGATCGCGGCGGGCGCGGCGCTGATCCCGGCGGAGGCCGGGTATGGTGGCGTCGGCCCCAATTTCCTGCCCTGGGTTGTGGGGGTGTGCTTGTTGGTATGTGGCGCGCTCGTGATCTGGCAGGCGCGTTCGGGCGGGTACCGCAACATGGAGCCGCCCAGTGGTTCGGAGCGCGCCTACTGGCCTGGTTTTGCCTGGATGTCGGCAGCCCTGCTGGCCAATGCGGCCCTCATCACCAGCATCGGCTTCATTCTGAGTTGCACCCTGTGTTTTGTGCTGGCGGTGCGTGGCCTGCGTAATGCGGATGAACACCACAGTCCGCCGTCAGGCTTCAAGCCAGCGCAGCTGCTTCGTGATGCCTTGATCGGCGCGGCAATCTCCGCACCGGTGTACTGGATGTTCACCAAGCTGCTGGCCATCAACTTGCCGGGTTTGACGAATACCGGCTGGATTTGACATGGGCCATCCCTTCGGTGTTCGCAAGCCGGAGCCCCGACCTCCCCACAGCCAACCACCCATGCGGGCGTGGCGGGTGGCTGCGCCGGTCTGCTGAAAGTATTCGCGCATGCCACAGAGTCACGCACTCCCGCATCCGGGGTCGCGCCAACCCCATGGTGTGCTGCAACACCATCTGCGCGAGACTGCAAGCAGAA
>JANOTG010000539.1:0-4025 GCA_031416215.1 Betaproteobacteria bacterium
CCACCGATGCGCATGTGCAGCTGGAGCACCTGGGTCAGACGCATGACGGGCGCGACATCGACCTGCTGCGTATCACCGACGCCGCCAGCACGGTGGCCGACCCAGACAAGCGCCGCATCTGGCTGATTGCGCGCCAGCACCCGGGCGAGACCATGGCGGAGTGGTTCGTCGAGGGTTTTTTGCAGCGCTTGCTGGACCGGGACGACCCGGTGGCGCGCGTATTGCTGCAGCGCTGCATCTTTCATGTGGTGCCCAACATGAACCCGGACGGCAGCGTGCGCGGCAACCTGCGTACCAACGCCGTGGGCGCCAACCTGAACCGTGAATGGGCCGCGCCGACCATGGAGCGTTCGCCCGAGGTGCTGCTGGTGCGTCAGCGCATGGAGCAAACTGGCGTCGACCTGTGCCTGGACGCCCATGGCGACGAGGCAATTCCTCACAACTTTGTGGCGGGTGCCGAGGGCATCGCCAATTTCACGCCACGCCTGCAGGCATTGCAAGACGCCTTCAAGGCGGCCTGGCTGGCGAGTTGCCCGGATTTTCAGGACCGCGTCAGTTATGGCCCGACCCGTGCCACGTTGGCGAATCCAACCCTGGCCACGAACTGGGTGGCGCAACGTTTCGACTGCCCGGCCTTCACCATCGAGATGCCGTTCAAGGACAACAACGACCTGCCCGATGCGGTGGCTGGGTGGAGCGGTGGGCGTTCCAAGAAGTTCGGCGCCGGGGTGTTGCAGCCAATCCTGGCGGTGCTGGGGCAATTGCGCACCGAAGGTTGACCGGCTTGGTTGCAGGAGTGTCCATGCCCAAACCCCGCGCCCGCGAACTCGGTCTGCCCTTCCCCGGACTGACGGGCACCTTCAATGCCATCACCGATGTACCCGGCGTGCTGGTGGGTTACACCACGCTCGATGGTCTTTCGCCAGAGGGCAAGGTCATCAAGACCGGCGTCACTGCCGTGTTGCCGCGCGGCTACCACGCCGAGCCGCAGCCGGTGTGGGCTGGTGTGCACCGCTTCAACGGCAACGGCGAGATGACCGGCACCCACTGGATCGAAGACGGTGGTTATTTCTTCGGCCCGGTGTGTATCACCAACACCCACAGCGTGGGCATGGTGCACCACGCGGCGGTGCGCTGGACGATACGCCAATACCGATCAGTCTGGAGCGGAAAACACCTGTGGGCGATGCCGGTGGTGGCCGAAACCTACGACGGCCGGCACAACGACATCGACGGCCTGCATGTGACCGAGGCCGACGCGCTGGCAGCGCTGGACAGCGCCCGGGGTGGCGCAGTGACTGAGGGCAACGTGGGTGGCGGCAACGGCATGCGCAGCTACCAGTTCAAGGGCGGCACCGGCACGGCATCCCGCGCCATCCAGATCGACGGCAGGCCGTATACCGTGGCAGCGCTGGTGCAGAGCAACCACGGCCTGCGCGAATCGTTCACCGTGCTGGGCGTGCCGGTGGGCCAGCACCTGCCGCTGGGCAGCGCCACGGCGCAGGATATGGGCTCCATCATCGTCGTGCTGGCCACTGACGCGCCGCTGCTGCCGCACCAGCTGCAACGGGTGGCGCGGCGTGCCGCCATTGGTTTTGGCCGCAATGGAACGTTTGGCGGCAATTCCTCGGGAGACATCTTCCTGGCCTTCAGCACCGCCAACGCGAAGGCCCTGCCACAGCTGTCGCCCGCGCACCTGAGCATGGAGCACCTCAACGACGGCGCCTGCGACCCGGTCTATCTGGCGGCGGTGCAGTGCACGGAAGAAGCGGTGATCAACGCCCTGCTGGCCGCCGACGACGCGCCCGAGATCGGCCCGGACGGGGGTGTCTGCAAGGCGATCGACCACGCGCAGCTGATGCGCATCATGGTGCGGTATGGGCGGGTGGCTGCGTCGCCAGCTTCTGGATGAGTAATCGCCGCTGGCGGAGCAAGGGGTGACCCTTTACCCGGTGCCGGCGGCTGGCAGCAGCAGCCCGTTGTCGAGCATCGATTGCACGATGTCGGCCTGACGCCGGTCGCGCCTGCGTTTTGGTTCCGGCCGATTCGGGGCACTGGCGGCCATCCAGCGCTTGAACTCCACGAAAGTGGCGGGGTCGACGGTACGCATCAAGGTCATGCGCCCTGTGGCGGACACGACGATCTGCTCGAAACGCGCGGCGCTGGTCAACACCGAGGCCCGCAGTGCCTGCACGGGCCACAGATCATCCTCGTTATCGGAAAACCGGAACGGATGCGGATCGTCTCCAATGGCTTGCCGCCGCAGAAAATCCACCTCGAAGCCCTTTGCATTGATGGCGGTCTCGTTCTGACCCTGTTTGCGCTGGAATGTGGCGTCGGCCCGCTGCAATACCCGCAGGATGGACGAATCCAGTCTTTCGATTTCGGTAACGAAGCGCACGCGTCGGCGCGCGTCCCACAACAAATCAACGTCTTGTGTTGCAAGCGCGCCCTGAACGATGCGCACACCAGCCGCAGTCTCATAGGCATACAGGGCATGCGTTCCGACCACGGTGAAGTGCTGGCCCAGCCCCGCATCTTCGATGGTTTGCAGCACGGACACCACCATGGCCGGAACCCGGCCGGTCTTCAACGCCTTGTTGAGCCTCTCGGCCGACTTGAGCGCATCGCGCAACGACCGATAGCGGGATTCGACTTCGCGTTTGTTCGCGGTAAATTCTCGGTAGATGCGCTCAGTTGCCGGTGCGCGCGGCCCCAGTCGGTGCTGGCGGCCGTGCGAGAGTGTCTTTACCAGGTACTCATAGCTGCCCTGCTGCTTCCAGTACATGCCACCTTCACACTTGCGTGCCAGATCGCGCACCCGGACAAACTCGTTAAAGACCGTCGTCGAGTCGATGGCCTGTCTTGCGGCGTTGTCTGAAAGCGCAATATAGTCCATAGCCGTTTATTTTATTAAAATGAATAATTGTAGGCCAATCAATATAAATCAACATGTTACGTCGCTTTTCCGCCTTGGTTTACCATTGAAATATGGTTGCAATTACTCCGCGCGATGGAAGATTTGCAAGGTAAATTGGCACCAAAGGGTTCTTTTGGCAGGGCCATGAAACAGGCCTTGGCAGATGCGCTTGGGCGAAAATTATCCAATAGGTGTGCATAATACACACTGTGACCAGTGCCGATCTGATCAAACAGATGTTGAAGTCCGGTTGGGTCCTGCGCGCAATTAAAGGCTCGCACCATGTGTACGTGCACCCGCATCGCCCTGGGCATGTGAGTGTGCCGCACCCGCGAAAGGACCTCGGGATTGGTTTGCTGCGCAAGCTGCTGAAGCAAACCGGTCTGGAGCCATGACAATTTTGAAAGGCCACGCCATGCGTTATCCGATTGCAATTGAAACTGGCTCGGACACCCAAGCGTTTGGCGTTGTGGTGCCCGACCTGCCCGGCTGCTTTTCTGCGGGAGATACCCTGGATGAGGCGATGGACAACGCCAAGGAAGCCATTGAGCTTTGGTTGGAAGTGGCCATAGACGACGGCGAAGCCGTACCCGAGCCCACTTCTCTGGCTGCTCATCAGGCCAATCCTGAATTTGCGGGATGGACCTGGGCGTTGGTGACGGTGGATTTGGCCTCTCTGTCGGACAAAGCTGAGCGCATCAACATTACCCTGCCATCCCGTGTTCTGCGCCGGATCGACCAGGCCGCCAAGGCGGCCGGTGAAACACGTTCGGGGTACATCGCGCGGCGGACATTGGCCTGAGAGGCCCCGTTACGGGAGCCCGAAACTGATGCGGCTCATCGCGCGCCAGGGGCGGATCGATGCTGCATACTACGCAGCGCCAGCAACTCCCCCATCAGTCCCAGCAGCGGCAGGTGTTCGATACCACCGGCCATCGGAAAGCTTGTGTTGGCGCTGCTTACCACCAGCCGCCGCGTGGCGGCCAGGTCGTCGCAGGCAATGTGAAAACCTTTGCCAACCGTGGGTGCGCTGGAGCGCTTGATCTCGACCGCCCAGATTTGCGCACCGGGCAGTTCCAGCACCAGGTCGACTTCAGCACCGACA
>JANOTG010000540.1:0-10917 GCA_031416215.1 Betaproteobacteria bacterium
CGTGCCGAGCAGGAACAGGTTGTAGAACGGCACGAACGCGGCCCATTCGGGAATCTCGCGATTCACTAGCTCGGACAATAGGGTGTCGTTCGGCTCGCGACGCAGCCGCTCGAAGATCGGCTGAAAGTAGTGCTGCTGCTCGATCTCCATCTCGGCCGACCAGATGGCCTCATCGTCGGTCTGCATCAGGCCCAGACGCTTGACCCAGGCATCGGTCCAGGCCTTGATGCGCCAGATGTCCTTCTCGGGCGCACCCATCTGCCGGCCGATGATGATCAGGGGCATGGGCACGGCAAACTGCCGTACCCAGTCGCAACGGCCGTCAGCGATGAAGGCGTCGACCAACTGGTACGACAGCTCCGTCACATAGGGGTCCATCAGCTTGATGCGGCTGGCGCGAAAGGTGTGGTCGAACAACGCACGCATCTGCTTGTGATCAGGGTCGTCACGGCCCGAGAGGGTGGGCGCCGGCAGCCAGCCTTTGTCTCGGAACAGCTTGGTAATCAGCTGAATGCGCTGCGCAGGAATGTGGTCCGGCCCGCGCGGGCGCAGGTTGGAAAAGGTGGCCGGGTCCTTCAACACCTCGCGCATGTCGTCGTAACGCGTCAGCACGTAAAAGCCGGTCAGACTGTCGCGATAGACCGGCGCCTGTTCACGCAGCGTCTTGTAGGCCGGGTAGGGGCACTCCTGAATCTCGACGTCCATCAGGTCCACATCGGCCACCGACTGCGGGACGACGGGGCACTGCATGCGGTTGACAGGGGTCATGGCACTACCGCCCTTGTAAAGCAACCCGCCAACAGCTCACCGATAAATGTTCCAGCCGGTCTGGTCGCCAATCAGGTCAGCGCCGGGCCGGCCGATCGGCAGCGGCGGCAGCAGCCAAGCCAATCTGCTCCAGCAGCGATGCCCGCAGGGAACGCAATTCAGCGTCGGCTGGGTTGCGTTCGATGAGACGGGAGAGGGAGGCAATGGCGTCGTACCACAGCCCGGCTTCAGCATAGATGCGCGGTGCAGCGCGCTCGCCCGCAGCGGTGACGCGCGCCGCCAGCGCCGGATCGGCCGCCACCCGGCGGATGGTGCCGCCGCTGGTCATGTCCTTGGAGCGCTGGTTGGCGTTCGACACCACCGACACAAACCACTCGTATTCGGTATCCGGCGCCAGGGTGACACCGTAGCTGGCCAGGTCGATGGCCTGTACGCCACCCAGTGTCACCTGCAGGTTTTTCGACATCACCGGTGTTTCGGCCGCATCCGAGATGAGCGTCAACTCGATCAAGGTGTTGGTCGGCTTGGAGGCATACCAGTACAACGTCGGCTGCGCCTGTGAGGTGAGGCCGGTCTGATCCGGCGCCAACACATTGAGCACCAAGTCTGTGTCGCCGCTGCCGCGCGTCGCCCCGCCGACCCGTCGTGAAGGTGCGCCGCGCAACGGCGGCTTGTAGATGGCGCTATCAGCCGCCTGAGCCTGGGGTTGTGCAGGGGTCTGTGCCTGGGTCTGCGCCCGCACCGGGCCGGCCGCCGCCAGCAAGACCGAAGTGAAAACTGCCAGAGAGAAGGTCAGTGCAAAGCGCATGGGTCGATCCTGTGGGCGGGGCAGGGCCGGTCTGCACCAAGCAGCAGCCCCCTGCCTCCAACACCTAGTATAGGTCTGGGTGCCGGTTCGTGCGCAGCGCGACGAACTGCGCCGCGCCCCTTGCGCGGCTCAGCGCAGCTGGTCGGCGTTGCGCTCGCCCTCCACCCGGTACACGATGACGGCGGTTTCCTTGCCCTTGAGCTTGAGTGCGCCGACCACCTGCGTGATGAAGCCCTCGCCGATGCGCCGCGCGGTCTCGTCGGAGATCAGCACCCGGCTGACGCTGTCCACCGCCGTCACGTTCGGATCATCCTTGCCATAGGTCTCCAGCCGCGCCGCGGTGTTGACGATGTCCCCCAGCGTGGTGAACTTCATCCGTTTCGCGCTGCCCAGGCAGCCGGCAACCACCTCACCGGTGGCGATGCCGACGCGCATGCTGATGCGCGGCAGGCCTGCCGCCTCCCAGTTCCGGTTCATGATCTCCAGGGCCGCACCCATGGCCAGGGCGCAGCGTACGGCGTGGCGCGCATCTTCGTTGATGGCGTGCTCGTCGACCCGCGCGATGGGCACGCCAAAATCGGCCTTGATGGCGTCGCCGAAATAGTCGTCAACCACGCCGCCATACTCCATCACCAGACCGGCCATGCCGTCCATGTACAGGTTCAGCCACTCCATCAATTCGGTTGGCGACAGGCGTTCGGCGACCGTGGTGAAATTGTGCAGATCGGTGAACAGGATGCTGGCGGTCAGCACGCGCGGCTCCAGCCGCCCGCCCTTGATGAACTGGTCGCGCGAGCGCCACATTTCCTCCGCCACATCGGGCGAGACCTGCTTCGAGAAAATCTCCATCAGGTAGCGGCGCTCATTGCGCTCCAGGCTGGACAGGTAGGCGATCGACAGGCCGGCGCAGGTGATGCCGACCAGTGCCAGCGGCACCACCGGTATCCACCAGCCGGCCAGGAAGGCCGCGTAACTGCCGCCCAGCAGCGCCAGGGTCTCCAGCACGGCCAGCGCCGAAAAAACACCCAGCACGCGCACCCACAAGGCCGTGGCGACCGCAATCAGGCTCCACGCCAGCATGGCCAGATAAACCAGCCACGGGGCGACAAACGCCATCGGCTGCTCGCCCTGGATGGCGGCGCGCAACAACTGGCTGACGACCTGTGCGTGGACGAGCACACCGGGCGTGCCGGCCGCATCGGCCTGGCGGTGGTTGAACGGCGTCAGGAAAATGTCCTTGACGCTGTCGGCCGAGACACCCACCAGCACGATGCGGTCACGCAACGCCCCGGCCGGCAGACGATTGTCCAGCACGTCCGACAGGGAGAAGGTGCGAAAGGGGTTGGCGCCGCCCTTGTAGTCGATCAGGAACTGATAGCCGGCTGCATCGGCGCGGGCGTAAGGCCCGTCATTGGCCTCCAGGGGCCGGAACGTGACCGGCCCAAGTCGCAGATGCTCCGGGTCCGGGTTGCCGGCCGCAGGTGTGATGCCGCGTGCAGCCAGGTAGGGCAAGACCAGCCGCTGGGCAAAGGAATACCCGACCGTCTTGCCGTCGTCCAGAAACAGCAGGCCGCGTCGAACAAAACCGCCGGGGTCGACGATGAGGTCGGCGAAGCCCACGCGTTCGCTGTCGGCCAGCAGCGGTGGCGGCGCGACGCGCGCTGCGTTGGGGCCGCCAAACTTCATCACGAAGTAGACGTTCTGACTGGCCATCAGCACCTGCTCGAACCGTGCCGTGCCAGGCGCCACCGGCAGGTCACGGTACAGGTCAAAGCCGACTGCGCTGGGGCCGGCCTGCACCAGGTTCTCGATCACGCGCGCCAGTGTCTCGTCGCTCAGCGGCCATTGTCCGACGCGGCGAATGTCCTCGTCGTCGATCAGCACCGCTGCGACGCGGTCGTCGCGCCATGTCTTGTCTGCCGCCACGTTGAGGTAGAGATCGTGCGCCGCGAGTTCCAGCGCCTGCAGGCCGCCCAGCAGACGCAGCCCGGCAACGGCCAGAAACGCCGCCAGGCCGATGCTCAGGCCGATACCTCCAGTGTGCGTAAACCAGTGGCCGGCAGAACGGAGCAAGGAGGGGATGGATGGCATCGGGGTTACGTCAGGCGCGGCCAAATTGGGCGCCACCCAGGCCAGCGCAGGCGGCGACCGGAGCGTACCACGGCCCCCACTGCGACCTGGCGGCATTCGTGACGGAATTCTTTACAACCCCCCATCGAACACCGCCAGAAAAATCGCCAAGCCATTGTTTTACAAAACTATTCCTTTGCTGGCCCGAAATTTGCTTTTCTTGTTCTGGTGCACTGCATGTTCCGTGCACACGTCAATGTAAAGGAACCAGCAACCATGTTTGTACAACGAATTTTCGCGGCCATTGCCGCGCTGTTGGTCAGCGCCATGCTGATGGAAACGGCAAATGCGTTCCCCTATGCGGCGCGCACAGGCACAACGACGGTAACGGGTACCTTCCGCCCTCTTGAGCTCAACCTCAATCTGGTCGAGTCAGCCACACCGCCAGGGACCATCTCCCCGCTCTACAGCGACCTGTACTACGGCGGCGGAGAAGGGGAACCTTACTTGAGCCTCTATGCACTGTTCACCGGGACCTACAAAACGACTGGTGCGTCCAGCCCTGGCGGTGTCGCCATCACTGGCGATGCCGGCTATTGGGCCTATTCCCTGTCGATCGTCGATAGCATCGCAGCGGCAGCAGAGACCGGTCTGTCAATCATCAATGGCGGCAGCAGCTTCGAAGTGATGGCGAGTGGAGCCGGTAAATTGTTCGGCACCCTCGAGTACCTTGGTGGCGGAGCGTTCACTATTGCAGACGGAGCCAGTGGCAATGTGCCCTACGTAGACACTCCCCAAACCAATGATTGCTCTGTGAGATGCAACGACTATTTCAAATACTATACGACGGAGGAAGCCCCGGCGTTGTCCATCACCTTGACTGACTTTGTTGAAGATGAAGGAGGTGGTAGTTATTCGAATTTTGAACTGAGCTTTACGCAGGACATCCAGCACCTGGGGCCATTCGGGTCACCGTTGGATTTGTCTCGAACCAACACCGCGTGTTTTACCGGCGGCGTAGCAACCTTTGATGCAAACAATAATGTCAACAACGCCATTCCTTGCGGCAGCGTGACCTTCAGCGCCTCCTCGACTTCGACCGCTGTCCCTGAACCCGCCAGCCTGGCACTGGTTGGTCTGGGCCTCGCCGGCCTCGCGCTGGCGCGTCGTCGGCAACAGCGTCTGCTGCAAGCCTGAGCACCGCCACACAGCACGCGCAATCTGCCGACGCCCCCGCAGCCCAGGCTTCGGGGGCGTTTTCTTTTTGCGTCAGCCAACAGAACACCGGAGGCTGCGGGCTTTTGTTGTACCCTTGTCGCTTGTAGTGCGAAGCCAAGGAAATTGTGATGGCGAAATCGATGCGTGTGCGGGCAAATTGGCGCCTCTGGCTGGGTCCGGTGCTGCTGGCCGTGGCCCAGGCAAGCCACAGCGAAGCGGTGTTCAGCGCCAACGGGGCGTTGATATCGGGCAACATGGCCATCGACGCTTCCAACGGGGTGCAGCAGGGAAGCAACCTGTTCCACAGTTTTCGCGTCTTCAACGTGCTGACCGGCGAAAGCGTGGTGTTCAACGGGCCGAACAACGTCCGCAACGTGGTTTCACGGGTCACCGGCGGCACCAGCGACATCACCGGGCTCAAATCCAGCCTGTTCGACGGGCCGCTCAGCGTGAGCATTCCCAATGCCAACTTCTATTTCATCAATCCCAACGGCGTGGTGATTGGGGCCAACGGTTCGTTCAGCACCACCGGCTCGATATTTCTCAGCACCGCCGATAGCCTGAAGCTGGCAGACGGTGGCGTGTTCCACGCCGATCTGGCGCGGAACAGCGTGCTTACCACCGCCGACCCGGTGGCCTTCGGTTTTCTGTCGGCGAACCCGGCGCCTATCACCCTGAACGGCCCCTGGCTGGGCGCGCCGGTCTCGCCCACACCGGTGCCGCCAGGCAAGACCTTCGCGCTGGTGGGTGGTGATATCAGTTTCTCGACTGGCGACTACGGGAGTGGCGCCATCGTCGCCCCTGGCGCCACGGTGAGCCTGGCCAGCGTGGCGTCTGCGGGGGATGCGCTCCTGCTTGGGACCGGCGCGGTCGATCTGAGTGGCTTTGCGGCGCTGGGCCGCATCAGTATCTCGGGCGGAAGTTACATCGACGTCAGTGACCCGGGGTTCGTCCGCGACGGCTCCAGCGGTTCGATCTACATCCGCGGCGGACAGTTGACCCTGTCGTCCGCCGGTCTGGTCGCACTGACCTTCGGTGATGCGGACGGCGGCGTGATCGACATCGCCTTGCGAGGCGACATGGTGGTCGGGGCGGACCCAGCTTTACCCTTTTCCTCCCAGATCCTTGCCGCCAGTTACGGCGGTCTGGGCAAGGGCGCGGCGGTCAACCTGCAGATCGGCGGCAAACTGGGCATCAGCGACGGTGCGTTCGTGATCAGCGAAAGCTACGGACCCGGGGCCGCGGGCGACATCCATATCCGCGCCGGCGCCATCGAGATCCGCAACCCGGGCCCCAATGCGTTCACCGGCATCAGCGCCGAAAACAACGATGTGGCCGCCGGGCCGGCACTGTCGATCAGCACCGGGAGCCTGGAATTGCTGAACGGTGGGTTTGTCGGTACCGTCAACAGAGGCGCCGGCACCGGTGGTGCACTGTCCATCGTCGCCGATAGCATCTTGGCCACCGGGGCCATCGACCCTGGCACCGGCATAGGCGTCGTCACGCTCAGCCTGTCCACCGAAACCAGCGGGGGCACCGCCGGCAACATGGCCATCACCACCCGCACACTGGCGCTGGCCGACGGCGCGCGCATCAGCAGCTCCACCGGCGGGTTTGGCGCTGCCGGCAACCTGGACATCAACGCCAGTGAGTCGGTGGACATCACCGGCGGCCTGAGCGGCATCTTCACCGCGACTTCGGCAGTGCCAGGGGGCAATGCCGGCACCTTACGCGTGACGACGCCCCTGTTGCGCATGAACGGCGGCGTGATCGACTCCACCACCGTGGGGGACGGCAATGCCGGCGCGGTCGAGGTCAACGTGGGGACGCTGCAACTTGCAGGTGGCGCACAGATACGCAGCTTCGCCGGCGGTTTCGACGAGGCCAATGGCGGTGTACTGGTGTTCGGCAAAGGCAATGCTGGCACAGTGAACGTGGTGGTCAGCGGGCTGGCCACCATCTCTGGCAGCGCGCCGGGCCGCCCCACCGGCCTCCTGGCGGAGACCCGAGGGGTGCGGCCGCTGCTTGATCCGCTTCCTGTTCCGCCTGCCACTGAGTATGCCGGGGGCGACGTCAACCTGCAGGCGTCGGTGTTGCAACTCACCGACGGCGCCACGATTTCTTCCAGCAGCCTGGGCAGCGGCAATGCGGGCCGGGTGAACGTCGTGGTCAGCGGCCTGGTAAGCATCAGCGGCAGTGCACCTGAGGGGCCCACGAGCCTGCAGTCGGAGACCCGTGGCAGTGGCGACGGTGGCGACGTCAACCTGCAGGCCGCGGTCTTGCATTTGACGGACGGCGCCACCATTTCCTCCAGCAGCCTGGGCAGCGGCCAGGCGGGTAACATAAACATCACCCTGTCCGACAGCCTGGAGATGCGGGGCGGCACCATCGAGACCCGCGCACTGACGTCGGACGGCGGCAACATCCGCATCACCGCGCCGCGCCTGATCCACTTGATGGACAGCCAGATCACCACCTCGGTGCAAAGCGGTGCGGGTGGCGGCGGCAACATCTTCATCGACCCGCAGTTCGTGATCCTGCAGAACAGCCAGATCATCGCCAACGCATTCGGCGGGCCGGGTGGCAATATCAACATCATTGCCGGGCAGTTGATCGCCGACCCCGCAACGGCCATCACGGCTTCTTCCGCGCTGGGCATCGAGGGCACGGTGAGCATCGATGCGCCCGACACCGACGTCAGCGCCGGGCTGGCGATCCTGCCAGCGTCCTTCCTGGACGCAGCGAGCCTGTTGCGGGCTGGCTGCAGCGGCGCGCGGGCCGGACAGTCCAGCCTGGTCGAGGTCGGGCGCGGCGGCTTGCCGCCCGACCCGGATGGCTACCTGCCCAGCCTGGACCTCGGAGGCCTGGCACGCGGCGCAGTGCTTGCGACCCTGCCCACGGCGTTGCCGCGCACAGCAACCCGGGTGCCGGCGCTCGGGATGTTCGCCTCGCTCAACATTGCCGGCTGCGGACCATGACATCTTTTTCTCACGCCAGCACAACCCCCCGCCGCCTGCCCAGGCAACCTGACACCGCCGCGCTGACACCGCATCGAACAGGCCGGGTTGTCATCGCTGCCCTGCTCTCAGGGCCGCTGCTGTTGCAGGCCCAGACCGTTGGCCCACCGGCTGTTCCCGGCCGCGACACGCAGCCGCCCGCGCTGCTTGCGCCGGGGCAGATCGCGCCGCAGTTGCAGGCGCCCTCGACCCTGCGCCCGCCTGTGGCGCCCTCGCAGGGCGGAGCGACGCCGCGCTTCCGGGTGCTTGAAATCCGCGTGACCGGCAGCACGGTCTTCAGCAACGAGGAGCTGGCGAAGCTCACCGCGCCGTACCTGGGCCGCGACGTCACTACCGAAGACCTTTCGGCCTTGCGACAGGCCCTGACGCTGAAATACGTCAGCGCCGGTTACATCAATTCGGGTGCATTGCTGCCGGACCAGGAAGTGGCCTCAGGTGTCATCGAGTACCGCATCGTCGAAGGCAGCTTGAGCGACATCACGGTCAGCGGAACCACGCATCTGAACAGCAGTTATGTGCGGGACCGTCTGGCGCTGGGCGGGGTGGCCCCGCTCAACGTCAACACCCTGCAGGATCGCCTGCAGCTGCTGCTGCAGGGCCCGTTCATCGAGCGCATCAACGGCGAGCTGGCGCCCGGAGACCGGCCGGGCGAGGCGCGCCTGAACGCGCGCGTGGAAGAAGGTCCGCGCAGCCGCATATCGGCCTCGCTGGACAACGATATCTCGCCCAGCCTGGGCCAGGCGCGCCTGGGGCTGCGTGGACAACTGCTGAGCCCGAGCGGGCGCGGCGATATCCTGGGCTGGGACCTGGGTTATGCACAAGGGTATGCGAAGGCCTCGGTCAATTACGGGATTCCGATCAGCAGCAGCGACGCCACGCTGGACTTTTTTGCCGACCTGTCGCGGGCCAACGTGGTCGAGAAGCCGCTCAATGCGCTGGATATCCAGTCCAGTTCGCGCACCGTTGGCCTGCGCCTGAACTATCCGGTGTTTCGCGACGCGCGCACACAGTTCAACCTGACCGCCGGGTTCGACCGGCGCCAGAGCCAGTCAGAACTCCTGGGCACCGGTTTCGCCTTCTCGCCGGGCGTGCAGAGCGACGGCGAGAGCAAGGTCAGCGTGTTTCGTTTTGTGCAGGACTACGTCACCCGCGACAGCAGCCAGGTGAGCGCCATCCGCTCCACCATCAGCGTGGGGGTCGACGCGTTTGGCGCCACCAACCTGGGCCCCACTGTGCCAAACGCCAAGTTCGTCGGCTGGCTCGGCCAGTTCCAGCATGCCCGCCGCCTGGGCAAGAGCGACAGCCAGCTGGTGTTTCGCTTCGACGCCCAGCTGACCAACAAGCCGCTGCTGCCACTGGAGCAGTTCGCGGTGGGCGGCATGCGCACGGTGCGCGGTTTTCGCACCAACCAGCTGGTGCGCGACTACGGCTACGCGGCGTCGGTCGAGGTCCGGGTGCCGGTGATGCGGGCGCAGGACGGCACCGCGCTGTTGCAGATCGCCCCGTTCATCGACATGGGTGGTGCCTGGAACAAAGGGCGCGCCACCGACTCGCCCACAACACTCAGCAGTGCCGGTGTGGGCCTGCGCTACGATCCCTCGCCGGGCATCCACGCCGAGCTATACCGGGCCAGCACCTTTGCCGGACGCAACGTCGTCAACCCCAGCCAGTCGCTGCAGGACCGCGGCTGGCACCTGGTGATTCGGGCCGATTTCTGAGCAGGCGCCGGGCCGGGCCCCGGCGTCGCATCACAACCAGTTGCCGATCAGCAGGAAAGGCCCCCAGTAGTAGGGGTGGCGGTAGCGCCGGTCGGCCAACAGCGCCAGCTGCGCCTGGCGCAGCGCCTCGGCCTTGGAGTTCCCTTGCTGGCCCAGTTCACGGTAGAAGTCGCTGACCAGTTGCGTCGAGGCCACGTCGCTCACCGACCACAGGGTGGCCAGCGCGCTGCGTGCGCCCGCCTTGACCGCGATGCCGGCCAGGCCCATGGCCGAGCGGTCGTCGCCGGCGGCGGTCTCGCAGGCGCTGAGCACCAGCAGTTGCACCGGTTGGTTGCGGTAATTGGTGCCGCCCAGAATGCCTTCGAGCTGGTTCAGGTTGATCTTGCTGTCGTGCGTGAGCAGGAATGTCGACTGCGCGGTCGGCCCGAATTCGCCGTGCGAGGCGACGTGCACGATGGTGTAGGGGTTCGCCGCCAGGTCGCTGCGAAAACGCGCCGACTGGAATGCCTGGTCCACCAATTCGGTACCCGGCAACAACGCGGCGATGTTGCTGATCTCGGTACGCACACCGGGCAGGGCCGCAAAACCCTGCACCGCTTCTGTCAGGCCGGCCATCAAGATCCTCGGGGCCACAGCGGCCAGCGGGCGCGGGTCGGTCAGGGTCAGGCCGGGTGAGGTGGCGACGGCAAAGCGCTCGATCAGGAACTGCTTGCCGTCGCTCAGCGCGGCCAGGGGAATGGTTCGCAGCGCACCGTCTGGTATGAACACCAGTGTTTTGACCCCGGCGCGCTCCAGATCTGCCAGGGCCGGGCGGACCACCCAGTCATACAGCTGTCGCGCATGTTTCAGGTACTCCCGGGTCATGCGCTTTTCGAGCGTCTGGCGCATCGCGCGGGTCTCGGCCTCCAGCCGCTGTGCGCCGACCGGGACCGAATACTCGCGCAATCCATCCGGGAATGTCACCAGAATCGCCAGCCGGTCCGGCAACACGATCGGGTAGATTGCGGCGGTAAACGGTGCCAGGGCGTCGATGCCACTGGTCTTGGATTTGAGCGAGGCGACGCAGTCGTCCTGAAAGTAGTCCTCCAGTTCTGCGCTCTTGAGCGCCTCCATGGTGCGGCGTGCCTCCAGCAGGTCAGCCTGGGCCGCATCCGGTTTGGCGGCCCGCTCGGCGCGCCGGATCAGCAGGTCTGCCACACCCAGATAGACCGGGCTGGCCTTGCTGCGAAAGTCGCCCGCGCCACTGGCTGCCAGATCCGGGCGGATACGTTCCAGGGTACTCGCCGCAACCCGGTAGGCAGCCAGTGCCGCGTCATCG
>JANOTG010000541.1:0-17954 GCA_031416215.1 Betaproteobacteria bacterium
GCGGCCCAGCATGGTGAACGGCTGGACCGCGTGCTGGCAGCCATGGTGCCGGAGTTCTCGCGCAGCTACCTCCAGCAACTGGTCGCAGGCGGTGCGGTGTCCGTCAACCATATGGCGGCAGCGAAGCCGGCGAGCCGGCTGCGCGTGGCTGACCAATGCCGGGTCGCCTTGCTCCCGACGCCGCAGTCTCGGGCGTTTGTAGCCGAGCCGATGTCGTTGGACCTGGTGTACGAGGACGCGCACCTACTGGTCATCAACAAGCCCGCTGGTCTGGTCGTGCACCCTGCACCCGGCAATTGGAGCGGTACCCTGCTCAACGGCCTGCTGGCCTACCATCCTTGTTTTGCGGATTTGCCCCGCGCCGGCATCGTGCACCGGCTGGACAAGGACACCAGCGGCCTCATGCTGGTGGCACGCACCCGCCAGAGCATGGAGGCTTTGGTGCGCATGATTGCGGCGCGCGAGGTGCAGCGACGTTATCTGGCGTTGGCGCATCGGGTGTGGAGCCATGCGTCGCCCATGCTGGTCGATGCGTCAATAGGACGAGACCCGTCGAATCGGCTGCGCATGGCCGTGGTCGACCTGTCGCGGCACGCCGGGCGATCGGCACAGACGTCATTTGAGCTGCTGGGCAACGCAGTTTCAGGCTGTTTGTTGCGCTGCACCTTGCACACCGGCCGCACGCACCAGATTCGGGTTCATCTGGCATCGATGGGCCATCCGTTGCTTGCCGATGGGACCTATGGTGGTGCACCGGCGGCAGGCTTGGTGCGCCAGGCATTACACGCGCGCAGCCTGGCACTGCGTCATCCGGTGGATGGCCGGTCGCTGCAGTTTCTGGCGCCGATCCCGGCGGACATCCGGGCAGCGTTGGCGGCCTGGGGCCTGAGCTACAATTTGGGTTAGAGCCGACCACGCGGGAGCGTGGCCCGGGCCTCCCGTGCCGCAGACGCCCAATCTGCTTCTTGCACCGCATAGTTTTTTGCATCCCGGTGATGCAAGCTCCAACCATGGTAGGCCCATGAATTCGTCGTTCGCCAAGCGCGTACTGGAAACGGCACTGATGTGTTCACAGCAGCCTTTGCCGCTGCGGGAGTTGCGATCCCTGTTCGACGACGCGCTGGGCGCGGATACGGTCAAGGCGTTGTTGCAGGAATTGCAGGTTGAATGGACACAACGCGGCCTGGAACTGGTCCTGGTGGCCTCGGGTTGGCGTTTCCAGAGCCGTGCCGACATGCGCGAATTCCTCGACCGGCTGCATCCCGAAAAGCCGCCGCGGTACAGCCGCGCCACGATGGAGACACTCGCCATCATCGCGTACCGCCAACCTGTCACACGTGGCGACATGGAAGATATTCGGGGTGTCACGATCAACGCATTGATCATCAAGCAACTGGAGGACCGGGGCTGGGTCGAGGTGATCGGGCACCGCGAAACCCCCGGCCGGCCGGCACTGTTCGCAACCACGCGTCAATTTCTGGACGACTTGGGGTTAAGCTCGATCGATCAATTGCCACTGCCTGACAAACACTCCGACGGCGTAGGGATGGTGGATTCCATAACACGCCTGGTGACCGACCCGGCACGGCAACAGGAGCAGTTGCCGGAGATGCCGGAAGTGCCTGGCGACGGGTCCAGTGCCACTGCGGATTTGTTGGCACCCGTTTCCCCTGTGCCCTCGCCCATTCACCCGCTTCAAGTCTGAGCCCGAACCACCATGCACGAAAACGAACCGCAGCCTGCAGTGCCGAACAATGCCGAGCAGGTCGCACTGGCGGCGACCCAAGATGCAGCTCCGCAGGCCGGAGGGCCGGACAACCGGTCGCTGCACCCGTCCATGGACCAGGACGTGGCAGACCTGCCCGACGCACCAAGACTGCCGGCTCTGGGTGCCGAAACAGCCTCCGAGCGGTTTCTGGATGTGGTCAGCGGGCAATTCGATGTTCAGGATGCCGAGCCTGAACAGCTGGCCGCCAAACGCGTGCTCGCCCCTTTGGCGGAAACGCCCAAGCTGCACAAGGTGCTTGCCCAAGCCGGCATGGGTTCGCGCCTGGAGATGGAGCAAATGATCCTGGAGGGGCGCATCACCGTGAACAACGAGCCAGCGCACATCGGGCAGCGGATTCAGTTTGGCGACCATGTCAAGGTCAATGGCAAGCCAATCCGGTTTCGTGTCGATCCACCGCCGCCGCGCGTGATCGCTTACCACAAGCCAGTTGGCGAGGTCGTGACCCATGACGACCCACAAAACCGACCCACGGTTTTCCGGCGCTTGCCCAAATTGCACCAGGGGAAATGGCAGTCTGTGGGTCGGCTCGATCTGAATACCGAGGGTCTGTTGTTGTTCACCAATTCCGGGGAGTTGGCCAACAACCTGATGCATCCGCGATTTGGACTCGAACGCGAGTATGCCGTGCGTGTGTTGGGCGCCTTGAGCAACGAAGAGAAGGGCAAATTGGTCGAAGGCGTCCGGCTCGATGATGGTGTTGCCCAGTTTGGGGCCATCGAGGACGGAGGAGGCGAGGGCGCAAACTGCTGGTACCGGGTCACGATCTCCGAGGGACGGCACCGGGAAGTGCGGCGCATGTTCGAGGCCGTCGGGCATGCCGTAAGTCGACTGATCCGGATTCGTTACGGAGCGATGGTGCTGCCGCGGGGACTCAAGCGCGGAGCATGGATGGAACTGGACAACTTCGATATTGGTGCGTTGCGCAAGGCGTCGGGCGCCCAAGCGGCGGAACGTGGACCGGGCCGTCGTGCTGAAGGTGGTGAACGCGATGGCAATACCGGTGGCGCCAACCAGCGCCGTCGCCGTCGTGGTGGACGCCCCAATGGCGAAGGACGGGGCCCGGATCAGGTCGCGGGTACGGGGCCATCGCCGGGACCGTCGCGCGATGCGGGCAACGCAGGTGCCGCGCGCCATCGCAACCGGGCGGTGGTCGAGGATTCGGAAGAACGCGCTGACCGCCAGGCCGAGCTGGCGCAACCTGACCCGATGAAAACAGCCTTCGGATATATCGGGGCGGACAGTTTCACCCGTCAGCGCCAGGGACAGCGCCAAGGACAAGGACAGGGACAAGGACAGGGACAAGGCGGGCGACGCAACCAGCGCGGCGGCAACGGTCCGCAAGGCGGCGGTGGGTCTGGCGGCGGTGCCCGTCGTGGTGGGCGCCAGCGCTGAGCCGGCCAGTGCCGTCGAGCGGCCCGGCAACCCATGTGGTATCCCGCGCTCGGGTTAAAATAGCAGGCTTTGTGCGCCATTGGCGCGCCTTATCCAACCTGCCCAGGATGTACTTATGACGATTGAACGCACCCTCTCCATTATCAAGCCGGACGCCGTGGCGAAAAACGTGATTGGCCAGATCTATGCCCGTTTTGAGGCTGCCGGCCTGAGGGTGGTTGCGGCGCGCATGACGCAGCTGTCGCGGATGGAAGCCGAGGCGTTTTATGCGGTGCATCGGGGTCGTCCGTTTTTTGATGACCTGGTCAGCTTCATGGTGTCGGGCCCGGTCATGGTTCAGGCCCTGGAAGGGGACAACGCAGTATTGAAGAACCGGGATCTGATGGGTGCGACCGACCCGAAAAAGGCAGCTGCCGGAACGATCCGCGCCGATTTTGCCGACAGCATCGACGCCAACGCCGTGCACGGGTCGGATGCACCTGAGACGGCAGCCGTCGAGGTGGCGTTCTTCTTCCCCGGCATGAGCGTGTACTCGCGTTAACTTCGCCCATGCTGGCCAACCTGCTCGATTACGACCTCGACGGCTTGGCCGCATGGTGCGACCGACTGGGGGAAAAGCGGTTTCGCGCGACCCAGTTGTTTCGCTGGATCCACCAAAAAGGCGCATCCGACTTTGACGCGATGAGCGACCTGGCCAGGCCGCTGCGCGACAAGTTGCGAGGTATTGCCTGTGTGCAGCCGCTGGCGGTTGTCAGCGAACATCGTTCTGCCGACGGCACCATCAAGTGGTTGTTTGACGTAGGTGGTGGTGATGCCGTGGAAACGGTGTTCATCCCGGAGGATGACCGGGGCACGTTGTGTATCTCGTCACAGGCCGGTTGTGCGGTCGGTTGCAGGTTCTGCTCGACTGGTCACCAGGGTTTCAGTCGCAATCTTGCGACCTGGGAAATACTTGCGCAACTGTGGTTTGCGGAGCATTTTCTGCGGCGACACCTGGGCGTTCAGGAGCGCGTGGTGTCCAACGTCGTGATGATGGGTATGGGCGAACCGCTGCAAAATTATGCAGCTCTGTTGCCGGCCCTGCGCGCCATGCTGGACGATCACGGTTACGGCTTGTCACGCCGGCGCGTCACGGTGTCGACATCCGGAGTCGTGCCAATGATTGAACGGCTGGCGGCCGATTGTCCGGTTGCCCTCGCAGTGTCGCTGCATGCACCAACCGATGCCTTGCGCGACAACCTGGTGCCCCTGAACCGCAAATACCCGCTGGGCGAACTGTTGCCCACCTGTATTGCGTACCTTGGTCACGCACCACGTGACTTCATCACCTTCGAGTACTGCATGCTCGACGGCGTCAATGACCAGCCGGAGCATGCGCTGGCGCTGATCGAACTGGTGCGCGCCCAACGGCATCCTGCCGCCTGGTGCAAGTTCAACCTGATTCCGTTCAATGCCTTCCCTGCATCGGGTCTGTCAGGCTCATCGCGCTCGCAGATTCAGGCGTTCGCGCGCATCCTGCTGGATGCCGGCATCGTCACCACCGTGCGCAAGACCCGCGGTGATGACATCGACGCGGCGTGCGGACAACTGGCGGGCGACGTGCGTGACCGCACCGGCGTGACGATGCGTATGGCGCGACAACGTACCATCATGCTCCAGACCACGCCCGTGGCCATGGCCGACAAGGAGCTCTGATTGATGTCAAACTACCCCGTTTCCCATGGCGCCATGGCGCGCTCGCTGGCAGCCTGGCTGTTGGCTGGCGCGGTGTTGTTGACGCTGGCGGGTTGTGCCACGCCAGCGGGCGATACCGGCAGCGCTGGTTCACGGGCTGATCTGCCGACGGAATCCGACGAGTCCGACCTGCGCAAACGTGCGCGTATCCGGCTGGAACTGGCGGTGAGTTACTTTGAAGAAGGTCAGACCACGATCGCGCTCGACGAACTCAAGCAGGCGCTGGCCACCGATCCGGGTTTCTCCGAAGCCTTCAACATGCGGGGCCTGATCTACCTGCGTCTCAATGATTTTTCACTTGCGGAGGAAAGTTTTCGCCGTGCGCTGGTGTTGAGCCCGGGTGACTCCAACGTGTTGCACAACTATGGTTGGTTGCGGTGCCAGCAGACGCGGTTTCCCGAGGCGACGCAGATGTTTACGCAAGCGCTGGCCAACCCACAATATGTCGAACGTCCGAAGACGCTGATGACCCAGGGCCTGTGCCAGATCCGCGCCGGCCAGCGGGCCGAAGCGGAAACCAGCCTGATGCGGTCCTACGAACTGGACGCCGCGAATCCGATCACTGGTTATAACCTCGCGAGCCTGCTGTCTTTGAGGGGCGAGAACGTGCGAGCCCAGTTCCTCATCCGCCGGATCAATAACAGCGAACTGGCCAATTCCGAATCTCTTTGGCTGGGCATCAAGGTCGAGCGCCGGCTCAACAACATGGAAGGCGCCGACCAGTTGGCGACCCAATTGCGCAAGCGGTTTGCCCAGTCCAGGGAAGCGGCATTGCTCGACCGGGGGGCATTTGATGAGTGAACCGGGCGGCGACAGCGCAGCAGCAGATGTGGTACGTTCACTTGCAGACAGCCAGCACAGCGCCGGAACCATGCTGCGACTGGCCCGCGAAGCGGCAGGCCTGCATATCGGTGCACTGGCTGTTTCGCTCAAGGTGCCGGTGAAGAAACTGGAAGCGCTGGAAAGTGATCGCCTGGATGAACTGCCGGATACCGTGTTTGTCCGGGCCCTGGCGGCCAGTGTCTGCAAGTCACTGAAGATCGACGCGGCGCCGGTTCTGGCCCGCTTGCCAGGCCATGTCGCTCGGCCGTTGCCTGTTGTTTCCGCCTCCAGCCCGACATTTTTGAGCCTGCCCGAACGTGGCTGGCAAGTGCCGCTGGTTGCGCGCCTGGGTCGTCCGGTGCTTGTCGCGGTGGCTGTTCTGCTGATTGCGACGCTGGCGATGCTGCTCGCGCCCCTGTTGGAGCGCCCCGATGTTGCACCACGCGTTGTGGCAAATGTCGCCGGCAGTAAGGCTGCAGCGCCTGCCCCGGCTGTTGTCGTCCCGGCTGTTGTCGTCCCGGCTGAGTTGCCAGCTCCGAGGGCCATGATTCCACCCGCTACCACGTTGGCCGGCGCTGCCGTTGCGGGGCCAGCTGCCGTGCTGGCGGTGCCCATCGCAGCGCCGGCCAGCGTGTCAGTTCCTGGGACCAGCCTGGTGAGTTTCAGTGCGCGCGGCCCATCCTGGGTTGAGGTAACCGATGCCGGTGGCACGGTGCTACTGCGCAAGACACTGGTGGCAGGCGAATCCACCCAGGCGGTGGGCGCACTTCCGATGTCCGTGGTCGTCGGTCGCGCCGATGTGACCGACGTCACGGTACGAGGCCAGAGATTCGACATGGCGGCCGTGGTGAGAGACAACGTCGCCAGATTCCAGGTGAAATGATGCAGGAAACAAAACCGATTGTCATGGAGCAGGCGTTGGTTCGGCGGACCCGCCAGGCCCGCGTCGTGTGGGCCGACCAAGCCGTGACGATCGGGGGCGATGCACCGGTGCGGGTGCAGTCCATGACCAACACCGACACGGCCGACGCCGTGGGCACAGCGATTCAGGTCAAGGAACTGGCGCAGGCCGGCTCGGAACTGGTACGCATCACGGTCAACACCCCCGAGGCAGCGCAAGCCGTGCCGTATATTCGCGAGCAACTCGATCGCATGGGTATATCGGTGCCGCTGATTGGTGATTTTCATTACAACGGGCATCGCCTGCTGACCGACTTCCCGGCTTGTGCGCAGGCGTTGTCGAAATACCGCATCAACCCGGGCAACGTCGGCAAGGGCGACAAACGCGATCGCCAATTCGGCCAGATGATCGATGCCGCCATGCGCTGGTCCAAACCGGTGCGCATCGGCGTGAACTGGGGCAGTCTGGATCAGGAATTGCTCGCGCAGTTGATGGATACCAACAACCAGCGACCTGTGCCCTGGGATGCGCGCCAGGTGATGTATGAAGCGCTGGTGCGTTCGGCAGTGGATTCGGCTGATCGCGCCCGCGCCATGGGTATGGACGGTAACCAGATCATCCTGTCGTGCAAGGTCAGTGGCGTGCAGGATCTGGTATCGGTTTACCGGGCTCTTGCCGAACGCTGCGACTACGCGCTGCATCTGGGCCTGACCGAGGCTGGCATGGGCACCAAGGGCACGGTGGCATCGACGGCGGCCCTGGCAATCCTGCTGCAGCAGGGGATCGGCGACACCATCCGGGTGTCGCTGACACCGGCGCCCCAGGAGTCGCGTACCCAGGAAGTGGTGATCGCCACAGAGATACTGCAGTCGCTGGGCGTGCGCAAGTTTGTGCCCAGCGTCACCGCATGCCCTGGCTGTGGGCGTACCACCAGCACCACATTTCAGGAACTGACGCAGCAAATTGACAACTTTCTGCGCCAGCAGATGCCGCACTGGAAGCAGCAATACCCGGGCGTCGAGACCCTCAAGGTGGCGGTGATGGGTTGTATCGTCAACGGCCCCGGTGAAAGCAAACATGCCGACATCGGCATCAGCCTGCCAGGCACCGGCGAAGCACCGGCGGCACCGGTGTTCATCGACGGAGAAAAACGCATGACCCTGCGCGGCGACAATATCGCCGGCGACTTCCAGGCAGTCGTTGAAAACTATATTGCGAAGCGATTTGGCAAGACTGCGGTGCCCCATGAAAGTTGAGTCCAGCGTGCCGGCGGGTCTGACACCAGCCCAGCCGAAGACGCAGAAGCTGCAAGCCGTCAAGGGCATGAACGATGTGTTTCCGCCCGAGTCGGCGCAATGGGACTGGTTGGAAGCCCGCGTCCGTGACACCATGGAGGCGTTCAGCTACGGCAGCATTCGTACGCCGATCGTCGAACACACGCAGTTGTTTGTAAAGGGCACCGGAGAGTCGACCGACATCGTCGAGAAGGAGATGTACTCCTTTGAAGACCGGCTGAACGGCGAGATGCTGACCTTGCGGCCCGAAAATACGCCAGGTGTGGTGCGCGCCGCCATCGAACACAACCTCACCTATGACGGCGGCAAGCGCCTGTACTACATCGGACCGATGTTCCGCCACGAACGGCCGCAGCGCGGTCGTTACCGGCAGTTTTACCAGGTCGGGGTCGAGGCGATCGGATTTGCCGGTCCTGAGCTTGATGCGGAAGTGATCGTCCTGGCGTCCCAACTGCTGGCCGAGGTCGGGCTGCCAGGTATACGTGTCGAGATCAACAGCCTGGGAGTCATGGAAGAGCGCTTGCGCCACCGTGTCGCGCTGATCGAATACTTCGAGCGCCATCGGCAACAGCTGGACGCCGAAGCCTTGCGCCGACTGAACACGAACCCGTTGCGTATTCTGGACAGCAAGAACCCGCAGGTGCAGTCAGTCGTTGCCGGTGCGCCCCGCTTGCTGGACTACCTGGGCGAGGGTTCACTCAAGCATTTCGCCGCCGTACAGTCGCTGCTGGATGCGAGTGCCGTGCCGTGGAGCGTCAACCCGCGTGCGGTACGCGGGCTTGACTACTACAACCACACGGTGTTCGAGTTTGTCACGGATGAACTCGGTGCACAGGGGACTCTGTGTGGCGGTGGGCGTTATGACGGCCTGTTCACCGTGCTGGGTGGCAAGCCTACCCCGGCTGTTGGGTGGGGCATGGGCATGGAGCGTGTGCTTGAGCTGCTGCGCGTGCGAGGCCAGATTGCACCGCCAGCGGTCGCTGACGTGTATGCCGTCGTGCCGCAGGCGGGCGCCTACCCCGTTGCATTCAAGACCCTGCAGACGCTTCGTCGCGCCGGCTTGCGGGTGCAAATGCATGCCGGCGGTGCCGATGGCCTGGGCAGCATGAAGTCGCAATTCAAACGCGCCGACGCCAGTGGCGCGCGTTTTGCACTTGTTTTTGGTGACGATGAACTGGCCAACGGGGAAGTGACGCTCAAGCCATTGCGCGCCGCCGGTGGTGTCCAGGCTCGGCTTGCCTTGACCCAGGTTGGCGAATGGGCATGCAACCTACAATCGGCCTCCTAAACGAATCCAAGCCATGGCCAATCAACTCGACCTTGAAGAACAAGAACAACTCGATCAGCTCAAACATCTGTGGAAGCAGTACGGCAACCTGGTCACCTGGTTGCTGATCGCGGTGCTGGCGATATTCGCCGGATGGAATGGTTACCAATACTGGCAGCGCACGCAGGCGACGCAGGCGGCTGCCATGTTTGACGAACTCGAGCGCCAGGCGCGCGCGTCCGACATCGCCCGGGTGGAGAGGGCTTTCGCCGACATGAAGGACAAATATGGCGGTACCACCTACGCACAACAGGCTGGCTTGCTGGCTGCCAAGTTTTTTCATGAGGCTGGACGAGCCGATGCCGCCGCCGCAGCACTGACCTGGGTCGCAGGAAATGCCGCCGATTCCGGATACAAAGCGGTTGCCAAATTGCGGCTTGCCGCACTGCATGTCGAGTCCAAGTCTTTTGATCAGGCGCTGACGCAACTCGGTGGCGACTTCCCGGTTGAGTTCCAAGCCCTGGTGGCGGATCGCCGTGGCGACGTTTTGTCGGTGCAGGGTAAAAAAACCGAGGCGGGCGCCGAGTATCTGAAAGCCTACCGGGCCATGGATGAACGAACCGAATACCGCCGGCTGGTCGAGATAAAGCTGAATGCCCTGGGTCTCAATCCGCGCGCCGAAGCTGTGCCCAGTGCGACTGCCAGCGCGGCGTCGGCAGGTGGAGTGTCGAAATGACGGGGCGACGTGCTGGCTGGCTGCGAGCCGCCCCATTGCTGTTTTGCGCGCTGTTGCTGGTTGCGTGTGCCGGTGGGCCTGACAAGCCAAAACCGGCGGAACTGGCTCCCAATGCCGCTTTGATAACGGTGCGCCAGGCGTGGATCGCCCGCGTCGGTGCCATCGATTTTCCGCTCGACGTGAAGGTCAATGGCACATCTGTGACGCTGGCGAGTTCGGACGGAACAGTGGCGGCCATCGATGGCAACAGTGGACAGGATCTGTGGCGCGTCCAGACCGGCGCCGCGTTGGAAGCCGGGGTCGGCAGTGACGGGCGTTATGCCGCAGTGGTGACTCGGGGCAATGAACTGCTGGTGCTTGACCGTGGACGTGAAATCTGGCGCGAACGGCTAGGGGCGGTGGGTTACACGGCACCATTGGTGGCAGGAGCGCGCGTGTTTGTGATGTCGGCGGATCGCACGGTCAGTGCCTTCGATGCCCAAAGTGGGCGTCGGTTGTGGGCCTATGTACGCCCCGGGGAAATGTTGCTGTCGTTACGCCAGGGCGGCAGCCTGCTGGCGGTCGGCGATACGCTGGTGGCTGGCATGTCCGGGCGGCTGGTCGGTCTCAATCCGCAGAGCGGTACCGTGCGCTGGGAGACTGCCATTGCGAGCCCGCGTGGCACCAATGACATCGAGCGCCTGGTGGACGTGGTGGGTCGCGTCAGCCGAGAGGGGGAAACCGTCTGCGCGCGTGCGTTCCAGTCCAGCGTGGGCTGTATCAACGCGGCGCGCGGCAGCCTGGTCTGGACCAAGCCGGCAGTCGGCCACAACGGTGTGCATGGCGACGCGGACACGGTTTTTGGAACCGAGTCGGACGGCAAGGTGCTGGCCTGGCGACGTAGAGACGGCGAGCGTCTGTGGGCCTCGGATCGCCTGCGTTACCGTGAATTGACGGCCCCGCAGGCGCTTGGGCGATCCGTGGTTGTGGCAGACGCGCAGGGCCTGGTGCACTTTCTGGCAAAACAGGATGGCGCACCACTGGCACGGATTGCCACCGACGGCTCAGCCGTCATCGCGGCCCCGGTGCTGGTTGGCAACACCCTGGTGGTCGTCACCCGTAACGGTGGCGTTTTCGGCTTCCGGCCAGAGTGAGCGGCGCGACGCGGCGCCGGAGTGGTGCATGAAGCCGGTTTTGGCCCTGGTCGGGCGTCCCAATGTTGGCAAATCAACCCTGTTCAACCGGTTGACGAAAACCCGTGATGCCATCGTTGCTGACTTTTCCGGCCTGACGCGCGACCGCCATTACGGAACGGGCAGGCACGGCGCGCGGGAGTTTATTGCCGTCGATACCGGCGGCTTCGAGCCCGACGCCAGCAGCGGCATCGTGCGGGAGATGGGCAAGCAGACCCGCCAGGCCGTGGCGGAGGCCGACGTGGTGCTGTTTCTGGTGGACGCCCGCGCGGGCGTGAGTGGGCAAGACCATGAGATCGCCCAATACCTGCGCCGTCTGGGCAAGCCCTGCCTGCTTGTCGCCAACAAGGCCGAAGGCATGACCGATGGGGCCCGCACTGCGGAATTTTTCGAGCTCGGCCTGGGCGAGGTACTGGCAGTTTCTGCTGCGCACGGCCAGGGCATGCGCGCGCTGCTGGACGCGGCGCTGGGCCAACTGCCGCCGCCCGAGCCCGACCCGGCTCCGGAGGACGGGCGTCCCGGCACCATCCGGCTGGCGGTTGCTGGCCGGCCCAACGTCGGCAAGTCCACGCTGATCAACACCTGGTTGGGTGAAGAACGACTGGTCGCGTTCGATCAGCCGGGCACCACGCGGGACGCCATCGTGGTGCCGTTCGAGCGGCACGGACAACACTTCGAGTTGATCGATACCGCCGGGCTGCGCAAACGCGGGCAGGTGTTCGAGGCTGTGGAGAAGTTTTCCGTCGTCAAGACCCTGCAGGCGATCGAGTCGGCAAACGTGGTTCTGTTGCTGATCGATGCCACACAGGGCGTCACGGACCAGGATGCCCATATCGCAGGGTTCGTGCTGGAAAGCGGGCGTGCTGTGGTGCTTGCGATCAACAAGTGGGATGCAGTGGATGAATATGGCCGCGAGCTGGTCAAACGCTCGGTGGAAACCCGCTTGCCGTTCCTGAAGTTCGCCGCGCTGCATCTGATATCGGCCAGCAAACGCCAGGGTCTCGGGCCGGTATGGGCTTCCATTGCGCAGGCGCACAAGGCGGCCAACTGCAAGATGTCGACGCCTGTGCTGACCAGGTTGCTGCTTGACGCGGTGCAGTTTCAGAGTCCGAAACGTGCCGGCATGTTCCGGCCCAAGCTGCGTTACGCGCACCAGGGCGGCATGAACCCGCCGGTCATTGTGGTGCATGGCAACTCGCTGGAGCATGTCACCGACGCCTACAAACGATTTCTGGAGGGGCGATTTCGAAAGGAGTTCGACCTTGTCGGGACTCCTTTGCGCATCGAAATGAAGACCTCCAGCAATCCCTATGCCGAGAAGGGCCGGGCCGGTTAACCGGGAGGCAGTCAGGCGTCCGTTCACCACCCACGGCCCGTGTGGGAATGGCCTGTCTGGCGCAGGCGCAAACAGTGCTGTGTTATCGTTATTGCCTATCAACCAACTCTTGAACACGGAGAATATCGTGAGCAACAAAGGTCAGCTGCTGCAGGATCCATTCCTTAACGCATTACGCCGTGAACATGTGCCGGTATCCATCTATTTGGTGAACGGCATCAAGCTGCAGGGCCAGATCGAGTCCTTCGATCAATACGTGGTGTTGCTGCGCAATACCGTGACGCAGATGGTATACAAACACGCCATATCGACCATCGTGCCGGGGCGTGCCGTCAACTTTTCCGTGACCGAGGGTGGCGACACTGCAGCGGCCTGACCATTTGCGCCGGTTTTTGGCGACCCGGCTGCGTTGATGGCGTTGCTGAACACCCCGGCGCGCACCATCCTGGTTGGCGTAGACCTTGGTTCGCCCGATTTCGATGGCGAGTTGGAGGAGCTCGGCCTGCTTGCGACGACGGCCGGCATGACGCCGGTGGCGCGCATAACGTGTAAACGCCGGGCGCCCGATGCGGCGCTTTTTGTTGGCAGTGGCAAGGCGGACGAAATAAAGCAACTCGCAGCTGAGTGTGGTGCCACTGAAGTGTTGTTTGACCAGGGTCTGAGCCCGGCCCAACAACGCAATCTGGAGCGGCAACTGGAATTGCCGGTAAACGACCGCACCCTTTTGATTCTGGAAATATTCGGCCAGCGCGCGCGTAGCCACGAGGGAAAACTCCAGGTCGAGTTGGCACGCCTTCAGTACGTCAGCACACGACTGGTGCGGCGCTGGTCGCACCTGGAGCGCCAGCGTGGCGGCATCGGCACCCGTGGCGGTCCGGGCGAGCGCCAGATTGAGCTGGACCGACGCATGATTGGTGACGCCATCAAACGCACCAAGGAGCGGCTGCACAAGCTCAAGCGCCAGCGTGCAACACAACGGCGCCAGCGTATGCGGCGAGATTCCTTCAACGTATCGTTGGTCGGCTATACCAATGCCGGTAAATCCAGCCTGTTCAACAGTCTCGTGAATGCCGGCGCATTCGCAGCAGACCAGCTGTTTGCCACGCTGGATACCACCACGCGCCAGCTCTATTTGGCCGACGCTGGACGCTCAGTCGCATTGTCGGACACGGTGGGGTTTATCCGCAACCTGCCGCATGGATTGATCGATGCGTTCGAGGCCACGCTGCAGGAAGCGGCTGACGCCGATTTGCTGCTGCATGTGGTGGACGCCGCCAATCCGAACCATGCCCAGCAGATGCGCGAAGTGGCCCTGGTGCTGGCCGAGATTGGCGCGCAGGATGTACCTTTGCTGCTGGTCTTCAACAAGCTCGACGCCATTGGGCCAGCAAGCCGGCCCGTGCTGTTGCAGGATCTCGTTGAGCAGGACGGTGCGCCTACCACCCGCCTGTTTGTCAGTGCGCGCACAGGCGAAGGCCTGGCGGGTCTGCGACTGGAACTGGCGCAGCGTGCCCGGTCTGCGATCGTGGCAACGGAGCTCGCGCCTTTTACCCTTGAAGGTTCCGGGGACGCCCCCCATTTGGGCACAATAGAGTCTTGAACCCGCGGAAAACCGAACTATCCAGATGAAACTAGACCACACCACGGCAGGCTGGAACGGCTTGCGTCAACGACTTCGCGGCATGTTCAACCTGAATGACTCCCGTTGGGGCCGTTCCGATGACAAGGCCGGCGAATCCAGCAAACCCGACGGGACGGCGCCGGGTGACTCGCCGCCGAACCCGCCGCCGGAGAACAATCAACGGCCCAGAGGGCCTGGCAACAACCAGGGGCCGCCAGATCTTGATGAGTTGTGGCGCGATTTCAACCGCAAGCTCGGTGGTCTGTTTGGTGGCGCTGGAAATCGGGGCCGTGGAAACATGGGCGGCGGTGGTCCCGGCGGCTTCCAGCCCGACATGAAGAGTGCCGGCATGGGTGTTGGCCTGATTGCCGCCGTAGCGGCGTTGATCTGGCTCGGAACGGGCTTCTTCATCGTGAACGAGGGCCAGCAGGCTGTCATCACCCAGTTTGGCAAATACAAGAAAACCGAAACTGCCGGTTTCAATTGGCGCCTGCCATACCCGATTCAGCGCCACGAGCTCATTTTTGTCACCCAGATCCGCTCCGTCGATGTAGGGCGGGACACGGTTGTCAAGGCGACCGGTTTGCGCGAGTCGGCGATGTTGACGGAGGACGAGAACATCGTCGAGATCAAGTTCGCGGTGCAATACCGCCTTAATGACGCGCGGGCCTTTTTGTTCGAGAGCAAGAACCCGACCGATGCGGTGGTTCAGGCGGCGGAAACCGCAGTTCGTGAGGTGGTCGGAAAGTTGCGCATGGACTCGGCGTTGTCGGAGGACCGAGACCAGATCGCTCCCCGCGTGCGTTCCTTGATGCAGTCGATTCTGGATCGCTACAAGATGGGTATCGAAGTGGTAGGCATCAACCTGCAGCAGGGTGGTGTGCGTCCACCCGAGCAGGTACAAGCCGCTTTCGACGACGTGCTCAAGGCCGGTCAGGAGCGCGAGCGCGCCAAGAACGAAGCGCAGGCCTACGCCAACGACGTGGTGCCTCGCGCAGTGGGTTCCGCATCGCGCCTCAAGGAAGAGGCCGATGCCTACAAGGCGCGGATCGTGGCCCAGGCGCTGGGTGACGCGCAACGTTTCAAATCGGTGCTGGCCGAGTACCAGAAGGCGCCACAGGTGACCCGTGACCGGATGTACCTGGAAAGCATGCAGCAGATCTATGGCAATGTCACCAAGGTACTGGTGGATTCGCGTCAGGGCTCGAACCTGCTTTATCTTCCGCTGGACAAGATCATGCAGGGCGTGACATCCCCCGACGGTGCCGGTGCAGCGATGGCGCCACCGGCAGTTGCGGGTGGCGCAGCGGCTCCCGCGCCGGCGGCTGCCGGGGATACACGCTCGCGCGACAACTCGCGCACGCGTGAACGTGAACAACGATAGGACCGCGCCATGAACAAGATTGGCTTTGCATTTGCCTCGTTTTTGCTGCTGCTGGCGATCAGCAGTTCGATGTTGTTTGTGGTCGATCAACGACAGTTTGGCGTTGTTTACGCCTTGGGTCAGATCAAGGAGGTCATTACCGAGCCCGGTCTGAACTTCAAGCTGCCGCCGCCATTTCAAAACGTGTCCTACATTGACAAACGCTTGCTGACGCTGGACACGACCGACACGGAGCCGATGTTGACGGCGGAAAAGCAGCGCGTGGTGATCGACTGGTATGTGCGTTGGCGCATCAGCGAGCCGTCCCAGTACATCCGCAACGTCGGGCTCGATGAGGCGGCGGGCGCCAACCAGCTCAACCGTGTCGTGCGCAATGCGTTCCAGGAAGAAATCAACAAGCGCACGGTCAAGGAGCTGTTGTCCACCAAACGCGAGGCGCTCACTGCGGACGTCAAGGCCGAGGTGCTGGAGAAGGTGCGTGGCAGCAAACCCTGGGGCATCGACGTGGTCGATGTGCGTATCACGCGCGCCGACTATGTGGACGCCATCACCGAGTCGGTATACCGGCGCATGGAGGCCGAGCGCAAGCGGGTGGCCAACGAACTGCGTTCAACCGGGGGTGCCGAAGGCGAAAAGATCCGCGCCGACGCTGATCGCCAGCGCGAGGTGACCGTTGCCAACGCCTACCGCGAGGCGCAGAAGATCAAGGGTGAGGGCGACGCCGAAGCGGCACGTATCTACGCCGAGGCGTTCGGCCGCGACCCGCAATTCGCGCAGTTCTACCGCAGCCTGGAAGCCTACCGAGTCAGTTTCAACAAGAAGAGCGACGTGATGGTGGTGGATCCGTCCTCGTCCGAGTTCTTCAGGGCGTTGCGTGGCGCCGGCACGCCTGGTGCTCCGGCCAAGAAGTAGGTCTTGGACAGCGCGACGTTCTGGATGGCGCTGGCGCTGGTGCTGGTAATCGAGGGCCTGTTTCCCTTTTTGTCACCATCAGGCTGGCGGCGCATGTTCCAGCAAATCCTGCAGCTGCATGATGGTCAGGTGCGTTTTTTTGGCTTGTGCAGCGTCGTCGCAGGTTTGGTCCTGATGTGGTTGTTTGCGTGACGGGTTGCCGGCGGCCTGACCGGTAAAATCCGGTCTTTATCAGCCACCGTCCACTATGTCTGCCTGGGTCCTGCCGGATCATTTAGCCGATGTCCTGCCCTCCGAGGCGCGGCATATCGAGGAATTGCGTCGTGACCTGCTGGACACCGCACGGCGCCATGGCTGTGAGCTGGTGATACCACCGCTGCTGGAGCACCTGGAGTCATTGCTTTCGGGCACCGGCGAAGCGCTCGATCTGCAGACTTTCAAGCTGGTGGATCAGTTGTCGGGCCGCAGCCTGGGCCTGCGCGCCGACACCACACCCCAGGTGGCCCGGATCGATGCCCATCTGCTCAACCGCGTGGGCGTGACGCGCCTGTGTTATTGCGGTCCTGTCGCGCATACCCGGCCGGACAAACCGCGCGCAACACGCGAACCATTGCAATTCGGTGCCGAAATCTACGGACATGCCGGTCTGGAGGCAGATCTGGAGGTGTTGCTTCTCGCGCTGGAATGTCTGAAAGCGGCCCAGGTACCGGCCTTGAGCGTCGACCTGGCGGACGCCCGCATCGCGCGCGTGTTGTTGGCGCAGGCTGGCGCCGACACGGCGATCCGGTTGCAGGCGCACCAGGCCCTGGCGGCCAAGGACGTGGTTGCCCTGGAACTGCTGACACGCGATTTCCCCGCCACACCGCGGGACGGACTGCTGGCACTGGTTAACCTGTATGGTGACCACTCGGTTCTCGCGTTGGCGCGCCAACGGCTGCCGCAACTGCCGGAAATCCATGCTGCACTGGACAGTCTGCAATGGCTGGCAGCGCACCTTGGCGGAACGGCAACAACTTTCGACCTCGCCGATTTGCCGGGTTATGCCTATTACAGCGGCATGCGATTCTCGGTCTATGCCGAGGGCGCCAGTGATGCTCTCGCGCGTGGCGGTCGTTATGACGAGGTTGGCGCGGTGTTCGGCCGCAATCGCCCCGCGGTGGGGTTCAGCCTGGACGTCAAGGCCCTGGTCGGGGCGGCCCGGCCGCGCGCGCTGCATGCAGCCATACGTGCGCCTTGGGGCGAATCGGTGGCCCTGCGCGACGCCGTGACATCGTTGCGCCAGCAAGGGCATACCGTCGTGAGCATGCTGCCCGGGCACGAGAATGAGGTGGATGAGTTCCAGTGTGATCGCGAACTGAAGCAGGTTGCGGGGCAGTGGGTCGTGCAAGCTGTTTGATGGCAAGGTGCAATGAATACAACCAAGGGACGCAACGTCGTCGTCGTCGGAACACAATGGGGCGATGAGGGCAAGGGCAAGCTGGTCGACTGGTTGACCGAAAGCGCGCAGGGCGTGGTGCGTTTCCAGGGTGGGCACAATGCCGGCCACACCCTCGTGATCAACGGCGTCAAGACAGCACTGCACCTGATTCCCAG
>JANOTG010000542.1:0-6251 GCA_031416215.1 Betaproteobacteria bacterium
ACGACCGTCAGGTTGCGCAGCTGCGCATTCCGCCACACTCGATCGAGTCCGAGTCCAGTGTGCTGGGCGGTTTGTTGCTCGACAACGCCGCTTGGGATCGGGTTTCCGATCTCCTGGGCGACTCTGATTTTTACCGCTATGAACACCGGCTGGTGTACGGTGCCATCGGGCACCTGATCAATGCATCCAAGCCAGCCGATGTCATCACTGTGTTCGAGCAGTTGCAAAGCCAGGGCAAGGCGGAGGAAATCGGTGGTCTGGCCTACCTCAACTCGCTCGCGCAGTATGTGCCGAGCGCTGGCAATATCCGCCGCTACGCCGAGATCGTGCGCGAGCGCTCGATCCTGCGCAAACTGGTGAGCGCCAGCGACGAGATTGCCACCAACGCCTTCAACCCGCAGGGCCGTCCGGTGGCGGATATCGTGGATGAGGCAGAACAGAAGATTTTCAATATCGGCGAACAGGGCTCGCGCCTGAAGCAGGGCTTTCAGGGCATGGAGACGCTGGTGGTGCAATTGCTCGACCGGGTCCAGGAAATGGCCGACAACCCGAACGACGTCACCGGTGTACCGACCGGCTTCTACGATCTTGATCGGATGACGGCGGGTTTCCAGGCCGGCGACCTGATCGTACTGGCAGCGCGACCATCGATGGGCAAGACAGCCTTGGCAATCAACATCGCTGAGCATGTGGCCCTCAATGAAGGTCTGCCGGTGGCCGTGTTCTCGATGGAGATGGGCGCGGCGCAGCTCGCGGTGCGTATCGTCGGCTCCATCGGAAGGATTGACCAGAGTCACTTGCGCACCGGAAGATTGACAGACGAGGAATGGCCGCGTTTGAGCGAGGCGATCGAGCGCTTGCGCAACATCTCGCTGCATATCGATGAAAGCGCAGGGTTGACGTCCAGCGAGTTGCGCGCCAATGCGCGCCGTCTGGCGCGCCAGTGCGGGCAACTTGGCTTGATCGTGGTCGACTACCTGCAGTTGATGAGCGGGTCCAGCTCGTCCGAGGAAAATCGCGCCACGGAACTCGGTGAGATTTCCCGCGGCCTGAAGATGCTGGCCAAGGAGCTGAAGTGCCCGGTAGTGGCGCTGTCACAGCTCAATCGCAGTGTCGAGACCCGGCCCGACAAACGCCCGATGATGAGCGACCTGCGCGAATCGGGCGCCATCGAGCAGGACGCCGACATCATCATGTTCATCTACCGCGACGAGTACTACACCAAGGACGCCTGCAAGGAGCCCGGGGTGGCTGAAATCATCATCGCAAAACAACGCAATGGCCCCACCGGCGTCGTGAAGCTGGCCTTTCTCAAACCCATCACCAAGTTTGAAAGCCTGGCCACAGGCTCGGGCAGTTATTGACCAGTTGACAAATCGCCCGGGAGGCTGAGTCGCCGCTACAGCACTTCGCTGGCGAAATCTGCCAGACGTGAGCGTTCGCCGCGCGCCAGCGTTATGTGGCCACCATGCGGCCAACCCTTGAACTTGTCCACGGCAAATGTCAGGCCGGACGAACCTTCGGTCAGATACGGGGTATCGATCTGGGCCAGATTTCCCATACAGATGATCTTGGTGCCGGGTCCGGCACGGGTGATCAGCGTCTTCATCTGCTTTGGCGTCAGGTTTTGCGCCTCGTCGATGATCACGTATTTGTTGAGGAAGGTGCGCCCGCGCATGAAGTTCATGCTTTTGATCTTGATGCGGCTGCGAATCAACTCACTGGTTGCGGCGCGCCCCCATTCGCCAGCGCTGGTGTCGGTCTTGCCGAGACCTCCAGGTTGTCGTCCAGAGCACCCATCCACGGGCCCATCTTTTCCTCCTCGGTGCCCGGCAGGAACCCGATATCCTCCCCGACGCTGACCGAGCCCAGGCTGACGATGATCTCGGTGTAACGCCGGTCATCGAGCACCTGCGTCAACCCGGCAGCCAGCGCCATCAGGGTCTTGCCGCTGCCGGCGGTGCCGGTGAGTGTGACGAAATCCACCTCGGGATCCATCAACAGATTCATGGCGAAGTTCTGTTCACGGTTGCGTGTGGTCACGCCCCAGACTGCGTTCTTCAGGTGGTTGTAGTCCTTGAGCGTCTTGAATACGGCCGTGGTGCCGCGAATTTCCGTCACCCGGGCGTACAGGCTGGGCTCGCCCGGAGATTCGAAATAGACGAACTGGTTGATCAACAGGCTGGGTACCACCGGGCCGGAAACGCGGTAGAACGTGTGCGCCCCTTGTTGCCAGCTCTCGACCGTCTGTCCATGGGTGGCCCAGAAGTCTGCGGGCAGGGCAAAGGAACCCGCGTACAGCAGGTCACCATCGTCGAGTGTCTTGTCGTTCTGGTAGTCGTCGGTGTTGAGGCCCAGGGCGCGCGCCTTCACCCGCATGTTGATGTCTTTGGATACCAGTACGACCTCGGTTGCTGCCAGAGCATCGGTCTTGTTGTGTCGCTGGCGCAGCGCCTCGACCACGCCCAGAATCTGGTTGTCGGCCTTGCCCTGCGGCAGACTCATGGGCAAGGTGTAATCCAACAACTGGGTCTGGAAGAACAGTTTCCCGGCAGCTTCACGGTGCCCTGTGCTGTCGAGCCGGAGTCCGTTTGTGATGTCCGAACCATGCGCCGCGGCCAGCGCGTCAAGAGAACGACTGGTCTGGCGGGCATTGCGGGCGACTTCGGTCATGCCCTTCTTGTGCCCGTCGAGTTCTTCCAGCACGATCATGGGCAGGAATATGTCGTGCTCCTCAAAGCGGAACAGGCACATCGGGTCGTGCAACAACACGTTGGTGTCCAGCACAAACAGCTTTTTGGCCCCGGCAGCCCTGCGTTTTTTTGTCTTGCCTGCAGGCATCAAGGCAACAACGGGCGCCGTCGCCGTGCGAACCGGCTCCAATGGCGGGCGTACGGGAGTGCGCGCCACCGGTATCAGCGCAGCCCGGCTCGGGACAATGGCCTCGGGATGGTGGGCGGGCGGGCTGCCCTGGGGTTTGTCAGCGCGGGTTGGCGGTAGCAGCGCCAGTGCAGGTGGCACAGGCTCAGGGGTTTCGCGCCTTTTGGCCTTGGTTGTGGCGCGTATCGGCGCGTCGTACAAATCGGCCGACAAAAGTGCGGCGCGTTTGGTGGGGGCAGGGGGCAAGGGCATCGTCCGTAGGGCTCAGTGTGGATGGAGTACAGGTCGCCGCAACCCATGCCGGGTGCAGTGCATCGGGACACAAAAAAGCCGCCTTGATCCGGGGCGGCTTTTTCGGGCTGATCGTGCTGCGGGCAGTGACATTGCGCCGATTATGCATGAGCATCAAACCCGCGACGACCCGGTTCAGGCCGCCTTTTTGAGGGCTTTCACAGCCTTGAGAACATCGTCGACGTGGCCCGGCACCTTGAGGCCGCGCCACTCCTCTTTGAGCAGGCCATCGGCACCGATCAGAAAGGTGCTGCGCTCGATGCCCTTGACCTTCTTGCCGTACATGATCTTGTTCTTGACGACGCCAAACATGTGGCACATCTTTTCTTCGGTATCGGCTATCAACTCGAATGGCAACTCCAGTTTGAGCTTGAAGTCGTCGTGTGACCGCATGTTGTCGCGCGATACACCGAACACGGTCGCACCGGCTTTCACGAAGTCCTTGTACTTGTCTCGAAACTGCATCGCTTCCGTTGTGCAGCCGGGGGTGTTGTCTTTCGGGTAGAAGTAGAGCACCATCGTCTTGCCGACATGGCTGGAGTTGGACACCTTGACGCCGCTGGTGGCGTTGGCTTCGAATTCAGGGAGGGGTTTGTTGACAACGATCGCCATAAGTTTCTTGAGTCTCGCGTGCAGAATGTGTCAGGGACTGGTCGCTGACACAGCACTGGCGCTTTCGCCGGTGGGGTGATGGACCTCAACCATCTATTTTAGCTGCAATTGACCCGTCAATCGGATGTGGCGGGCAACGCATCGAGCAGAAAAGCGGCTACCACTTTGCGCCCTTCGCCCGCCAGAATATTGTAGGTACGGCAGGCCGCTCGCGTGTCCATGGTCTCCAACCCAACGCGGCGCGCCAGCAGTGGCACCAGCCAGGCAGGCGGCGGGCGGCTCAGTTTCTCGCCGCTGCCAAAAAGTACCAACTCGGCATCGACCTCCGCGACGCGGGCAAAGTGCTGGGGTGTCAGGTCAGCGAAACTGCCGCAGTTCCAGTCGAAGCGCTGGCCCGTTGAGCTGATCACCAGCGAGTGCGTGAAGCGCTCGCCATCGATAGCGATCCACCCGGGGCCATATCCGGAAACCGTTGGTGCATCGGATTTGTCGGGCTGTAGCTTCATGTCGGATGATGGGCGATCTGTGGTCAAATTATAGGTTTGCTGCCCAGTCAGCCATGCTGTGGGGTGACCATGAAGCCGATCCGCAAATCCACCAAACTCGACAACGTCTGCTACGACATTCGCGGGCCGATCCTCGAATGCGCGCAACGCATGGAGGAGGAGGGCCACAAGGTCATCAAACTCAATATCGGCAACCTCGCGGTGTTCGGGTTCGACTCGCCGGAGGAAATCCAGCAGGACATGATCCGCAACCTGCCCAATTCGGCTGGTTACTCTGACAGCAAGGGCATCTTTGGTGCGCGCAAGGCGGTCATGCACTACACCCAGGAACAGGGGGTCAAGGGCGTTGCGCTGGACGACGTGTATCTGGGCAATGGTGCCTCGGAGCTGATCGTGATGGCCAGCAATGCCATGCTCAACGACGGCGATGAAATGCTGATACCGGCGCCCGACTATCCGCTGTGGACGGCCGCGGTGGTGTTGTCTGGCGGAACTCCGGTGCACTATCTGTGTGACGAGTCTGATGGCTGGATGCCCGATCTGCAGGACATTCGGAGCAAGGTGACGCCGCGCACCAAGGGCATCGTGGTGATCAATCCGAACAACCCCACCGGCGCCCTGTACTCAGATGACTTGCTGCGCGCAATCGTAGCAATCGCCCGCGAACACAACCTGGTCATCTTTGCCGACGAGGTGTACGACAAGGTGCTGTATGACGGGGTCAAACACACAGCCATCGCGTCCCTCAGCGACGATGTGCTGACGCTGACCTTCAACAGCCTGAGCAAGAGTTATCGATCGTGCGGTTACCGCTCCGGTTGGATGGTGGTCTCCGGTGACAAAAGGCCGGCGCGCGACTACATCGATGGACTCAACATGATGTCCAACCTGCGCTTGTGCCCGAATGTGCCCGGGCAATGGGCGATTCAGACCGCCTTGGGTGGTTACCAGAGCATCAGGGACCTGGTGGCACAGGGCGGGCGCTTGCGCCGCCAGCGCGATCTGGCGTATGAGTTGATCACGGCGATACCGGGTGTGAGCTGCGTCAAGCCGCAGGCGGCGTTGTATATGTTCCCGCGCCTCGACCGCGAGATGTATCCGGTCGACGATGATCAGCAATTCATGCTCGAACTGCTGCAGGAAACCAAGGTCATGCTGGTGCAGGGCACCGGGTTCAATTGGGCGGCCCCGGACCATTTCCGCATCGTGTTCCTGCCGCATGAGGACGATTTGCGCGAGGCGATCGGACGCATCGCGCGTTTCCTTGAGGTCTACCGCAAGCGCCACAACGACAGCGCGGGGCGTGCTCCCGTCAAGTTGATAGCCAGGCGGGCCTGACCACTCCAGTTTTTGACCCCCAACCCGATTGTTGAAATGAACCCGATTCAAGTTGGCCTGCTGGGCATTGGCACCGTGGGCAGTGGCACATTTGCGGTATTGCGGCGCAATCAGGCAGAGATTCGCCGGCGCGCCGGGCGCGGTATCGAGATCACCATGGTGGCGGATCTGGATACGGAACGGGCGCGCAGCCTGGTCGGACCAGAGATTCAGGTGGTGGCTGACGCGCGTGCCGTGATTGCCAACCCGCACATCGACATCGTGATCGAGTTGATCGGTGGTTATGGCATTGCGCGCCAACTGGTCATGGAGGCCATCGCGGCCGGAAAACACGTTGTCACCGCGAACAAGGCGTTGTTGGCCGTGCATGGCACGGAAATCTTCGCCGCCGCGCATGCCAGGGGAGTGATGGTGGCATTCGAGGCTGCGGTGGCGGGGGGTATACCGATCATCAAGGCGCTGCGCGAGGGGCTGACCGCCAACAGCATCCAGTGGATTGCCGGCATCATCAATGGCACTACCAACTTCATCCTGAGCGAAATGCGCAACAAGGGCCTGGATTTTTCCGTGGTCCTGAAGGAGGCGCAGCGATTGGGGTACGCCGAGGCCGATCCGACCTTTGAC
>JANOTG010000543.1:0-10950 GCA_031416215.1 Betaproteobacteria bacterium
CCGCTGCTGGTGCTGGAGTCCTATGAAGACCCGCTGCCGGACGGTTGGCCGCAGGTGCGCAGCGTCGGTGGCGGGTTGGCGCGCGACTTCCCGAACATCTCACGTGTGTCGACGCGTGAATATGGGCACCGGGTCGGTATCTTCCGCCTGCTCGCTGCGCTGGCGCGCCACCAGATCCGCCCCACAGTTGCGCTCGACGTGTTGACGGCAGAAAACTACCCCTCGCTGGTGCAGGTGTTGCGGGATGCCGGAGCCGAGTTTGTGGCGCATGGCATCTCTGTGACTAGGCCGCTGACCAGCGCCATGGAGCTGCAGCAGGAGCGCCTTTATGTTGCCGAGACCCTGGCGCGCCTGCAGGCCTGCGGCATCACGCCGCGTGGCTGGTTCGGCGCCGACTACAGCGAGTCGACCCACACGCCGCAGGTGCTGGCAGAGTCGGGACTGGAGTACCTCAGTGACTGGGCCAACGACGAGCAGCCCTACGCCATGACCACGCCACGGCCCCTGGTGGCAACTCCGCTGTGGGCCGATTTCGACGACCAGACGGTGCTTATCAACCGCATGTGCAACCTGGACGTGCTGGAGGACCACTTCACCAAGGCGCTGGATCAGTTGCAGCGCGACGGACTACAGTCCGCGCGGCTGTTCCATTTTTGTGTTCGGCCGTGGGTGATGGGCGCAGCCTTCCGTATCGCAACCTTCGAGCGCATGCTGCAGCACGCGGCGGCATTGGATGGTGTGTGGATGCCCCGGCTGGGCGAGGTGGTGGATGCCTGGAAGCTCAGCGCCCAGGCCATGGCCAACGACTGACTCGCTGCACCGCCGTGGCAGCGGCGCTGCAGACCCGATCAGGCGACCCGGGCGGCGGCTGGCGCAAACTTGCTGTAGCGCGACAACAAGGAGACGAGTTGACCGTACACCTTGGGGTTGCCGGCCATACACTCGCGCTGCTCCAGAAAGTCGGCCTCTCCGGTGAAATTGCCCACCAGCCCGCCGGCTTCGGTGACCAGCAGGGAGCCGGCCGCCACGTCCCAGGGCTGCAGGCCAGCCTCGAAAAAACCGTCGGTGAAACCAGCGGCGACATAGGCCAGATCCAGCGCTGCCGCCCCCGGCCGGCGCACGCCGGCGCAACGCCGCATCACGTCGCCCAACATGCGCAGGTAACTGTCGACGTCATCCTCGCTGCGAAACGGGAAGCCGGTTGAGATCAGGCAGTCGGCCAGACGGATTCGTTTGGATACACGCAGGCGGCGGTCGTTGAGGTAGGCGCCACGACCCTTGGTGGCGGTGAACAGGTCGTTGCGGCTCGGGTCGTAGATCACCGCCTGCTCCACCTTGCCACGCACCGCCAGGGCGATGCTGATGCAGTACACCGGCAAGCCGTGGATGAAATTGGTGGTGCCGTCCAGCGGGTCGATGATCCAGACAAACTCGGAGTCCTGCGCGCCGTGGGTGCGCCCTGATTCTTCGGCCTGTATGCCATGCCCCGGGTAGGCCGTGAGCAGGGTTTCGATGATCGTCTGTTCACTGGCGTGGTCCACCTCGGTGACAAAGTCGTTCACCTGCTTCTGGGAGATACGCACCGCTTCGACATCGAGCGCGGCGCGGTTGATGATGGCGCCGGCAGCGCGCGCGGCCTTGATGGCCACGTTGATCATCGGGTGCAAATTGGGGGAGGGCATGGATTGTTAATGGCAAGAACAACGAACCAGCCGCACGATGGCGGGACGCTGTATTTTCCCACGAAAGTGCAGGCTGGCCAGCCACGTCGGCCATGCGCGGTCGGCTGCTGGCTCGGGCGGTGACAATGGCGCGCATGGAAACCCGCTTCATCCTGCTGCAGACCAGCCATGCTGGCAATGTGGGCGCGACGGCGCGGGCCATGAAGGTCATGGGATTTGACGACCTGGTGCTGGTGGCGCCGCGCTGGGCCAACGTGCTGCGGCGTGAAGAGACGATTCAGCGTGCCAGCGGCGCCCTGGATGTGCTGGCAGCGGCGCGTATCGTCGACACGCTGGATGAAGCACTCGACGGCTTGGACCGCCTGTGTGCCACCGCCATGACGCCGCGTGACTTCGGCCCGCCGACCCTGGCGCCGCGTGACTGTTTTGCCCAGTGGCAACAGCTTGGCCCTGCCACCACTGCGACCGGTGGTGTCGGCTTCCTGTTTGGCTCGGAGCGTTTTGGCATGCGTAACGAAGACGTCTACCGCTGCCATGTGGCATTACGCATCCCGGTCAATCCGGCCTTCGGCTCTTTGAATCTGGCGTCTGCGGTGCAGGTGATCGCGTACGAGTGGCGCCTCGCGATGGGCGGTTTTGCGCCGCAAGCCGAGGTCGCCACAGATGGCCTGGCTGCCGATGCGCGAGAGATAGCCGGCCTGCTGGCCCATTGGGAGCAGGCCCTGGTGGCGCTCGGCTACCTCGATCCGGCCACGCCCAGAAAACTCATGGCGCGCCTGAACCAGTTGTTCAACCGCGCCGAAGTGACACAGGAGGAAGTCCACATTCTGCGCGGAATCGCGAAGGCGATGCTGCAAGCGGCGCAGCGGCCAAAGGGCTAAACTGATGTCATGTTTTCACGTCTTCGCTCAGACATCCAGTGCATTCTCGACCGCGACCCTGCTGCGCGCAGCACCTGGGAGGTGCTGACCTGTTACCCGGGTCTGCATGCGCTGGTGTTGCACCGTCGGGCCCATTGGTTCTGGCAGCACAATTTCAAGTGGCTGGGGCGTTTTGTGTCGCACCTGGCGCGCTGGTTTACCGGCATCGAGATTCATCCCGGGGCCAAGATCGGCCAGCGGGTATTTTTTGACCACGCCATGGGTGTGGTGGTGGGTGAGACCGCCGAAATCGGCGATGGTTGCACTATTTACCAGGGTGTGACTCTGGGCGGCACTTCGCTGTACAAGGGTGCCAAACGCCATCCGACGCTTGGTCGCGATGTGGTCGTGAGCGCCGGTGCCAAGGTGCTGGGTGGGTTTCTGGTTGGCGACGGTGCCAAGATCGGCAGTAACGCCGTGGTGATCAAGCCCGTGCCGGCCGGGGCAACTGCCGTCGGTATTCCGGCACGCATCGTGGCATCTCGCGACGGCGCCAGCGCCGATGCGACGCCCGAGCGCAAGTTTTCAGCCTATGGCGTGACGCAGGAAGACGACCCGCTGAGCCTGGCGATGCGCGGCCTGATCGACACGGCATCGTCGCAAGAACATCAGATCGCATTGTTGTGGCAGGCCGTCGCCACGTTGTCCGAGCAACGGTCGGCCGGCGGCAGTTGTGTGCCCGACGACGCGGCGCGCGCTGAAAGTTTTGAGGCTGAGCGACTCACCCAGCTGGTTGGCCGTTAGCCGACTCACGCCGCAGGCCGGATGCGGATCGCCGACTTGGGGCGAAAGGCCCTGCAGACCGCATCGTCGGTTTCCAGGTAGGGGCCGCCAAGCAGGTCGATACAGTATGGAACGGCCGCAAAAATTCCGGCCACCAACACCTCGCCTCCCGCTGCGCGCAGGCCTTCGAGTGTTTCCGCAATGGCCTTGGGTTGTCCTGGCAGGTTGATGATCAGACATTGCCCCCGGATCACTGCGACCTGGCGCGAAAGGATGGCGGTGGGGACGAATTTCAGGCTGATCTGGCGCATCTGTTCACCAAAGCCGGGCATCTCTTTGTGCGCGACTGCCAATGTCGCTTCCGGGGTGACATCCCGCAGCGCCGGACCGGTTCCGCCGGTCGTCAGCACCAAGTGACAGCCGCTGTCCACCAGCGCCACCAGTGCCGCGCTGATGGTGGCGGCCTCGTCGGGTACCAGCCGCTTTTCGAACTCCACCGGGTTGTGCAGGGCCCGTGTCAACCAGTCCTGCAGGGCTGGCAGGCCCTTGTCTTCGTAGACACCTGTCGATGCCCTGTCACTCACGGAAACCAGGCCGATCCTGACCGGTTCAAATGTTGTTGCTGCGTGTTCCATGGTTCATGTCAGGCGGGGTTTGTGGTGTCATCCGCGATGTTGTCGCGCACTGCCTGGAAGATGTCGCGGTAGGCCCGTCCGTGGCGCACCGCCTCACCGGCGCGTGACGGTTTGGCATCGCGCCGCGCTTGCCGGATGAGTGAGCGCAGTTGCTGGCTGTCTGTTTGCGGATGCAGCGCGATCCATTCGCCGAATGCCGCTTCATCGGCTATCAGACGGTCGCGCCAGCTCTCGACCAGATGCAGCGCGGCACTGTCGCGACGACTGCCGCTGTGCTGCTCGCCCACCGCGTCGCGGATCGACTGCAGCACCGGCTCCTCGAGCTGGCGCATCAGCTTGCCGATGAATTGCAGCTGACGCCGTCGGCCTTCAAAATTCGTGATGGTCCGGGCCTCACGGATGGCATCGCGAAATTTTTCCGTCAACTCCAGCGACTCGAGTTGACCGGGGCGCAGCTGCAGCAGGTCCTCGCCGAGCTTCTGCAACTCGGTGCTTTCGCGCTTGAGCTCGGTGCGGCTGGGCGCGTCACCACCCTTGAGTTCGCGCTTGAGCTCGAGGTCCAGTTCGCTGCCTTCGGCGACGAACTGGCCTGAGACGAAGTAGCCTTTTTTGGGTTTGCGGGGCATGATCGGTGTGGTCGCTGGAACTCCGCGCCGGGTGCGGGGCATGGTCGGCCAAGTATCATAGCCGCCGATATGACACGCAGCAAAAACAAATCCGCCCCGATCCGCACCGAACGGGGCTTCGCTTACAGCCGGACGACTTTTCAGGATCTGGTGGCGCAGGCCATGCAGCACGCGCAGCACCTGGGGGCCACCGACAGTGCGGCCGAAGCCTCGGAAGCCTGCGGCTTGAGTGTGTCTGTACGCAAGGGCGAGCTTGAGAATGTGGAGCGCAACCGCGACAAGTCGCTTTCGGTAACGGTTTATCTCGGACAGCGGCGCGGCAACGCCAATACCTCCGATTTTTCCTCTGCGGCGATCAGGCAGACGGTGCAGGCAGCCTACGACATCGCACGTTTTACCGCGCAAGACCCCATGGCCGGCCTGCCGGACGAGGCCGATGTCGCCCCCGCCACGGCCGATGCCCAGGCGCTGGACCTGTTTCACCCTTGGGACCTGACCAGCGAGGCGGCGGCGGAACTTGCCCTGCGTTGTGAGCAGGCCACCTTTGACACCAGCAGTGCGATCAGCAACAGCGAAGGGGCGGGCGTGAGTGCCCAGCAGTCGCATTTTTTCAGCGCACACAGCCACGGTTTCAGCGGCGGTTTTGCCAGTTCGCGCCACTCGATGTCGGTGGCGCCGATCGCCGGCAACGGTGATGCGATGCAGCGCGACGCCTGGTACAGCTCGATGCTGGCGGCGGCTGATCTGGCGAGCCCGCAAAGCATCGGTCGGTATGCAGCGCAGCGCACCTTGAGCCGTCTGGGTGCGCGCAAGATATCCACCCGCCAGTGCCCGGTGTTGTTCGAGTCGCCGCTGGCTGCCGGGCTGTTGGGAAGTTTTGTCCAGGCCATCAGCGGCGGCGCCTTGTACCGCCAGAGTTCGTTTTTGCTCGACAGCCTGGGCAAGCAGGTGCTACCACCACATATCGATATCGACGAGGACCCTTTTGTGCGGCGCGGCAAGGGCAGTTCTCCGTTCGACGACGAGGGCGTCGGGTGGCGGCGCGCCGCGTCGTGGATGCAGGGCGGGTATGTGGTTATTTCCTGAGCAGTTACACCGCACGCAAGCTCGGCATGCGCACGACCGGCAATGCGGGGGGCTCGCACAACCTGGTGTTGCGTTCGCGTCTGACCCGCCCAGGCGACGACCTCGATGCCATGTTGCGACAGATGGGACGTGGCTTGTTCGTGACCGAGTTGATGGGGCAGGGGGTCAATTACGTGACCGGCGACTATTCGCGCGGCGCCAGTGGTTTTTGGGTCGAGAATGGCGAGATTGCCTACCCGGTGCATGAGATTACGATTGCTGGCAACATGAAGAAAATGCTCAAGGACCTGGTGGCAGTGGGGGCTGACAACTACAACTATGGAGCCAAGACTGTTGGCTCCGTGTTGATTGGGAAGATGAAGGTGGCTGGCAGCTGAGTTTTTGGGGTGCTGTAAAACCCAGTGGGAGTCAAACCGTACGGCAACATGCGGACTTTATGGAGATCGGCCTTGCTGATTAAACTGATTGGCGGTGCGCGGCGTCTGGCGCTAAGTGCAGCGTGGCTTGTTGCGGGCCTGTCGCCACTATTCACTGCCCAGGCCCAGGTCGCCAGTGCCCCTTTGAAGCCGTCGACGCAGTCCTATCACCCCTGGCAGGCGCCCCCACCCAACGGTGCTGCGCAGGCCTATTTCGTCAACATCAATGACGGCGACAAGATCGAGACTCCGTTTGTGGCGAAGTTCGGGCTGTCCGGTGGCTGGGGTCTGGCGCCGATTTCGGCCCCCATTTCCGGCAAGTCAGGCCACCACCATCTGCTGGTGAATCGGGACCTGCCGCTGGATTTCAAGCAGCCTCTTCCTTTCAACGAGCAGTACATCCATTTCGGCAAAGGCCAGATGGAGACGGTGCTCAATCTGGCACCCGGTCAGTATGCCTTGCGCCTGCTGCTGGCCGACGACAAACACTTGCCGCATTTTGTCTACAGCAAGCCGGTCCGGATGACCGTGGTGAAGAAGAACCCGGTGGATCCGGCGACGCTGGTCACCAAGGGCCTCAGCCTGTTGGTCTCGGCCGAGGCCGTCAGGGCGCCGATCCGCGTCCAGTTCCACGCGTCCGGGTTCAATGTCGGGCACTTGGCGCAAAAGCAGAAAGACACCGGACATTTCCGGCTGACTGTGACCCCGCAGGGTAAAGGGAAGGCACCCGAGGCCGTGATGGACTTTGTCAACGGCCAGACCGAGGTCTGGCTGGCGCCGCCGCCGAGCGACTACGAGTTGAAGCTGGAACTGGTGGATAACGCCAGCCCGGAGCGGACACTTGCCAATGCTGCGACCGCCACGGTCAAGGTGAAGTAGACCGAGCGCCCGCGACCCTGCGGCGGCCTGCGCGGGCCGCCAATCAGCCCTGCAAGGCCGCCTTGACGCTGGCCGACACCAGCGCCATTTCGGCGCGACCGCCGAGGCGTACTTTGGCCAGCCCCATCAGTCGGCCCATCTCCGCCGGTCCGGGGGCACGACCGAGTTCGGTCGCCAGTACGTTCACCAGCGACGCGATCTCGGCCTGCACCTGCTCTGGTGTGAGGCGCTGCGGAAGGTAGGCCTGCAATACCACCAGCTCGGCGGCCTCCTTGTCCACCAGGTCCTGGCGTTGTGCGGCGGTGAAGGCAGCTATCGAATCCTTGCGTTGTTTCACCAGCTTGTCGATGATCGACGTGACCGCCGCGTCGTCCAGCACGACGCGTTCATCGACTTCTTTTTGCTTGCACGCAGCCAACAGCAGGCGGATCGTGCCCAGACGTTCGCTATCGCGGGCGCGCATCGCTGCTTTCATGTCTTCGGTGATCTGGTCTTTGAGCGTCATGGTTTTCTCCGGCAGCAATAAAACACAAAACCCGCGCACCGATCAACGGGCGCGGGTTCTGCGTGGGACTGGGGCACGCCGCTGGCCAAAGCCAGCCCGGCCCGATCAGAACAGCTTTTTCGGCAACTGCATCGAGCGGATGCGCTTGTAGTTCCGCTTGACTGCCGCTGCCTTCTTGCGCTTGCGCTCGGCAGTCGGCTTTTCGTAGAACTCGCGGGCCCGCAGATCGGTCAGCAGACCCAGCTTTTCGATGGTGCGCTTGAAGCGACGCAATGCAACGTCAAACGGCTCGTTTTCTTTTACACGGATGGTGGTCATTGGCTAGAGATTTTCTGATAATGCGCCAGGGAGAGATCGGGCACCCGGGCTGAATGCGCTTGTCATCCCCGCGAAATTGGTCTGGCAGCGGGTTTTGCCAGCAAAGCCTTGGATTATAGGGCTTTTGCCGAGCCGCTCAGCAGGCGCTGTGCCAAGCCGAGGGCACAGGCATGGGCGCTGGACCAGGCCCACTGGAAGTTGTATCCCCCCAGCCAGCCGGTGACATCGACCACCTCGCCAATGAAATACAGCCCTGGCTGGCGGGATTCCATGGTTTGTCCAGACAACACGCGGGTGTCCACGCCGCCGGCAGTCACCTCGGCTTTGCGGTAACCCTCGCTGCCGGTCGGTATCAGCTCCCAGCGCGCCAACTGCGCCGCCAATTGCGTAAGAGCCTTGTCCGGCACCTCGTTCAGCGGACGCTGCCAGGACTTGTCCTGAGCGACCCAACTGTCGGCCAGGCGGGATGGCAATATCGTGGTCAATTCGTTGCCCAGCAGGCGGCGCGAGGTCGCCTTGACCTGCAACAAGTGCCGTGTGATGTCCTGTCCGGGTGCCAGGTCGATACGGATCGCGTCACCGGCCTTCCAGTAGCTTGAAATCTGCAGCACCGCCGGCCCGCTCAGTCCGCGGTGCGTCAGCAACAGGTCTTCCAGGAAGGTGGCCTTGTTCTTTTTGTCACCCGTCTCGATGCGTACCGGCAGGGACAATCCTGACAAGGTGGCATACGGCGCCCATGCCGTGGCGTCGAATGTCAGGGGGACCAGGGCTGGGCGCGGCGCGATCACAGGCAGCGCGAATTGCCGCGCGATGCGGTAACCGAAATCCGTGGCGCCAATTTTTGGGATGGACAGCCCGCCAGTGGCGATCACCAGCGAACGGCTGTGCACCATTCCCCGGTCCGTGTGCACGGCGTAGCGCTGCGCCGTGGCATCCGCCATGTCGGGCGCAATCGCCTGCACGGCATGGACGACGCACGGTTGCCAGCGTATAACCGCCCCGGCGGCGCACTCGGCCAGCAGCATGTTGATGAGGTCTTCGGCCGAGCGGTCACAAAACAGCTGGCCCTTGTGCTTTTCGTGAAACGAGATGCCATGACGCTGCAACAACTCGGTGAAATGCTGCGGCGTATAACGCGCCAATGCCGATCGGCTGAAATTGGGGTTTTCGCCCAGGAAATTGGTGGCGCTGACGTCCCGATTGGTGAAGTTTGCGCGGCCACCGCCTGAAATTCGGATCTTCTCCGCCACTTTGGCACTGTGATCCAGCAACAGAACACGCAAGCCGGCCTGTCCAGCCAGCCCGGCACAAAACAGGCCGGCGGCGCCCGCACCGAGCACCACCACGTCAAACGATTGCATGGGCCGCAGTGTAGGGGGCTGCTGCCCCTGCCTTCAGGCGCTGCGGGCCAGGTGCGGGTCGGCCAGAATCATCTGCACGCCCCGTACCACATCGCCGACCACGATCACGGCCGGGCTGCCGAACCCCTGCTGCTCAATGCACTGGACCAGCGCACCCAGTGTGGTGACCGCCTGGCGCTGCTCGGGAAGGGTTGCGTTTTGCACCAGTGCCACCGGCGTGTCCGCGCTCAGGCCCTGCAGCAAGCCGTCCTGGATTTGTCGCGCGCTGCTGATTCCCATGTAGATCACCACCGTCAATCGTGCCGCTGCCGCGGCCCCGGCGAGTGCCCTCCAGTCCGGGCCCTGGCTGCCGGGTTGTGCGTGGCCTGTCACGAAGACGACTCCATGGGCGTGTTCGCGGTGCGTCAGCGCTACACCGAGGCTGGTCACTGCCGCCAGGCCGGACGATATTCCGTTCACGACTTCCACCGGGATGCCCTGCGCGCGCAGCTCTTCCACCTCTTCGCCACCGCGTCCGAAAATGAACGGGTCGCCGCCTTTGAGGCGAACCACGGTGTGCCCCGCGCGCGCGGCAGCAATCATCATGCGTGTGATGAAGGCTTGCGGGGTGCTCTTGCAGCCGCCGCGCTTGCCGACCCGCACGATGCGTGCCGATGCAGCTGCGTGGGCCAGTACGGCGTCATTGACGAGGTCATCCACCAGGAGCAGAGTTGCAGTGGAGATGGCCCGAACCGCCTTGAGCGTGAGCAGTTCCGGGTCGCCCGGCCCGGCGCCAACCAGAATGACTGTGCCGACGGGTCTATTTCTTTGCATGTTGACACAGACGCAAGATGTGTTCCACTTGGCTGGCGATCGGGCCTGGCACGGGTCTGCGGCCATCCAACACATCGCTGATGTAGCGCGCCGTCAACATGGCATCGGTGCCCGTCGGCAGGTCGGGAACAGACTCCAGTGTTCCGGCCTGGGCCTCCTGCAGCACCATCGGCCGTCCCGCGACGAAACCGTCCATGCGCGGTATGCGCCGCGCGTCCGCCACCGGTTCGCCCTCCGTGCCACGCAGCAACATGGCGTTGCTGCCCATCAGGGCAAAGACGGCCGCCATCGAGACGGCGTATTCAGGATGGGTGTAGCTGCCCACCACGACAGCTGGCCCGCGGCACGGATTCATCAGTTTGGCCAGGCTATGGGCCGGGTTGCGCAGGCCCACCGTGCGGCGCACATCCAGCAGGCGTTTGAGCCCGGGACACAAGACACCCGTTGGCACGAACATGACATTAGCTCCCGTCAGGGGTGCGATGGCCTCGGTGGCAAACACCCCCAGCGCCTCGAATACGCTGGAAGAAAACACGCGGGTCGACTCGGTCGCCACGCCATGCACCAACACCGCCAACCCGTGGCGCGCCAGCAATAACGCAAGCAGGGGTGTGAGTACCGGGAGCTTGCGTGCCCCGTTGTAACTTGGCAGCACGACGGCCGCGCAGTCGGCAGCCAGTGGTACCAGATGGGTGCGGTTGTAGGTGGCGTCCAGAAAGCCGGCCATCTCCAGTGACGTTTCTCCCTTGATGCGCATCGCCAGGCAAAAGCCGCCAATCTCCAGGTCGGTGACGGTTCCGTCCAGCACCTGTCCAAACAGGTCAGCGGCCTGCAAACGCGTCAAGGAGCGGGCACCGTCCTTGCCACGGCCGATCTCCCTGATGTACTGGCTGATGCCCATGCACGGATTGTCCGCGATGCCTGATGACCGGGGGTTATGAGCTCAATCCCGGCATCGCCAGCATTTTTCGCAACGTCTCAGAGTG
>JANOTG010000544.1:0-2837 GCA_031416215.1 Betaproteobacteria bacterium
TATGGTCATGTCGGCAACTGCGCCACGGTGCCCGCACTGCAGATGCTCGGCTTTGAGGTGTTGGCGATACCGACCGTGTTGCTGGCACACCATCCCGGCCACGGTCCGGCCAAAGGGCGCATGTTGCCAGCCGACGAACTGACTGATCTGGTGCAGGGCATCACGGCAATTGGTGCACTCGCTCGCTGCTGCGCCATGCTCACCGGATACCTCGGTCTGCCGGGCACGGCCGCGGTTGCCGTTGGGGCGGTGACGCAACTGCGCGCGGCCAGGCCCGGCGCGCTGTATCTTTGTGATCCGGTGATTGGCGACAACGGCCGGGTCTATGTGCGCGACGGCGTGGAGCAGGCCATACGCAGCCAGCTGTTGCCCCTGGCCGACATCGTGACGCCGAATCACTTCGAGCTGGAGCGCCTGAGCGGGCAACCGGTGCACACCATCGATCAGGCCATCACTGCGGCCCGCAGCCTGTTGCCGCTGGGGCCGGGCATTGTGGTCGTCACCACCGTGCAGCACGAAGGAACCAGCGCCCGTGAAGTCGAATCGCTGGCGGTCACGGCCGACCAGGTCTGGCGCGCGACGAGCCCGCGCCTGCTCAGCGTGCAGAATGGCGCCGGCGACCTGCTGGCCGCACTGCTGCTCGGCCATCTGGCGCTGGGCAGGCCCCTGCCCGATGCACTCGGCCAGGCCGTATCCGCCGTCCACGCGGTGCTGGCAGCCAGTGCGGGCGAGCCGGAGATGCGCCTGTCGGCGGCCAGACAGTGGTTGCAGCAGGCACCGGAGATGCCGGTGCAGCGGCTGCACTGACAAGACGCTGTGGCATCGGGCCAAACGATCCCCTCGACCGTCATTGCTGCATCACTGGACCGGCTTTTTGGCTATCACCAGTGCGATACCACCCAGGATGGCACCGGAACACAACACGAGGCGCAACGTGAGGGGCTCGGCCAGCAGCACGACGCCGCCCAACGCAGTGATGGCCGGCACGCTGAGCTGCACCGAGGCTGCCGTGGTCGCGCTCAGACCGCGCAGCGCGGTGTACCACACGGCATAACCCAGTCCCGACGTGATGGCGCCAGACGCAATGGCATATGCCACGCCGGCGCTGTCGAGACGCCAGTGCGGCAACATCACTGCAGCGAGAACGGCGGCCAAAGCACTGGCGCGCAGGAAGTTTCCTGCCGTCACCTGGGTCGGGTCGCCGCTGCCCTTGGCACGTAATGAATAGACGCCCCAGGCGGCACCGGCCAGCAGCATCAGGGCGGCAGGTTGTGGTTCGGGCGCGGCCACACCGGGCAACAACAGGGTCACCAGCCCGGCCCCGGCCAGCAACAGACCCAGCGTCTGGACGACACCGGGTCGCTCACCGGCCCACACCCCGCGGCCGATCATGGTTGCCTGCACCGCACCAAACAGCAACAGGGCACCGGTGGCGGCCGATAGATCGATATAGGCGAATGAGAACGCCGCCGCGTACACGAACAGGCAGGCGGCAGAAGCCCAGTTGCCCAGAACGGGCGCACGCACCTGCCGCAGGCTGAGGATGAGCCACAACACGACGGCACCACAAACGATGCGGATCAGTGTGAAACTGGTGGCGTCAATGGCCGTGTGTTTCAGCGCCTGGCGACACAACAGCGAGTTGCCAGCAAAGGCCAGCATCGCCAGAGTGGTCAGAACCAGGGTACGTACAACAACTGGCATGGCGGGTTCCGAAGGTCGCGGTCCCTCAAGCTTACACGCCGCGACGGTGACCCCGACAACCTGCCACGTGCGCCGCGACTGATCGGCCTTGGCTGCAGTCGACAACAACCCCTCGGTCACCTGGATCGGGCACGCCACGATGCTGGTGCGGCTGGCCGGCAAGAACATCCTGTTCGACCCGACGTTCTCGCCCCGTGCCTCACCGGTCAGTTTTGCCGGCCCGAAATGCGTCGTCCCGTTGCCGATCGACATTCCCGAACTGCCGCGCATCGACGTGGTGATGATCTCGCACAACCATTACGACCACCTGGACGCCGATTCGGTACAACGCCTCGCCGCGTCGGCGCATGGCAGCCCGCGTTTCCTGGTGCCCAAGGGGCTGGCCGTCTGGTTCAGGGAGCTCGGCATCATGCGTGTGGACGAATACGACTGGTGGCAGGAGGCGCGTGATGGACCACTGCGCATCACCTTCGTGCCGGTGCAGCACTGGAGCCGGCGCGGTCTCAAGCGCGCATGCGAGACGAGCGCGGCCTGCAGCCACTGCAGTTCGACGTGCTCAAGATCGGCGAGACGCGCCGGCTGGAGAAAGTCGCCAGGCCCTGAAGGTGAACACACGCCGCCCTCGGCCAACCGCATGCCAGCCCAGGTGGAGAACAAAACGCCATTGCCGCCATAACCCACTGCATGCCATAGCCATCCGCGCCTTATGATCGGCGCATGGTCAGTGTCCTCGATCCAAAACACAACCACCTTCTCGCCGCACTGCCGGCTGACGATTGGGCACGCATCCAGCCGGCTCTCGAACCGGTGGCCTTGCCCCTGGGCATGGTTCTGTACGAGCCAGGCGTCGAACTCGGTCACGCCTATTTTCCGACCACCGCCATCGTGGCCCTGCTGTACGTGATGGAAAGTGGGGCCTCGGCGGAGATTGCTGTCGTTGGCAACGAAGGCCTGGCCGGGATTTCGTTGTTCATGGGTGGTGACTCCACCCCCAGCCGGGCGGTCGTCCTGAGCGCCGGCCAGGGATTTCGCCTGTCTTCCCGCAGGCTCAAGGACGAGTTCAACCGCTCCGGGCCGGTGATGCGCCTGTTGCTGCGTTACACCCAGGCACTGATCACCCAAATGGCACAAAC
>JANOTG010000545.1:0-3122 GCA_031416215.1 Betaproteobacteria bacterium
TCGCCACACAGCTGTTGGTGGTCCCCAGGTCGATACCAATGATTCTTCCCATGTTCTACTCCAAGATCGCCCGGCTGCCATGGTTGGCCATGCCGTGCTGGTTTTACAAACTGTTCCTGTTACGGATGTGCGGATTTCCGCACTGTTTTCAAGGGCTTATTTGGGCGCGGCGACTGTCACCAGGGCCGGGCGCAGCACACGCTCGGCGATGGAATAGCCTTTTTGCAGCACACTCACCACACAATGGGCCTCCAGCTCCGACGGCACCACGCTGATCGCCTGGTGCTGGTGCGGGTCGAAACGTGTTCCCGGCTCTGGCTGGATGGCCAGTACCTTGTTGCGCTCGAGAGCGGCCGTGAGCTGGCGCAGGGTGGCCTGGGCGCCTTCGCGAATCTGCTCCGGCGTCGCGTCCTTCAGGATCAGGCCGGCCTCCAGACTGTCAACGACCGGCAACATGCTGTCGGCAAAGGATTCGACGGCAAATTTGCGCGCTTTGGAAATTTCGTCTTCGGCCCGCCGGCGGGCGTTTTCGGCCTCTGCCTTGGCCCGCAGGTATTGGTCGGCGAGCTCCGCGCTCTTGACTTGCAAGGCCGCCAGATCGGCTTGCGCACGGGTCAGCAGGTCCGCTTCCTGGGCCGCTTGTGCTGCCATCATTTCTTCCGTACTCTGGTAGTCCGGTGCCGGTGCGTGGGTTTGGGTGTCAGACATGCAGATCAATCAGATGGATAACTTTTGGGGTCGTCAGGACGTTGGGGCAGCGCCGCTGCTTTCAAGGTCTGCGTGTCGCCTTGCGTTGCCATACGCCGCAGAACCTCGTTGCCACTGCCGCAGCGCCCCTCGACAGGCCACGCGCCGGGTGCGCTGGTGTTGTGACGACGGTCAGGAAACGCCGAGCAGCTCGACGTCGAATTTGAGCGTTGCGTTGGGCGGAATCACGCCGCCCGCGCCGCGGGCGCCATAACCCAGGGCAGCCGGAATGATCAGGGTGCGCGCGCCGCCTATCTTCATGCCGGCCACGCCCTCGTCCCAGCCCTTGATGACCATGCCCGCGCCGAGCGAAAACACGAACGGGTCACGGCGATCCCGGCTGGAGTCGAACTTGGCGCCCTGGGTGTTGTTCTCGTACAGCCAACCGGTGTAATGCACCGTAACACTTTGGCCGGATTTGGCCTCGTCACCGTCGCCCATGGTGGTGTCGGTGTACTGCAGGCCGCTGGGGGTTGTGATCATGGAAAAGTCCGTCAATGTGTGTGGAATGCCGCAACGCGCGGCCGGGGCGGACCGGGTGGCCATGGGCGACCCGGCGCGAGGGCAAATTATGCCAGCAGGCCGCGTTGTGCCAGGTCACGCATCAGTGCGCCGGTGCCGTAGTGCCAGGGTGTGACTGCGTGGCACAGGTTGACGCGGTTCACCAGCGTGCCCAGCCGCGCGGTGGAAACGCTGACGATGTCGCCGACCACATGGGTAAAACCTTGACCCGGCCCGTGGCGGTCTTGCGTCGGCGCAAACATGGTACCCAGGTACAGCATGAAGCCGTCCGGGTACTGGTGGGTGCGCTGCCCGAGCTTGCCCATGGTCTGATCTACCAGCTCCAGCGGATCACGGCTGATCATGGCCAGGTTGCTGCTGCCATGCATCTGGAACTGGCCGTCAGCGCCGAGAACCTGCATCGAGAGTTGGCAGCGGCGCACATCATCGATGCCATAGGTGTCGTCAAACAGGCGTATGCAGGGTCCGATCGCCGCCGATGCGTTGTTGTCCTTGGCCTTGCCCAGCAGCAGTGCGCTGCGGCCCTCGAAGTCACGCAGGTTGACATCGTTGCCCATGGTGCAGCCCACCGTCTGGCCGCGGCTGTTCACCGCCAGCACAATCTCGGGTTCCGGGTTGTTCCAGGCACTGCCGGGATGCAGGCCGACTTCGGCGCCAAGTCCGACCGCACTCATCGGCTGGGCCTTGGTGAATATCTCGGCATCGACGCCGATTCCGACCTCCAGATACTGCGACCACATGCCTCGGGCCAGCAACACCGTGCGCAATTCGGCCGCCTGCGGCGACCCGGGGCGCACGCCGCCCAGGTTGTCACCGATGACGGCCACTACGGCGCGGCGCGCCGCCTCGGCCCGTGAAGCGTCACCACGCGCCTGTTCTTCAATCACCCGCTCCAGCATGGACGCCACAAAGGTCACACCGGCCGCCTTGATGGCCTGCAGGTCGCAGGGCGCCAGAAACCACGGCAGGGCAGGATTGCGCCGGTCGAATGCCGAGTTGGCGAGTACTTCGGCCGTGTCTGCAATCGGTGCGCCAGCATATTCGCGTACCGAGCCCACGGGGTCGGCCATCTCCAGCAGCTGCGAGCAGGTCGCGGCAATCTGCGAGATATCGAACAGCCGGTTTTCGCAGACCCGCACCAGCGTCGGCCCCTGGCCCTCGATCCAGATACGGCCGACGAGCACGGCCCGTTCGATGTCCTGCGGCAGCACCTGCGCCAGGTTGAGCGGAAGTTGCATCGTTCAGGCCTTTTTTTTCGCCAGCAGGGCCGACCAGCGGGTGGCAAAAGCCGGTAGCTCGGTCAGCCGTCGGGCCAGGTCGGCTCCGGTCGCGGTGAGCAGGTAACCGTCTTTCACATGCCCCACCAGCCCGGCCAGCCGTAGCTGCTTCAGGCGCGTGTTCAGGGTGTTGGGCGTGATGTTTCCCACACTGTCCTGCAACAACCGGAAGGTCTGCGCTCGCCCGTCGCGCAAGGCCCATACCACCCGCACTGCATAGCGCGACTCCAGAAGCCCGAGCAATTGGGTCATGGCCGCATCTTCCTTGACACTCATCCGTTCTTCTCCTCGATCACAGTCGCCTTTTTGTGGGATCAGTGTAGGGCGGATGGGCTGGCGCCACAATAGTTGTCAGCCGCCCCGCGGACGGTGAATCAGAGGTCGTACCCGGTTGCGGCCCGATCGTCGAGATAGATTTTGCGTAACAGACGTATCAGCGTCTTGCGCTCGGCAGCGGTCAGCCGGTCAGATGCCTCGAGCTCCAGCGATGTCGCAGTTTTCTCGGCCTCACGCATCAGGCGTTCGCCATCGGCGGTCAGATAGAGGCTCACGGCGCGCCCGTCGCCAGCATGTCGC
>JANOTG010000546.1:0-2535 GCA_031416215.1 Betaproteobacteria bacterium
TTCACCGAAATAGTTCAGCAGCCGCACGCGCCGACAATCCGTGGCCTCGGCCAGGCCCAGCAGCGCGTCGAGCTTGCCGCGCATCACCTGCTTGAAATCTTCACCGGCCGGGCTTTCGTCGATCATGCGGCGCTGGTTGACGACGTCCTGCAATCCGTACTCCATCCAGGCGTCGGCCGGCCCGCCGTCACGACCGGCGCGACCGGTTTCCTGGTAGTAGGCCTCGATGTTCTTGGGCATGTCCAGATGGGCCACAAAACGCACATCGGGTTTGTCGATGCCCATGCCAAACGCGATCGTCGCCACCATCACCACACCGTCGTCGCGCAAAAACCGGTCCTGGTTGTGTTGCCGCAGCGCAGCGTCCAGCCCGGCGTGGTAGGGCAGGGCGTCCAGGCCTTGCTGGCACAACAGGGCGGCAATTTCTTCGACCCGTTTGCGCGACTGGCAATACACGATACCGGCCTCTCCCGGGTGCTGCGTGCTGATGAAACGCAGCAGTTGTGCCGCCGGGTCCTTTTTCTCCACAATCGTGTAACGGATGTTCGGGCGATCAAAGCTGCTGACAAAGGTGCGCGCATCCTGCAGTTGCAAACGCTCCACGATGTCGGCCCGCGTCACGCCATCGGCGGTGGCGGTGAGCGCAATACGCGGTACGGCGGCAAAACGCTCGTGCAGCACCGTCAGCGCACGGTACTCGGGGCGGAAATCGTGGCCCCACTGGCTGACACAATGCACCTCGTCGATAGCAAACAGGCTCAGTTTGCCGCGCGCGGCCATGGCCTCGAGTTGCGCCAGGAAACGCGGCGTGGTAACACGCTCGGGCGCGGCATACAACAGCGTGATCTCGCCACGCAGCATGCGTTGCTCGGTCGACACCGCATCTTCGACCGACAACGTGGAGTTCAGAAACGCCGCGCTCACACCAGCCTCGTGCAGGGCGCCCACCTGATCGTGCATCAGGGCAATCAGGGGCGAAATGACCACGGTGGTGCCGTGCCCCGCGCGTTGCCGGACGATCGCCGGTATCTGGTAACACAACGACTTGCCGCCACCGGTGGGCATCAGCACCAGTGCATCGCCGCCGCGCGCGACATGTTCAATCACCGCCTGTTGCGGGCCACGAAACTCCCGGTAGCCAAAAATATCGCGCAGCACGCCGTGTTCGGGCGTATCCGGTCGTGTCGGGCTGGCAATCTCGACCTGGGTGTTCATGGGCAGCAGGAACTCATCGCCGGTATTGTCCGGGCAAAGCCGCAGGCACCAGTTCTGCGCCCATGTTTCTACAATCGGAAACATGTCCTACCCGATCTACACCCGAGGCCGCGCGCTGCCCGCCCTGCTGGCGCAACGCACCGTCATCCTGGACGGCGCCATGGGCACCATGATCCAGCGCCTGCGTTTTGACGAGGCAGCCTATCGGGGAGCGCGGTTTCACGACTTCCATAAAGACGTCAAAGGCAACAACGAGTTGCTCAGCCTGACGCAGGCCCCGGTCATCGGCGACATCCACGACGCCTATCTGGCGGCGGGTGCCGACATGATCGAAACCAACACCTTTGGCGCCACCACGATAGCGCAGGCCGACTACGACATGGCGCACCTGGCACGCGAGATGAACCTGCAGTCGGCGAAGATCGCCCGCGCCGCCTGCGACCGCTTTTCGACGCCGCATCAGCCGCGTTTTGTCGTGGGTGCACTCGGGCCCACCCCAAAAACCGCCAGCATCAGCCCGGATGTGAACGACCCTGGCGCGCGCAACGTCACGTTCGAGCAGTTGCGTGCCGCCTACCACGAGCAAACCCTGGCCCTGATCGAGGGCGGCAGCGATGTGCTCCTGGTGGAAACCATTTTCGACACGCTCAATGCCAAGGCCGCGCTGTTTGCCATCGACGAGGTGTTCGAGCAGACCGGCGAAAACCTGCCCATCATCATCAGCGGCACCGTCACCGACGCCTCTGGGCGCATCCTGTCGGGCCAGACCGTCACCGCTTTCTGGTACAGCGTGCGCCACGCCCGGCCACTGGCGATTGGCCTGAATTGCGCCCTCGGTGCCGCTCTGATGCGACCCTACATCCAGGAGCTGAACCGGATGGCGCCCGACACTTTTATCAGCTGTTACCCGAATGCCGGCCTGCCCAATCCGATGTCGGAGACCGGTTTTGACGAAACACCCGAGGTCACGGCGCGGTTGCTGCGCGAGTTTGTCGCCGACGGGTTGGTGAACATCGTGGGCGGCTGCTGCGGCACCACGCCGGAGCATATTGGTGCGATCCGCGATGCCGTGGCACCTCTGGGCCAGCGCTTGCTTGGCCACACCGGCGTATTCGGGCGTGCGGCCTGAGGCGGAACCTGCATAGCCCATAAAAATCGGCAGCCACACCCCCATCAATCCCTGCCACTCAGCGTTCTTCGCGTGTGTGCCAGACCCGCAGGATGGTGACGGTGGCGTCGACCAACTCGTAGCGCATTTCGTAGTTTCCGACGATGATGCGACGCACCTCGCGCGGCAGGTACTGATCCAGTTGCCTGCCG
>JANOTG010000547.1:0-2247 GCA_031416215.1 Betaproteobacteria bacterium
CCGGTGGTGGGCATTGGTGCATCGGCGGGCGGACTGGCGGCGTTCGAAGCATTTTTCTCGGCCATGCCCGCGGACCGGGATCCCGGGATGGCCTTCGTGCTGGTGCAGCACCTGGCACCCGACCACAAGAGCATCCTGACCGAACTGATCTCCCGCTACACCCGCATGCAGGTGTTCGAGGTCACGGACGGGATGGTCATCCGGCCGAACTGCGCCTACATCATCCCGCCCAACCGCGACATGGCCTTGCTGAACCGGACGCTGCAATTGCTCGAACCCCTGGAGCCGCGCGGCCGGCGCCTGCCGATCGATTACTTTTTCCGCTCGCTCGCCGCCGACCAGCACGAGCGGGCCATTTGCGTCGTGCTCTCGGGCACCGGCAGTGACGGCACACTGGGCCTGCGGGCGATCAAGGCGGAGGGCGGCATGGCGATGGCCCAGAGCCCCGACTCGACGGTGTTTGACGGCATGCCGAGCAGCGCCATCGCCACCGGCTTGGTCGATTACGAACTGCCGCCGGCGGAAATGCCGGAACGCCTTGTCGCTTATGCCGCCCATGCGCTGGGCCATCTGGCCCGGCCGACCGATGAACAGGCGCCCAAAACCGATAACGTCCTGAAGAAGATATTCATGCTGTTGCGGGCCCAGGTCGGTCATGATTTTTCGCAGTACAAGCCAAGCACCATCCAGCGCCGAATCGAGCGGCGCATGGCAGTGCACCAGATCGACACGATGGGCGCCTATGTCAAGTACCTGCAGCAGACAGCGCCCGAGGTGGAGGCGCTGTTCGGGGACCTGCTGATTGGCGTGACACACTTCTTTCGCGACCCCGCGGCCTTCCAGGCGCTCGAGCAGCAGGCGATGCCCCGGCTTTTCAAGGGCCGGCGCCCCGGCGCCACGGTGCGCGTGTGGTGCTGCGGTTGTTCCACCGGGGAGGAGGCGTATTCCATTGCGATCCTGCTGCAGGAGCAGATGGACGCGCTCAAGACCAGTTACAAGGTGCAGATCTTCGCCACCGACATTGACCGGCGCGCCATCACCCGTGCGCGCTCGGCGCTTTTTCCGGCGAACATTGCTGCCGACCTGTCGCCGGAGCGCCTGGCCCGTTACTTCACCGCCGAGGCCGACAGCAGCACCTACCGGGTGAACAAGGCCATCCGGGATATGGTCGTGTTTTCGGAACAGGACGTGGGCAGGGACCCGCCATTCTCCAAACTCGACCTGGTGGTCTGTCGCAACCTGCTGATCTACATGGGCGGTGATCTGCAACGAAGGTTGATCCCCCTGTTCCATTACACACTCAACCCGGGTGGCATCCTGTTCCTGGGCACCTCGGAGACGGTCGGCGATTTCACCGACCTGTTTGCCTTGCTCGACCTGAAGGCGAAGCTGTACCTGCGCAAGGAAGGTGCGCATGGTTTGCTTCGTGTCGCATCCCGTGGCCTCGCTCGCCCACCGGTGCCGCGCTCCGACCTGGCGCCAGTACAGTCGCCTGGCCGGCATGTACGCCCGGCCAAACGCCCCTTGCGCGAACTCGTGGAGCAGACCTTGTTGAAGCAGATGCCGCTGGCCGGCGTGCTGGTCAACGCCCAGGGAGACATGCTGTACCTGCACGGGCGCACCGGCCTGTACCTGGAGCCAACCCCCGGTGAAGCCGGCATCAACAATATCGTGCAGATGGCCCGCGACGGATTGCGGCGCACGCTGACGACGGCGCTGCACAACGCCGCCACTGGCAGAGAAATCGTGCGCGCCCCGGGCTTGCGCGTCAAGACCAACGGCCACTTCAGCACCGTCAACCTGACCGTGCGCCCGGTCGTGGCGGACGCGGCCGACACACCGGAGTCCCTGTTGTACCTGGTGGTGCTTGAGGAGGCGGCCGAGCCGGACCTGGCCGGTCTCGCCGTGCCAACTCCCGATGCAGAACGGCGCGGCACGCAGCGTGTTGGCACCGAATCGGACAATGCGGCGAGCCCCGGCCCGGGCAACGACGACCACGGCGCGCAAGCGGTCACGGCCGCCGCCACCCTGGCCGGGCTCAGGCAAGAGCTGCGCGCCCACGAGGAGTACCGCCAGGCCGCCAACGAAGAACTGGAGACGTCCAATGAAGAGCTCAAGTCCTCGAACGAGGAAATGCAGTCGGTCAACGAAGAGCTGCAGTCCACCAACGAGGAACTGGAAACCTCCAAGGAGGAAATGCAGTCGATCAACGAGGAACTCTCCACCGTCAACGCCGAGCTGCAGGCC
>JANOTG010000548.1:0-7572 GCA_031416215.1 Betaproteobacteria bacterium
ACATGCTGTGATAGAGCCGCAGCCGCGCGGGGTTGAGCCTGCGAAAGGTGCCGGCGTCGACCAGTTGTTGACACAAGCGGTCATATTCCGCACTGGATCCGTCGCACCAGTAAATATCTGCGGGTTTGGTCAGGGCCGCGATTTCGGCGACCCAGGATGTCAGGGCCTGGTTCTTGACATGGGCTGGCGCGTGGACGCTCAAGCCGCTGGCAACTTTGGTTAACATGAAGTCAGCTCCGGAAGTAAAAATCGTCTTTTCAAAACAAACCGCCGCCTCGCTGGTGCGGCATTCGCTTTAAAAAAAGGACTCGGGCCCTGAGCCTGTGGTGCGGTGATCCACCGAAACACCATCCATTCGTCCCCGCGGGTTGCGGGAAAGGTCGCCATCATGTGGGGCGGATATGCCACACCGAAACAGCCGACTGGAAGGACAATTTTAGGAACTGGCCCGAAAGTTACCAGTCGGTTACCGTGAATAGTTATGCAAAAAATGCATCAGTTCATGTGTGAACTTCCTGACACTATTGGATCAACCACGCCGGCGTTCGCGCGCTGCAGACATTTGAGAACCTGGGCGTGCCGGGATTCGGGCCAGGCCCGAATGGCAACAAGCAAAGAGGAGGCGGTCGCCGCCGGCCGGCGCTGCAGCGGGCTTTCAGGCCATGAAAACGGCAATAAATGCCAGCAAAAACATGAGCACACCGCCAGCCACCGGCAACACGATAGGCATCAGCGGCACGATCTTTTCGACCACGTCGTCGGACTCGTTTTCATGCTGCGTGGAAGGAGTTGACATGGTATTCCTCGGAGTTCTGTATGGCACGGGCGCTCTGTATTTTATCGCCTCTGGCCCGCTGCGGTGACCTTGTCATCGCCGATACAGAGGTAACGCGGAGATGCGTTGTTCGATGTCGGCCAGCATCTGCACATAGGCTGGTTGCCCGATGCCGCCAAACCGCCGCTTGAACTCCACCTCCGTCATGAACTCGGGCAGATCCGCGAGTTCAGGCAGCAAGTCGGACTCCCGCAATCCACGCGCCAGCAACTGTTGCAACTTCGCTGCCGCTTGCGCACCGCCCACCGCTATTTCGCCAAAACGTGTACCGGCCCGGTCGGCAGCGATGTCGTTGAACGAAAAGCCACTGCCGCGGCGCGAGTCGTCCACTTCCTTATATAGACCCACGGCGTCCGACAGCGGGCTGCCGGCGGTGACTGTCAGCGCAGCAGAGATCGTGAAGTGTTGCGGATAATCGGTGCGCCCGGCCAATGTCACCACCCTTCGTTCCGGTGCCGGCCAGGCGGCGGCGGCAGGCACCAGCGCCGCCAAGCCCTTGCCGTTGATGTAGAAAGTCAAAACGATGATGGCGGCGCGGTGTTCTGCCGCGATATCGCCGCTTGCGGCGCGGGTCTGTGCCAGTTGCAGCAGCGGCACCAGCAGCCTGTCAAAGGTCATCGGCGAGCCACGCGGTGCAGCTTCTGCCAGCCCGACCAGCAACGCCTGGTAGGCGCTCCAGCGCTCCTGGTCTTCAGGCGGCACCAGCGCCGCCTTGATCTGCCCTGCCGCCGCATCACTCCATTCAAACTGCACGGTCAACATGCCGTCGCGCATCTGAACACGCTTGACAACATCGGCCGCGGCCGCGTAGTCGGCATGACCTTGCAGACGCGCAATTCCGGATTCAAGCACCCAGTTGCACAAGAACGACGGCACGACAACACGGCCCACACGCAACTGCTCGAAACGTGGCAAGCGGCCGGTCTCTGACAACACGGCATCGATATTGACGTAGCGGCCCAGGGGGTTGGCGGGCAATTCGAAGGTCGCCCGCACCGAAGACGAACCCTGCAGCAGCAAGACGCGGCTGCTGCCCCGGGCAAACCGGCTGGCCAAGTACCCTGCCGCCAGGCTGACGTCCTCCTGTGGCAGGGAAATGGTGCGCAAAATGCCCTGGCGCATCCGGCGCGGATCGTTGCGTCGCAACACCTGCTTCGCGCGTTCAATGTCGTTTGGCTTCAGGTTGATGCGCTCAGCCACCAGGGGGGTGTTGTCCACCGCCAGCCACAACAAGGCGGCGCCAACAAGTGGCACGCCAAGCAATAACAGCAACAACAACCTGACAAACCAGCGCATCACCAAGTCCGTTCCCGGCCAATGACCATGTCAAAGCAGGGCGTAGGTGGTGCTGCTGCGGCACACACTCTTGCCATCGTCGGCGCCACGGATGTCGATCTCGCCGAAGGCCAGGGTCTTGCCACTACGCAACACGCGCGCCTCGATCAGACCATCCTGCGCCGCCAGCGGCTTGAGAAAACTGGTGCTGAGCTGGACCGTGGTGCAGGGCCGGAAGGCGCCGAGGTGGTTCATCAGGGCCAGCACCATACAGGTGTCTGCCGCGGCCATCATGGCCTGGCCGCAGACCATGCCACCAACCCGCGCCAGTTGCCCGTTTTGTGGCAGGCGCACGGTGACCGACGCAGCATCACATGCCTGCACTTGCAGGTTCAGGGCCTGCACCCAGGGTGCAAAGTACTGTCCCAGCGCCGATTGCAGTGTCACGATGTCCATGACCCGAGCTTAGCCGATCGAAGGGCTTTTTCACCACAAGGTCTTCCATCCGGGCGCGCTCTGCGTTATGGTTCCCATCACACCGCTGCAGGAGGCGTTCGATGGTCAAACGTTTGGTTGCGGAACTGGCAGGCCCCGCGCGACATTTGTCGCCGGGGTTGAAGAATGCCCCGTTGCTGGACCTGATGTGTTCACACTTCGTGTTGACGCTGGCGGCGCGGCGCGGCTCAAACTTCAACGTCCGACGTGACCTCAACAGCGTGGTGGCGTTGACGGGTCGCTACCTGGTGTGGCCGTCCTCGGTGCTGGCCCGGTTGCGCGAGTTCCTGAGCCGCCGTTGCGCCAGCAACGATTTCTGGCGCGGTCACGAGACATTGGCACATGACGAGTTTCTGGTTCGCTACGGTAGCTGGCGTGGGCCCTACGAGGAGGGCACGCTGTTCTTCTATCTGGACGAATACGCCAAGGACCAGCCGAAAGATCTGATCACATTGTTGTGCGCCACCGGCGACTGGCTGACCCAGGCGTTGAAAAAGCAATCCACCCTGGTGGAGAAGAACATCGATGCCCTGGCCGGGTTGTTGCAGCTGAACCGGGCCGAACGGGCCTTGTTGTTGTACGGCACGCTGGCCCGTTACCAGCGCGATCTGCGCAGCATCCTGGTCGAGTTCAAGGTCAACAACGCGCCCGAGGCCTATGCCGCTATCGCCGAACTGGCCGGTGTCACGGCTTCCGACATCGGCGAGGCGCTGCGTGCCGGCTCCCGCCTGGAGCGGATCGGCCTGGTGGAAAACCTGATCTCCGAACACAACATCACCGATCTCGCAGACCTGATGAAGGTCAGCGAAAAGCTGCCGCCCGTGTTGATGCGCGAGTACCGTGACCAGGCCGAGCTGATGGCGGTGTTTACCCGTCCGGCCAGCAAGACCCGCCTGTGCCTGGCCGACTTTGCTTTTGTCCAGGACGATACGCAGGTGCTGTGCGCGTTGCTCAAGAATGCCGTGGCGCGCAAGGAATGTGGCGTCAACATCCTGCTGTACGGGCCTCCCGGCACCGGCAAGACCGAACTGGCCAAGGTGGTGGCCCAGGCCTCCGATATCGAACTGTTCGAAGTGGAATACGCCGACCGTGACGGCAACTCGCTCAGCGGACGCGACCGTTACCGCTCACTGCAGATTGCCCAGGTGTTCCTCAAGGGCAGCGCCCAGGCGGCTTTGCTGTTTGACGAGGTCGAGGACGTGTTTCCGCCCATTTCCAGCGAAGCGGCACAGTTGCTGGCGCGGGCCGACCAGGTGGCGGCGCCGGTTTCCGGCAGCGTCAGCGGCAAGGCCTGGGTGAACCAGATTCTGGAATCCAACACCGTGCCCACGATCTGGATCACGAATCGCATCGAGCAGATCGACCCGGCCTTTCGGCGCCGTTTTGCCTATCACCTGGAACTCAAGTCGCCGCCGCCCGGCGCCCGGGTCGGGCTGGTACGCAAGACACTGGAAGGACTCACCGTGTCAGACGCCTTCGTAGAGCGCTTGAGCGAGCGCCGGGGCCTGACGCCGGCGCAAATCCGCACCGCTGTGCGGTTTGCCGGCCTGGTGGGGCCGCTGACGAGCGAAACGCAGCAACCGGCCGGGCAGGCCACAGACATGGGCAACAGCGCTGAACAACTGATCGAGCGCCAGTTGCGCAACGCCGATCGGGCGCTGGGCACCTACAACGACGCCAGCAGCAAGCGGCACATGGTGACGCACTACGACCTGTCCATGCTCCATGTCGAATGCCGCTACGAGATTCCACGCATCGTGCAGGCGCTGCGTGCACGCGGCCACGGCAGCCTGTGTTTTTACGGGGCTCCGGGCACCGGCAAGACGGCCTTGGGGGAACACGTGGCGCAATCCCTGGGCCGGCCATTGCTGGTCAAGCAGGCGAGCGACCTGATGAGCAAGTATGTGGGCGAGACCGAGCAACACATGGCGGCCATGTTCCGCGAGGCGGAGACTGAAAAGGCAGTGCTGCTGCTGGACGAAGCCGACAGTTTCCTGCAAGACCGGCGCGGGGCCCAACGCAGCTACGAAGTGACCGAGGTGAACGAGATGCTGCAAGGCATGGAGCGCTTCAACGGCATCTTCATCTGCACGACCAACCTGATGGAGCGGCTGGACCAGGCAGCGTTGCGGCGCTTTACCTTCAAGATCCAGTTCAAGCCCCTGACCCGGGAACAGCGCGAAACCATGTTCCAGGTCGAGGTGCTTGGTGGCGACAATGCCCTGCTGACGCCCCAGATCCAGGCCCGCTTGGCCCTGCTTGACCAGTTGTGTCCGGGAGATTTTGCCGCGGTAAAACGCCAGGCGGTGATCCTGGACACCAGCATGGACGCACTGGAGTTCCTGGAGCAACTGGAAGCCGAACACCGCATCAAACCCCAGGTGCGGGAGAACCGGGGCATGGGTTTCCTGCAATAGGTCGCGCGGCAGCAACCGACCTCTGCGTCCGCTGCGCCCTGCCAGACCCGCGCCTCCCATCACGGCATGGCAAGTAGTTGACGTACTTCGGCGATCTGCTGCTGCGCCAGCGGCTGCGCGCGTTGCACCAGGCCACGCCAGTGTGACCGCCCCCAGGTGTTGCCGCCGTGTTGTATGTAGACGATCAGCCACGGCTGATCCAGCACGACCAGCTTGTCCTGCAGCGCCATCTGCGCAAGCACCGGTGCATCCTCGCGCCGACCGAGATCTGCATAGGGTGGCACAGTGTCGGCCTCGGCCAGCAGGCTTCCCTCCCAGTGGCGCCGCTGCGACAGGTAGGCGGCCCCGGTTACTGCGTCAAACAATATCCACTGCGCCAACACGCAGGCTGGCCGGTTGCCCGTTTGCAACGCCAACAGCTGGGCCTCCAGCCTGGTCGGTGCGTACCAGTCGTCGTCGTCCCACTGCGCAATATAACGGCCAGACGCGGCTCGCAGAGACAGATTGCGCAGCGCGCCCAGGCTGAGTTTCGGCTGCACCCGGACCTCGATTGCGCGAATGCGTGGGTCGCGCAGGCTGGCAAGGTAGTCGCCCGTGCCGCTGTCATCCGACTCGAACACCACCAGCAACTCGCGCAGAGGGTGCGTCTGTGCCAGAAAACAGGCCACCGCACGCCGGAGCAAGGGCACGCGCTGGCGCGTGACACACAGGCACGAGACCAGCCCGTCGAGCATCAGGGCTGAGGGGCACCCGCCGGTTTGCGCGGCCGACGCGCACGTGGCTTGGCCACGGAAGGCGGTGGCGCACCAGCAGGGTCGGCGTCTGGTACCGCCGGCGCATGGGCCAGCGCCTCCTGCGCCGGCTCATGCGCTGTTTCGACCAGTTGTGCTGGCGGCCGCCGGCCACCACGGCTGCGCCGGCGCGGCTCCCGACGTTCGGCGCCCTCCTCCGGCACCGGTGTTGGCGCGGCCATGTCGCCATGAACTGTCGCCGCATGGGCGTCCAGACGGGCCGGTGGCCCGGCATGGCGATAGACATAGGCGCCCGACTTGTCGTCGCGCCCGAACTCCAGCAGACCACGCGCCTGGGCCTCCTCAAGCAGGTTGCCGAAGGCGCGAAAGCCGTACCAGGTCTCGTTGAAATCCGGCTTGCGCCGTTTGATGGCCTCTTTCAGCACCGAGGCCCAGATCTTGCCGCTGTCGCCGCGCTCCGACACCAGCGCGTCGAAGGTTTCCACCGCCATCTCGATCGCCTGGCTACGGCGCATCTCCATCTCGTCGCGGCGCTGGCGCTCCTCTTCAGGGGAGCGGCGCGGCGCCGCCTGCTGCGGCTGTCCCTGCTGCTGGCGCCTCGACGAGGCGCGCTGGCTTTCGCGCACCAGGTCATCATAAAAGATGAACTCGTCACAATTCGCGACCAACAGGTCCGAGGTGGATTGCTTGACGCCCACACCGATCACCTGTTTGGCGTTCTCGCGCAGCTTGGACACCAGGGGCGAAAAGTCCGAGTCACCACTGATGATCACAAAGGTGTTCACATGCGCCTTGGTGTAGCAGAGGTCGAGCGCGTCGACCACCATGCGGATGTCGGCCGAGTTCTTGCCCGATTGCCGCACATGGGGAATCTCAATCAGCTCAAAATTGGCCTCGTGCATGGCGGCCTTGAATCCCTTGTAGCGTTCCCAGTCGCAATACGCCTTCTTGACCACAATGCTGCCCTTGAGCAGCAGCCGCTCCAGGATGGGTTTGATGTCGAATTTGTCGTACTGCGCGTCGCGTACGCCGATGGCGACGTTTTCAAAATCACAAAACAGCGCCATGCTGAGGTTGTCATTGGATGTAGCCATGGGTTTCTCCGGGTTAGGTGGCGTGCCGCATCATCACACGGAATTTCGCGTAGTCCGGGACGCCGCCGCGATTGGGTCGACCCGACGCGGCATTGGTCTGCGCTACAGCAATATCCCGAGGGGCTCCATGGCGCCCCACCGCGAACAACGCGCCACAGTCACAGGCCAACAACCCGCAACACCTCTTCGCCATAGGCCTCGAGTTTCTTGGCACCAATACCGCTGATGCCCTGTAAATCGGCCAGTGAGCCGGGCGCACGCTGCGCAATGGCGGCCAGCGTGGCATCGTGAAAGATGACATATGCCGGAAGGTTGTGTGACCGCGCCACCTCGGCGCGCCAGTCGCGCAATGCGCCATAACGCAGCTGTGCCGCATCGTCCAGGGCGATTGGCGCCTTGTTGACACCTGCCACCTTGGTGCCGGCACGGCGTTTTCCAGCCGGGCTGGCGGTCGCGGCGGTCGATACCCGCAGTTGCACCGAGACCTCGCCGCGCAACACGGCCCGTGACGCCGCTGTCAGCTGCAGGGTGTTGTAGGCTTCGGTGTCCACCGTCACCGCGTCAATCGCCACCAACTGGCGCAGCACGGCACGCAACTGCTGTTCGCTGAGGGTCGCGCCAAGACCAAAGGTGCTCAGTTCCTGGTGCCCATGTTGCACCACCTTCTCGGTCGACTTGCCGCGCACGATGTCCATGATGTGGCC
>JANOTG010000549.1:0-4475 GCA_031416215.1 Betaproteobacteria bacterium
GATGCACGACACCGGCCGCGCCCGCACACCGGTGCAGGGCGAAGTGCCCAATCCGCTGAGCCCGCCGCCCGGTTGTGCCTTCAACCCGCGCTGCCCGTTGGCCAACGAGCGCTGTCGCATCGAACGGCCGGTGCTGCAGGAGATTGCCGGCATCCGGGTCGCCTGCCACGCCGTAGCGGAAGGGCGCGCCTGACGCCTGGCCTGGCTGTGGGGCGTTGAGTCCCGGTGGAGTGGCGCACAAGATTTCGTCGCGAGCGGGCAAAGGTGGTGTCGTGGAGCGCAGCCGTACCTTCGTACGGTGAGCACCGCAGGCGCCAGATTGGCCCGCGCAGCAGAAAGATTTCCGCCTCTCAGGTGTAGCGCTTGCTGCGCAGGTTGTTCTTCATGCTGCGCAAACGCGGCTGCACAGTCTCGCCGCCGATGCCGAGCGCGACGCAGGTAGCCAGGATGTCGATGATCAGCAAATGCAGCAGCCGCGACACCATCGGGCTGTAGTTGTCGAATCCCTCCGGATGGTCTGCTGACAAGTGGATATGGCCGACGCTGGCCAATGGCGAACCAGTGGCGGTGATCACGATGGTGGTGGCGCCGTTGTTGCGCGCAATGTCGCAGGCATCCATCAGATCCCGCGTACGTCCGGAGTTCGAAATCACCACCACGCAGTCACCCGGGCCGAGCAGCGATGCACTCATGACCTGCAGGTGTCCATCGCTGTAGGCGATGGCGTTCACGCCCAGGCGGAAAAATTTGTGCTGTGCGTCCTGCGCCACCACGCCAGAATTGCCGACACCGAAGAACTCGATGCGTTTGCCGCTGCGGTAGGTCTGGACCAGGGCCTGCGCCGCTTTTTCGAATGCCGCAGTGCTGGCCTCGTTGCGGTATTTCAGGAAGGCGGCCACCGTGTTGTCGATCACCTTGACCATGATGTCGCCGGTTTTGTCGTCGACATCGACGCTGCGGTGGATGAACGGCACGCCCTCGCTCACACTGCCCACCAGCTTGCGTTTGAAGTCGGTCAGGCCGTCATACCCAACGCTACGGCAAAACCGCACCACGGTCGGCTTGCTGACATGGGCGCGGTCTGCCAGATCACCCACCGGCAGCGAGGCGAAGGCGCGCGGGTCCAGCAGCACCAGCTTGGCAACCCGTTGTTCGGCCGGCGCCAGGGACGGGAGGGAGGCCTTGATGCGGTCTAGCATGGTGGTGCCGTCAGGACTCCTCGCTCCAGCAAAAGCCATCGCGCGCGATCATGGCGCTGGACGCGCTGGGGCCCCAGGTGCCCGAGTTGTACAGCCGTGGCCCCTGGCTGTCGGCACTCCAGTTGTCCAGCACCGGTTCAACCCAGCGCCAGGCTTCCTCCTGTTCGTCAATGCGAACGAACAGGTTGAGCCGACTGTCGATCACGTCGAGCAACAGGCGCTCGTAGGCGCCGACACGTTCCATGCCGAAGCGCTTGTCAAAGTCCAAGTCGAGCTGCACCGGCGCCAGGGTCTGGCTGTTGCGCCGGTTGTCCTGCCCTTGCGCCAGCAAATGCAGTTCCAGTCCGTCACGCGGTTGCAGGTTGATCACCAGGCGGTTCGCCGCGCCAATCTGGGAGTTGAAAATTGCATGCGGCGTAGGGCGGAAATTGACCACGATGCTGGCATTGCGCCCGGCCAGGCGCTTGCCGGTGCGGATGTAGAACGGTACACCGGCCCAGCGCCAGTTGGATATCTCGGTGCGCAGCGCGACGAAGGTCTCGGTGTTGCTGTGCGGGTTGACGCCGGTTTCGCTGCGATAGGCCGCCACCGGGCTGCCGCCTATGCTGCCGGTGTTGTATTGGCCGCGGATGGCGTCACTGGCCAGCGACGCCGCGGTCCAGGGCTTGAGGGAGCGCAGGACCTTGAGTTTTTCATCGCGTATGGCATCGGCATGGGAGTTGATCGGCGGCTCCATGCCGATGGCACACAACAGTTGCAGCGCGTGGTTTTGCACCATGTCACGCAGCGCTCCGGTGGTTTCGTAAAAGGCGCCGCGTTTCTCCACCCCGAGTTCTTCGGCGATGGTGATCTGGATGTTGGCAATGTGTTCACGACGCCACAAGGGCTCGAACAGGGCATTGCCAAAACGCAGTGCGAACAGGTTTTGCACCGCTGGTTTCCCCAGGTAGTGGTCAATGCGAAACACCTGCCTTTCGGAGAATATTCGGCACACAGTGGCGTTGATTGCGCGGTTCGACGCCAGGTCGTGACCCAATGGTTTTTCCAGCACGACGCGGGTGTTGGGGGTGTTCAGGCCGATCTGGGCCAGTTGTTCACATACCACGGTGAAAAGTGTTGGCGCGGTGGCGACATACATCACCACCGTGTCTGCGTGGCGCGCGCGCAGGCTGTCCGCCAGCCGCACATAGTCTTGCGGCTTGGAGACGTCCATGCGGATGAAATCAAGCAGCGCGGCGAACTGCGCAAACTCGTCGTCGGTCGGCCGCTTGGCCAGCTCCACCTTGTCAAACCGCGCCTTGATCTGGGCACGGTATTGTTCGGCCGTCTGGTCGTCGCGGCCAATGCCGATGATGCGCCCACCGGAGGGCAGTGTGCCGTGGCGAAACGCCTGAAAAAGCGCGGGCATCAGTTTGCGCCAGGCGAGGTCGCCGGTACCGCCAAAAAGCACGAGATCGAAGGACATGGTGGGAAAATGGCGTAGTTACAAAAATGGCCCCGATGAATGTAACTTTGTTTCATCGATAATTCAACTGTGATTGCACGCAGTGTTGTTTTTCGTGTCCGTCAGCCTGGCGGGCTTGTCATGCAGCTTTGAAAATGCCATCAGCCGCCGACCCCAGCCACTCTTTTGCGGACCCACCATGAACCAACTCGACGCCCTCAAGCAAATCACCACCGTGGTCGCCGATACCGGCGACTTCAAGCAGTTGGCCCAGTTCAAGCCGCAGGACGCGACGACCAATCCGTCCTTGATATTGAAGGCGGTGCAAAAACCCGACTACCAGCACCTGTTGCAGGACACGGTGGCCAGTTTCCGTGGTGAACCGCTGGACCTGGTGATGGACCGGCTGCTGGTGCGTTTTGGCGCCGAGATCCTGTCGCTGATTCCAGGGCGGGTGTCGACCGAGGTCGATGCGCGCCTGAGTTTCGATTCCAGCGCCACGGTGGCCCGCGCCGAACGCATCATCGGTTTGTACCAGGGTCAGGGTATTCACATCGATCGCGTGTTGATCAAGGTCGCCGCCACCTGGGAGGGCATTCAGGCGGCGGCCCAACTGGAACGCCGCGGCATCCATACCAACCTGACACTGTTGTTTGCATTCTGTCAGGCGGTGGCCTGTGGGCAGGCCCGGGTGCAGCTGATTTCGCCCTTTGTCGGGCGCATTTACGACTGGTACAAAAAATCGGCTGGCGCCGCATGGGATGAGGCGAAAAATGCCGGCCCGAATGACCCGGGCGTGCTGTCGGTGCGGCAGATCTACAACCACTACAAGAAGTTCGGCATCAAGACCGAAATCATGGGTGCCAGTTTTCGCAACGTCGCTCAGATACAGGCGCTTGCCGGCTGTGACCTGCTCACCATCAGCCCGGAACTGTTGGCGACGTTGGCGGCACTGGAGCAACCCCTGCCACGTTTGCTCGAGCCGCAGGCCGCGCAGGCGCTGGATCTGCCGGCGGTGAACTATGACGAAGCCGGTTTTCGCCATGCCCTGAACGAGGACGCGATGGCCAGCGACAAACTCTCCGAAGGGATTCGCGCCTTTTGTGCCGATGCGCGCAAACTGGACCAACTGCTGCTGGCAGCCTGAGCGATGCAGACCGCGCCCGCCATGCAACAGATTCGTTGTGACCAAAGCCCGGCCTGGAGTCGGCTGCAGCAACTGCACCGCGAGGTGGGGTCCGGCCTCGACCTGCGCCACGAGTTCACCCGCGATGCGGGCCGATTTGACGCCTTCAGCCAGAGCGCACCCCACGTCTTCGTCGACCTGTCAAAAAACCTGATCAATGCCGAAATTGAGAGTGCGTTGCTCGCCATGGCGCAGCAATGTGGTCTGCTGCAGCACCGTGACGCCCTGTTTGCCGGCGCATTGATCAACAGCACCGAACAGCGCGCCGTGAAGCACTGGTTGTTGCGCTGCCCGCCGGGTGGCGCCGACCCCGATTTGTTGGCCGTGCATGACACGCTGGATGCCATGTTGCGTTATGCAGAAACGGTACGCAGTGACAGCGCCATCACCGATATCGTCAACATCGGTATCGGTGGCTCCGACCTGGGGCCGCAGATGGCGGTGCTGGCGCTGGACAGTTATGCGGCGGCGGGCAAACGCCTGCATTTTGTGTCCAATGTGGATGGTCATGAGCTGGCGGCGACGCTGCGCCGGCTTTCGCCCCACAACACGCTTTTCCTGATCGCCTCCAAGACCTTTACCACCATCGAGACCATGACCAATGCGCGCTCGGCCAAGGCGTGGTTCGAGGCGGCTGGCGGGCGGG
>JANOTG010000550.1:0-3102 GCA_031416215.1 Betaproteobacteria bacterium
GGCGATTCGCAGCATGGTCGGCAACGGCCAGGGGGTGGCGATTGCTTCCGACATGCAATACCGACCCTGGTCGCTGGAAGGCCGACGGATCGAGACGATGCAGCTCAAGGAGCCGATCCCACCGATGTCGGTGGGCCTGGCCTGGCGAACCGGCGCCGAATTTACACCGGCAATGCAGCTGGTGCACGACTACTTCAGGCAGCGATATCTCGACCCGCCAAGCCGCTACAAACCTGCGCGCCGGTAATATTACTTGTCGCCGGTAGTCGAAAGGCCGGGAAGATTTCGTCGCGAGCGCGTCAAGGTGGTGTCGAGGAGCGGAGCCGTACCTTCGTACGGCCGGCACCGCAGGCGCCAGATTGGCGCGCGCAGCAGAAAGATCCCGGGCCTTTCAGGCGACGCCGTGTTTCTTGAACCAACCCATCATCTCAGCCCATCCAGCCTCGGCTTCTGCCTTGCGGTAACTCGGGCGGTAATCGGCATGAAAGGCGTGCGGCACACCGGGGTAGAGGATGAAGGAGCTGGCCTTGCTGTTCTTGTTGCCGGCCTTGAGCGCCTCCTGCAGCGCCGCCACCTGGTGTACGGGAATACCACCGTCGGCACCAGCGTACAGGCCCAACACCGGCGCGTTCAACTGACCCGCCACATCGACCGGGGTCTTGGTCATGGCAGGCGGAATGGCCCCCAGGCCGCCATACCAGGACACACCCGCCTTGATCTTCGGGCTGTGCGCGGTAACCATCCACACCGAACGGCCACCACGGCACATACCCGTGATGCCGATCTTTTTCGGGTTGGCCTTGGGTTGTTGCTCCACAAAGGCCACCAGACTGTCCAGGTCGGACAACATCTGGGCGTCAGCAAGTTTGTTCGCTGCAGCCACGACTTCACCGATGTTCGTCATTTTGGACAGATCGCCGGCGCGGAAGAAGGGGTCCAGCGATACGCCCACATAGCCGGCATTTGCCAGACGCCGGCAGATGTCCTTTTGGTAGGCGTGCATGCCAAAAACCTCAGGGATCACGATCACCACCGGGTATTTCCCGGCTTTGGCCGGCGCCGCCATATAGGCTGGCATCAATGCACCACCCGACACCGACACGGTGAAATCAGTCACGTCGAGCCCGGTGGCGGGTGTGGTGATGACAGACTGGGCGTTCAGCGGCCCGGCGGCCAGCGCAAAACCGAGCGAACCGCTGGCAGCGATGAAGCCACGGCGGCTCGGCTTCACGGCCGGCAGCAGGCTCTCCATATGGGGGTCGGCGAAAGAATCGTTTTCATGCAGCATGTTGTGGCTCTCCTGATTGGTGACAAAAAAAGATGGTATCTTGAGTCGGAACCGAAACGAGTCAGTTCGCGACAAAACCCCATAGTTCATATCAACTGATTACCACCAGGTCGATTGGTTCCGTAATTCCGGCACATTGACGGGCCAGACGAACCTCGTTGGCCCGCTGCCCGGTGTAACCTTGGGTGATGCCGCGCTCCAGCGTCCGTTGGGTCGCCAGCGCCCGCACCTGCTCGACCTTGGTGTGGTTCTGCAGCTTCGCGGCGCGGTTCACCGGGTCGCCGATCACCGCGTATTCGAGCCGGCCTTCACCGCCAATCGCACCACAGGTCACTGTGCCCACCGCGATGCCAATACCCACGCCAGGTGCCGGCACTGCGCGCGCGGCCCGCTGCGCGGCCCATTCGCCCAGGCCGTCCAGCAGTTGCTCGGCAGTGCGCAGGGCGTCTGCCGCGAATGTCGTCGATGGCCGGGTGGCGCCAAAGGTGATCATGATGCCGTCACCCAGAAACGTGACGATGCTGCCACCGTTGCGCTGGATGATGGGCACGGCGATCTTCTGATACTCACCGAGCACCGCGAGCAACTCATCCGGCGGCAAGCTGCTGGCCAGGCGGGTGAATCCGCGCATGTCGACAAACATCGCCGCCGCCTCGGTTTGGCGGCCCTGCCCCGGCTGCAGTTGTTCGTCCGCACTGGTGATGGTGGCGGCCACCTCGGGCGCAAAAAATCGTGACAACTGCGATGCCGCCGCCCCCTCGGCCACGGAGCGGTGCAGCAGGGCGCTGGCACGCCGCGCCGCGATCGCCAGCAGGACAGACACCATGGCGATCGAGATGATCTTGTCCATTTCGCCACCGATCAGTATCTGCAGCGAAGTCATGTACTCCACGTAATCCTGCGTGATCAGATCGCGGCCGCCTGGCGCGCGGATTGCCAGACCCACCAATACCAGCCAGCCGAGCGCGCCGCAAAAACCGGCGAACAAGACATAAAAAGCCGACAGGCTCAGGGCACGCAGGGCAATGAAGATGAATACATACAAGAGCGTAGGTGCCTTCAGATAAAAAGCCGCCACCTGGCCATACTGGATGTGAAAACTCCAGATGGTGACCATCAGCACGCCGATGTCCACCACCACCGAACACATCAGCATCCAGTGCCCCAGCTGGTCGCGGTAGGCCTGCCACAAGCGCAAGGCGGTGAAGAGACCATAGATCGCCAGTGCCCACGGCACCGGATGCAGCATCACGTCGGGCGGGAAGGTCTTGCGCGAAAACGTGTAGAACAGTGCGAAGGTCAGTATCAGGGCCGCTTGTACCCAGCCCACCAGAATCTCGTTGCGCCGGCGCTGGAAACTCAGGTCGCGCTGCACATGGCTGGGCAGGGCCTGCAGGTCGGACCCGGTGATGCGGCACATCAGGCCGCGCCATGACAACGCACTAGGCGTGTTCTGCGAGGCGAGCGTCAGAGGGGAAGGCATCCCCTACTGTCGCACAACCGAGCCGGATTCTTACGTCGCTCAGGCGGAAGACGCCAGACGCAGCACCCGGAGGTATCCGCTTTGCACTTCCATGCGGCTGGTCGCGCCGGTGCGTTGCAGCAGGCGATGCGCTTGTGGCAGATTCCAGCAGGCGATCTGGGTGAACATGTGGTGTTCGCAGTGGTAATTGACCCAGTACGGCGCCACCAGCAAGCGCTCCAGCCAGTTGGCATGCGTGGTGCGCGCGTGGCGCAGCGGGTCCGGCTCATTCTTGGCCACCAAGGCGTGCTCCGAAATATTGCGCAGGCGTGTCACGAGCGGCAGCCAGGTC
>JANOTG010000551.1:0-16854 GCA_031416215.1 Betaproteobacteria bacterium
CCCAAAACGCTCGGCGTACAACACGTCGGCACCTTTGTCGATCATGGCGAAGGCCGCTTCCTTGGCCTTGGGCGGGTCGAACCAGCTATTGATGAAACTCACGCTGAATTCCACCTTGGGATTGATCTCCTTGGCGCCGGCCATGAACGCGTTCATCAAGCGGTTCACTTCGGGTATCGGGAAACCACCGACCATGCCGATCTTGTTGCTCTTGGTCATGCCGCCGGCGATCATGCCCGACAGATATGCCGGTTCCTGGATGTAGTTGTCGAACACGCTGAAGTTGGGGGCCTGCGGCTTGCCCGACGAGCCCATCAGGAACGAAACCTTGGGGAAGTCCTTGGCCACCTTGCGTGCCGCTGCCTCGACAGCGAAGGCTTCGCCGACGATGAGTGTGCTGCCCCCGGTGGCGTATTCGCGCATGACGCGTTCGTAGTCGGCATTCGAGACGTTCTCACTCGCCTTGTATTCGATATCGCCCCGGGCCTCCGCCGCCTTGAGCGCGGTGTGCAGGCGTCCGGCCCACTGCTGCTCGAACGGCACGGTGTAGATGCCGGCAACCTTGAGCTTGGCCTGCGCCATCGACAGGCCGGGGGTGAGGGTGGCGAGTGCTGCGGCCAAGGCCAGGGCGTGGCGGCGAGTGAGGATGTTCATTTTGAAGGGCTCTCCAGTGCAGTTGTGGGTGGAAAAAATTTGACAAGCCGGCTACGAGTTGGCTGAAGTTGTGAAGATTTCGTCGCCGCAGCAGAAATATGCACGTCTTCAGCTGCCGGCGCGTTCCAGCATGGCATGCAGCAACACGTTGCAGCCGGCCGTGATGTGTTCGGGTTTGGCGTCTTCGATCTCGTTGTGGCTGATGCCGTCCTTGCAGGGGATGAAGATCATGCCGGCCGGCGCCAACTGCGCCATGTAGACCGCGTCGTGGCCGGCGCCACTGACGGCCGGCATGTTGGAGTAGCCCAGTTTGGCAGCCGCGCGGCCAACCGCGTCGACGCAGTCGTCATGGAAGATCTGCGCCGGATAACTCGACACCAGCTCGATGGTGATGGGCAATCCGCTGTCCTTGCTCAATTTGGCTGCAAACGCCTTGACCTCGGCGGCCATGGTGTCGACCAGCGCGTCAGTGGCATTGCGCAGATCGATGGAAAACTTGACGCGGCCGGGGATCACATTGCGGCTGTTCGGAAACACATGCACCATGCCCACGGTGCCGCGGCCGTGTGGTTTATGGCGTAACGCAGCTGCCACCACTTCCTGCATCAAATGGGTGGCCACCTGCAACGCGTCCTTGCGCAATGCCATCGGTGTCGGGCCGGCGTGCGCTTCCATGCCGGTCACGGTGCAGTCGAACCAGCGTATGCCAAGCACGCCGGACACCACGCCAATCGTCTTGTTGTTGTCTTCCAGCACCGGGCCCTGCTCGATATGGGTCTCGAAATAGGCTCCGATCGGGTGGTCACCCGGCTCCTGCGGCCCGATGTAGCCGATGCGCTCCAGCTCTTCCTTCACGGACTTGCCGGCGGTGTCGCGTGCCGCATAGGCATGCTCCAGCGTGAAGGCCTTGGCAAATACGCCCGAGCCCATCATCACCGGCACAAAACGCGAACCTTCCTCGTTGGTCCAGAAGGCAACCTCGATGGGCGCTTCGGTCTCGATACCGTGGTCGTTCAGGGTGCGTACCACCTCGATGCCGGCCAACACGCCGTAGTTGCCGTCGAACTTGCCGCCCGTGGGCTGGGTGTCGATATGGCTGCCGGTGACGATGGGCGGCAAGTCGTTGTTGCGGCCCGGGCGGCGCATGAAGCCATTGCCGATCTTGTCGATCACCACACTCATGCCGGCCTCCCTGGCCCAGCCGATGACGAGGTCGCGGCCCTGTTTGTCCAGGTCGGTGAGTGTCAGGCGGCAGACGCCGCCTTTTTCGGTGGCGCCGATCTTGGCCAGCTCCATCAGCGACTTCCACAGGCGCTCACCGTTGATGCGCAGGGCATCGATCTTGGGGTTCGTCTTGTCAAGTACGGCGGCGTTCATGGTGGTCTCCAAGGATGGTTCGTTCAGCGCGCAACGGCAGTCGGCGCCAGGGTCTGGCTGCGTTTGAGGTTGGCATCGAAGTTGGCACCAAAGGGCTTGCGCTTGATGTAGCGCCCGACACCTTTTTCTGCCCTCAGATCACCTGCCGCATACACCAGCTTGCCCTGGCTGATGGTGTGGCTCGGGATACCGCGTACTGTCATGCCTTCGAAGATGTTGAAGTCCCCCTTGCTGTGCTGGGTCTTGGCCGAGAGGGTCTTGCTGCCTTGCGGGTCCCAGATGACGATGTCGGCGTCCGCGCCGGCGCTGATGGTGCCCTTTTGCGGGTAGATATTGAACAGCTTGGCCGTATTGGCGGAGGTCACCGCGACAAACTCGCTGGGCGTGAAGCGCCCGGTGTTGACGCCCTGGTCCCACAACACGGCGAGTCGTTCCTCGATGCCGCCGCAGCCGTTCGGGATCTTGCCGAAGTCGTCCTTGCCCCCGGCCTTCTGCTCGGCGCAGAAGGTGCAGTGGTCGGTGGCCGTGGTGTGCAGATTGCCCGATTGCAGTCCGCGCCAGAGAAACTCCTGGTTCACCTTGGGCCGGAACGGCGGGCTCATCACGTGCCCGGCGGCATAGGCGAAATCCGGGTTGCGGTAGACCGAGTCATCGATCACCAGGTGGCCGGCCAGCACCTCGCCATAGACCCGTTGGCCGCGCGCGCGGGCCCGCGCAATCGCCTCGGCCGATTCGATGCAGGACACATGCACCACGTAGATCGGCACACCCAGCACGTCGGCGATGGCGATGGCGCGGTTCGCCGCTTCGCCCTCAACCATGGGCGGGCGCGACAACGGGTGCCCCTCCGGCCCGGTGATGCCCATCTTCACCACTTCCTGCTGCAGCAGGTAGACCAGTTCGCCGTTTTCAGCATGCACGGTCGGCATGGCGCCGAGCTCCAGCGCGCGCTTGAAACTGTTGACCAGGGTCTCGTCGTTGCACATGATGGCGTTTTTGTAAGCCATGAAGTGCTTGAAGCTGTTCACGCCCTCGTCACGTACCAGTTTGCCCATGTCCTCGCTGACCGACTCGTTCCACCAGGTCACGGCGACGTGGAAACCGTAGTCGGCGGCAGATTTCTCGGCCCAGCCGCGCCAGGTGTGGAATGCCTCCATCAGCGGCTGCAGCGGGTTCGGGATGACGAAGTCGATGATGGACGTGGTGCCACCCGCGAGACCGGCGGCTGTGCCGGTGAAGAAGTCGTCCATGGTGACGGAGCCCATGAACGGCAGCTGCATATGGGTGTGCGGGTCGATACCACCGGGCATCACATACTGGCCGCCGGCATCGACCACCTGCGCACCGGCCGGGGCCTGCAGGTCATCACCGACGCTGTGGATCTTGCCATCCACCGTCAGCACATCGGCACAGAACTGGCGGTCGGCGTTCACCACCGTGCCACCGCGAATCAGGATTGCGCTCATGAAAAACTCCGGGGTTGCGAAAATACAAACATGATAGGCCTCAAACCGTGGCCGCCGCCTTGAACGCAGCTCATTGGGCCCCCACGCTTGTCACTGCCCCGGCGTCGGCAGCAGCCGACGACGCAGGTACTGCGCTGCCCCCCGAGGGGGCTTTCGCGCCTTGGGGCGGCCCGGCGGCGCTCATCGGGTTGTTCGGATGCGTCGTCCAGTTCGCGTACTCGCCCTTGACGGCGTGGCCGGTGCGTGTGTCGATCTCGCCGGCCGCCAGCACCCGCATGGACAAAGTGTCGGGTACCGGGCAGATGGATACACACAGGTTGCAGCCCACACACTCGTCTTCCTTGATCTCGAAGTGGCGTTTGCCGTCCCGCGCGGCACTGATGGCCTGGTGCGAGGTGTCTTCGCAGGCGGCATAACAACGGCCGCACTGTATGCAGTTGTCCTGGTTGATGACCGCTTTTTCCACATGGTTGAGGTTGAGGTTGCTCCAGCCGGTGATCGACGGCACGGCCTTGCCGACCATCTGCGCGACGCTGGTGTAGCCCTGTTCGTCCATGAAGTTGGACAGGCCATCACACATGTCCTGCACTATTCTGAAGCCGTACACCATCGCCGCGGTGCAGACCTGCACCGTGCCGCTGCCCAGTGCGATGAATTCGGCCGCGTCGCGCCAGTTGTTGATGCCGCCGATGCCCGATATCGGCAGGCCTGCCGTCTGCGGGTCGCGCGCGATCTCGGCCACCATGTTGAGCGCAATCGGCTTGACGGCCGTGCCGCAATAACCACCGTGTGAACCCTGCGCGCCGACGCTGGGCAGCATCCGCATGGTCTCCAGGTTGACGCCCATCACCGAGTTGATGGTGTTGATCAGCGATACCGCGTCGGCCCCGCCCTTTTTGGCAGCGCGGGCCGGGTAACGGATGTCGGTGATGTTGGGCGTGAGCTTCACGATCACCGGCAATTTGCTGTAGGACTTGCACCAGCGCGCCACCATCTCGATGTATTCTGGCACCTGCCCCACCGACGAGCCCATGCCGCGTTCACTCATGCCGTGCGGGCAGCCGAAATTGAGCTCGATGCCATCACATCCCGTGTCTTCCACGCGGGGCAGGATATTTTTCCAGGCCTGTTCCTCACACGGCACCATGATGGACACCACCATGGCGCGGTCCGGCCAGGCGCGCTTGACGCGGCGAATCTCGTCCAGATTGGTCTGCAGCGGGCGATCGGTGATGAGCTCGATGTTGTTGAAGCCGATGACGCGCCTGTCACCACCCATCAAGGCGGCATACCGCGGGCCATGGACGTTGACAATCGGTGGGTCTTCGCCCAGCGTCTTCCAGACCACACCGCCCCAACCGGCCTCGAAGGCCCGCACCACGTTGTATTCCTTGTCCGACGGCGGCGCGGATGCGAGCCAGAAAGGATTCGGGCTCTTGATGCCCAGGAACTCGGTATGCAGATTTGCCATTGTTGGGCTCCAGATTCTTGTGTTGCTTGGGCGGCGCGGCAACTCAGGCCGTCAGCATGGCGTGGATGGCGCGCGCCGCAACCTTGCCATGCTCCACTGCTTCCACGGTCAGATCGCGCCCGCCGACGCGGCAATCACCACCGGCCCAGATCTTCGGATGCGAGCTGCGCCCCTGCGCGTCGGTGCGGATGCGGCCGTCCTGTAGCTCCACCATGGTGGCCAGTGGTTGGCCGACGAAAGTCTGGCCGATGGCCTTGAGCACGCTGTCCGCCGCCAGTGTGAAGGTTTCGCCGGTCTGCACCAGTTTGCCGCCCTCGACCCGGGTCGTTGCGAAACGCATGCCCGTCACGTGGCCACCTTCGCTGAGTACCTCCAGGGGCGCCGCCCAATGCCGGATAGTGACGCCATTCTGCTGCGCCCAGTGTTGTTCATGGCCCGAGGCGGACATGGCATCCGGGCCGCGCCGGTAGACCATGGTCACTTCTTCGGCGCCCAGTTTCCTGGATTGCACGGCGGCGTCGACCGCTGTCATGCCGCCACCAATCACCACCACCTTGCGCCCCACCGGCACCCGCGCATAGTCGCTGGCCTGGCGCAACTCGGCGATAAATTCGACCGCGTTACGCAACCCGTCAACTGGGGGCTCGGTAAGCCCGATGCTGTTGACGCCGGTCAGGCCCAGGCCGAGAAACACCGCGTCATATTGCTGCGCCAGATCACCAAGTTGCACCTCCCGGCCCAGAGCCGTGTTGCTGCGTATCTCGATGCCACCGATGGAAAGCAACCAGGCGACTTCTTTCTGCGCGAAGTTGTCCACCGTCTTGTAGGTCGCCAGGCCGTATTCGTTGAGCCCGCCGGGTTTGGGCTGGTTGTCCAGCACCACCACCTCGTGGCCCAGGCGCGCCAATCCATGGGCGCAGGCCAGGCCGGCCGGGCCGGCTCCCACCACGGCAACCCGGCGCCCGGTGGCTGCTGCCCGGGTAAACAGGGGCGCTCCAGGATTGGCGAAGTAGGCATCGGTGGCGAAGCGCTGCAGTTGGCCGATCTCCACCGGCTTGTCTTCGTTGCTGTTGCGCACACAGGCCTGCTCACACAGCACCTCGGTCGGGCAGACCCGGGCACACATGCCGCCCAGCGGGTTGGCGCTCAGTATGGCGTGGGCCGAGCCGCGGATGTTGCCGTCGGCAATGCGCTGGATGAAACTCGGCACGTCGATGCCGGTGGGGCAGGCAGTCTGGCAGGGCGCGTCATAACAGTAATAACAACGATCTGCCTCGATGCGTGCCTGCGCCAGGGTGAGTGGCGCATGCGAGTCGCAAAAGTTGCGCTGGTAGTCGCTGGCTGGTAGCCGACCGGCCTGGATGTCAGAAGGAGTCGTCATAAAACTTACCAAGTGGTAAACAATTGTGAATTGGACCCTGAACGCCGTACCGATTCAACTGGGGTTTACCCGTGCCAGAACACGCAAGAGTCAGGCCATTTCATTCCCGTTTTTGGGGCTACCATGATCGCCCATGGCCACCAGCAGCAAGCGCACAAGCACCAGCCGCAGCGACACCCGGGAGCGTCTGGAGCAGGAAATTCTGGAGGCGGCGAAACGACTGTTTGCAACCCGCGGCTTTGGCGGTGTATCGCTGGACCACATCGCCCGTGAAGTCGGCACTGCGAAGCAGAATTTGCTGTACTACTTTTCGAGCAAGGAGGCGCTGTACCGTCGGGTCTTGCACGGGGTGCTGGACGTGTGGTTGTCCTACATGGCAGCGATAACACACCATGCCGACGACCCCGAGATGGCACTGCGCAAGTACATTGCGGGCAAGCTGCGATTCTCGCGCGACCATCCGTATGACTCACGTGTCTACGCCAACGAGGTGATATCCGGCGCGCCGCTGTTTGCGCAGGAAATCCGGGATCGCGTTGTGCCCGCGCTGCAGGCCGATATCGCGGTGTTCAACCGCTGGGCCGAGCTCGGTATCTGCCGCCCGGTGGATGCCGCGCACCTCATGGTGGTGTTGTGGGCGTCGACCCAGGCTTATGCCGATTTCGCCAGCCAGATCTGCCTGGTGCTGGGCAAGCCGGAACTGGAAGATGCCGACTTCGCGGCGGCCGAGGCGCTGCTGGTGGACATGGTGTTGCGGGCGGTGCTGAAGCGCTTCGACTAGGGCCTCCTACTGCGTCCCGAAAATCCGGTCCCCCGCATCGCCTAGTCCGGGCAGGATGTAGCCGTGGTCGTTCAACTGGCGGTCGACTGCCGCGGTATAGATCGGCACATCGGGATGCGCCTTGTGCAGCGTCAACACGCCCTCCGGGCAGGTCAGCAGACACAGGAACTTGATTGACTTGGGCTTGAGTACCTTGACGCGGTCGATCGCCGCCACCGCCGAATTGCCGGTGGCCAGCATCGGGTCGACCACCACCACGTCGCGCTCCGGCATCTCCTGCGGCATCTTGAAGTAGTACTCCACCGCCTGCAGCGTCTTGGGGTCACGGTACAGGCCGATATGCCCGACCCGCGCGCCTGGAACCACGGTCAACATGCCGTCGAGGATGCCGGTACCAGCGCGCAGGATGGACACCAGCACCAGCTTTTTGCCGTCGATCATCTTGGCGTTCATCTTCTCCAGCGGCGTCTCGATCTCCACATCATGCGTTGGCATGTCGCGCGTGACCTCATACGCCATCAGCATGCTGAGTTCGTTGAGCAGGCGCCGGAAGCTGTTGGTGCTGGCCTCCTTTTTCCGCATCAGGCTCAGCTTGTGCTGAACCAATGGGTGGCTGATGACATGCAGGTTCTTGACGGCGGACAGATCGGTCATGGTTTTCCTCGGCAGCAGGTGGTTGTGGTTGAAGTGGTGCAGCAGGGCCGGGCGCGCGTCAGCGTTTGCCGCCAAAAATGCCCCCCAATACACCGCGAATTATCTGCCGCCCGACTTCACGGCCAATGGCGCCGGCGGCGCTCTTGAACATCTGCTCGCCGGCACTGGCCCGGGTCCGTCGTGCACCGCCGCCCAGCAAACTGCCCAGGGAGTCGAGCAAACTGCCACCACCTTGCGCCGGGGCAGCGCCACCGGTTCCCGCGCCGGTCGCCGCAGCATCCTGATTTTCAGCGCGGCCCATGGCGTCGATTTTTTTCTGCGCCGTCTCCGGGTCGGCCATGCGGCTGCTGGTTCGGCCCTTGATGGCTTCGAACGCCGACTCACGGTCCACGGTCTTTTCGTAGACGCCAGCGACGATGGAGCCGGTGATGAGCGTTTTACGCTGTTCGGCGCTGATCGGGCCAATCTGGCTGGCTGGCGGCAACACATAGACCCGCTCCGTCACGCTGGGGCGGCCCTTTTCGTCCAGGAAACTCACCAGAGCCTCGCCCACCGCAAGTTCGGTGATGCTGGTCTCGATATCGAGTTTGGGGTTCTGTCGCATGGTCTCGGCCGCTGACTTGACGGCCTTCTGATCCCGCGGCGTGAATGCACGCAAGGCATGCTGCACCCGGTTGCCCAGTTGCGCCAGCACGGTGTCGGGAATGTCCAGCGGGTTTTGCGTGACGAAATAGACACCCACGCCCTTGCTGCGCACCAGCCGCACCACCAGCTCGATGCGCTCGATCAAGGCCTTGGGTGCGTCGGTGAACAGCAGGTGCGCCTCGTCGAAGAAAAACACCAGCTTGGGTTTATCCAGGTCACCGACCTCGGGCAGGGATTCGAACAGTTCGCTCAGCAGCCACAGCAGAAACGTGGCGTAAAGCCGGGGTGCATGCATCAGTTTGTCGGCCGCCAGCACATTGACGACGCCGTGCCCGGCGCCGTCGGTCTGCATGAAATCCTCGATGTTGAGCATGGGCTCACCAAAGAACTTGTCGCCGCCCTGGGTCTCGATCTGCATCAGACCGCGCTGGATGGCGCCGATGCTGGCGGCGCTGATGTTGCCGTATTCGGTGGTGAATTGCGAGCCGTTGTCGCCCACATGCTGGCACATGGCGCGCAGGTCTTTCATGTCCAGCAGCAGCAGCCCCTGGTCGTCGGCGATCTTGAACACCAGTTGCAACACGCCGGCCTGGGTTTCGTTGAGGTTCAGCATACGCGCCAGCAACAACGGCCCGAGGTCGCTGACGGTGGCCCGCACCGGGTGCCCCTGTTCACCAAACACATCCCACAGGGTGACAGGAAAGGCCGTGAAATCTGGCGTCGGCAGGCCACGCTCCTTGATCACCTTGCCCAGTTTTTCGCCCAGGCTGCCAGGTTGCGAGATGCCGGTGAGGTCCCCTTTGACGTCGGCCATGAACACCGGCACGCCGATGCGCGAAAACGCCTCGGCCATGGTCTGCAGGGTGATGGTCTTGCCGGTGCCGGTGGCGCCGGTGATCAGGCCGTGTCGGTTGGCACGGTCCGGGCGCAGGCCGCACTGGATGGTGTCGCGCTGGGCAATAACGAGGGGGTCGGTCATGGAATTTCCGGTAAAGGGTTGCGAGGTGCCAAAAGTACAATCAATGCGGTAGCGTAACGACTTTTTTGAGGGACTTCGCGTGGCAGGACACAGCAAATGGGCGAATATTCAGCACCGCAAGGGCCGCCAGGACGAAAAACGCGGCAAGGTCTGGACCCGTGTGATACGCGAGATCATGGTCTCCGCCCGCGCTGGCGGTGGCGACATGGGCATCAACCCGCGCCTGCGCCTGGCGGTCGAAAAGGCCAAGGCGGCGAATATGCCGGCCGATACCATCAAACGCAACATCGACAAGGCCACCGGCAACCTGGAAGGTGTGAATTACGAGGAAATCCGATACGAGGGTTACGGCATTGGCGGCGCGGCGATCATCGTCGACACCATGACCGACAACCGGGTTCGTACCGTGGCCGAAGTGCGGCATGCGTTCAGCAAACATGGCGGCAATATGGGCACCGAGGGTTCGGTGGCGTTCCAGTTCCGCCATTGCGGCCAGCTGGTGTTTGCGCCCGGCACCAGTGAGGACCGGGTGATGGAGGTGGCGCTGGACGCGGGCGCCGACGACGTGCTCAGTGATGACGACGGCGCCATCGAGGTACTCACCAGCCCCGCCGACTTCGAAAAAACGCGCCAGGCGCTGGAAACCGCCGGGCTCAAGGCGGCAGTGGCCGAGGTCACGATGCGCGCTGAAACACCGATCGACCTGACCGCGGACGACAGCCAGAAGATGCAAAAACTGCTCGATGTGCTGGAAGACCTGGACGACGTGCAGGCCGTCTACCACAACGCAGCGATATGAGCCCCCACGCTCCGCACTGCGTGTCGTCGCTGCCCCCCGAGGGGGCCGTCGGCCACCTAGAGGCGGCTCGTCGGAGGCCGCTATGAAAGTTTTGGTCGTTGGCGGTGGTGGCCGCGAACACGCTCTGGCCTGGAAACTGGCGCAGTCGCCACGTGTCGAGCGGGTCTTCGTGGCGCCCGGCAATGGGGGCACAGCACAATCCCAGGGCATTCGCAATGTGCCGTTTGACGATATTGCGCAGTTGCGCGCCTGGGCCCTGGAGGAAAAAATTGCGCTGACCGTGGTCGGGCCGGAAGTGCCGCTGGCGGCCGGCCTGGTGGACGATTTTCGTAGCCACGGTTTGCGGGTGTTCGGGCCGACCCGGGCGGCGGCACAGTTGGAGAGTTCCAAAGCTTTCTCCAAGGCTTTCATGGTGCGCCACGGTATTCCGACCGCCGCCCATGCCACGTTCACCGACCGCCTTGCCGCCCACGCCTACATCACGCAACACGGCGCACCGATCGTGGTCAAGGCGGACGGCCTGGCCGCCGGCAAGGGGGTGGTGGTTGCGACCACGCTGCAACAAGCCCATGCAGCCGTCGATCTGATGTTGCCGGCGGCGCAGCCGGATGGCACGGCGCACGGTGCACGGGTCGTCATAGAAGAATTCCTGCAGGGCGAAGAAGCCAGCTTCATTGTGGTCTGCGACGGTGAGGATGCGGTGGCCCTGGCCACCAGCCAGGACCACAAACGCCTGCTGGACGGAGACCTCGGCCCGAATACCGGGGGCATGGGCGCGTATTCGCCGGCACCGGTGGTGACGCCGGCGGTGCATGCCCGGGCCATGCGCGAAGTGATCCTGCCCACGCTGCGCGGCATGCAGAAGGACGGCATCGAATACACCGGCTTCCTGTACGCCGGCCTGATGATTTCGCCCACCGGTCAGGTCAAGACGCTGGAGTTCAATTGCCGCCTCGGCGACCCCGAGACCCAGCCCATCCTGATGCGCATGAAGTCCGACCTGCTCGATCTGTTGTGGGCCGCCACGGAAACCGGGCAAAACCGGCATCTGGCGCGGGTCGCCGTTGAATGGGACCGCCGCACCGCTTTGGGCGTTGTCATGGCGGCCCAAGGGTACCCGGGCACGCCGCGCACCGGTGATGCCATCACCGGTATCCCGGCAGTCGCGCCAGATCTGGTGGTGTTTCACGCAGCAACGGCGCGCAGCACCGCAGGCCTGTTCACCAGCGGTGGTCGGGTCTTGTGTGTCACCGGCCTGGCGGATAACGTCCGACAAGCCCAGGAATTGGTCTACCCGGCGGTGCGCGCCATCCAGTTCGACGGCGCGCAGTACCGGCACGATATCGGGCACCATGCCGTGGGTCGGCAGTAGGCCACCATGCAACAAAGCACCGACCTGACCACCTCCGACGGCGTCACCGCCGTGCGCAACTACCTGCTCGATTTGCAGGGCAGCATCACCAGCGCCATCGGGGCCTGTGACGGTGCCCCTTTTCTGGTCGACAGATGGGAAAAGGCGCCGCATGAGCCCTTGCAGGGCAACGGTGTGACGCAGATTCACGAAGCCGGTGCCGTGTTTGAGCGCGCCGGTTGTGGCTTCTCGCACGTGCGCGGGCCGCGCCTGCCGGCCTCGGCGACCCAGCACCGCGCCGAGCTGGCCGGGGCTCCGTTTGAAGCCATGGGTGTGTCGCTGGTGTTCCACCCGCGCAGCCCGATGGTGCCGACCGTGCACATGAACGTGCGCATGTTGATGGCGCGCAGCGCCGCGGGCGCGGAGGTGTTCTGGTTTGGTGGTGGCATGGACCTCACGCCCTATTACGGATTCGAGGACGATGCGGTGCACTTCCATGCCAGCTGCAAGGCCGCGCTGGAGCCGTTTGGCGCCGCCCTGTATCCGCGCTTCAAGACCTGGTGTGACGATTATTTCTGCCTCAAACACCGGGGCGAGCAACGCGGCGTGGGTGGCATCTTTTTTGATGACTTCTCGGATTTCGGCTTTGACGGCAGTTTTGCCATGGTGCGGTCTGTCGGAGATGCCTTTCTTGGTGCCTACCTGCCCATCGTGCAACGCCGCAAAGACCTGCCCTACGGCGAACGCGAGCGCGAGTTCCAGCTTTATCGGCGCGGTCGTTATGTGGAGTTCAACCTGGTGTGGGACCGTGGCACCCACTTCGGCCTGCAATCGGGCGGACGCACCGAGTCCATCCTGCTGTCCATGCCGCCGCTGGTGCGCTGGGCCTATGCTCGGCAAGCGGAGCCAGGTACGCCGGAGGACGACCTGATGCGCAAATTCCTGGTCCGCCGGGAATGGCTCTGATGGCCAAGCCCCGGCGCCTGGGCGTTCTGGGCGGCGCGTTTGATCCACCGCACCGGGTACACCGCAGCATGGCCGAGGTGGCGCTGGCGCAGTTGCAGCTCGACGCGCTGCTGGTGCTGCCGACCGGGCTCGCGTGGCACAAGGCGCGGGTTTTGACTGCGGCAGTGCACAGGCTGGAAATGGCCCGACTGGCTTTTGCCGACCTGCCTCAGGTACAGGTCGATGCGCGCGAAACGCTGCGCGCGGGGCCAACCTACACCGTGGACACCCTGCGCGAGCTGCAGGCTGAAAACCCGGGTGCGACCTTGTATCTGGTGTTGGGCCAGGATCAGGCGATGGCGCTACCGCAATGGAAGGATTGGGCCACGGTGCTGCAACTAGCTACAATATGTGTAGCTGCGCGACCCGATGCCTCGGGTAACGTGCCCCGGCTGCAGGCCCCGAACGGGCTGGATCAGCGTTTTATTCCATTGCACATTGTCCCTGCGCCTGTCAGCGCCACTGAAGTGCGTGAGCGCGCCCGGCGTGGTGCGGGGTTGGCCCCACTGGTGTGCGACGCGGTTGCACGTTATATTGTTCACCATCACCTCTACCAGACCGATTGATGACTACTGAATCCGTTGCCAAAAAGGATACCCAGAAACTCCAGCGCGCCATCGTCGATGGCCTGGAGGACGTGAAAGCGCAGGACATACAGGTGTTTGATACCGAGCACCTGTCGGCCCTGTTCGAGCGGGTCATCGTGGCATCGGGCACGTCGAACCGGCAGACCAAGGCACTCGCCGCCAGCGTGCGCGATGCGGTGCGCGAGGCCGGTTTCCCCAAGCCAAGGGTGGAAGGGGAGGCGAATGGCGAATGGATCATCGTGGACTGTGCACAGGCCGTGGTGCACATCATGCAACCCATCGTGCGCCAGTATTACCACCTGGAAGACCTGTGGGGTGACAAGCCGGTGCGCATGAAGTTTGGCGCGGCGAAACCGGCCGCTCCGCTCAAGGTGCCAGCCAAGACTGCCGCCAAGACCGGCGCCAAGCCAACGCCGGTGCGCAAAACTGCTGGCAAGACGGCGGTCAAGGCGGCGGTCAAGGCGGCCACTCCTGCCGCTGCCAAAGTGTCGGGCCGGGCGTCGAAACCGGCCCCTGCCAAGGCACCAGCCAAGACCTTGGGCAAAGCAGCTGCCAAAGTGGCTTCCACGCGCACTGCGCCCAAGACCCCCAGGCTGGCGGCCAGGAAGCCCGCGCGCGGCGCTTGAGCCAGGTTGGCGGTGAAGCTGCTGGTCGTTGCAGTAGGCCACAGGCTGCCGGCCTGGGCGCAAACCGCCTGGGACGATTACGCCAAACGATTTCCACCTGAATTGCGGCTGGAACTGCGCGCCGTCAAGACCGAGACCCGCGGCGAACACACACTGGAACGGCTGCTGGCGGCCGAGCGCGCCCGCATCAGCGCCGCCATCCCGAGCGGCAGCCGTATCGTCGTACTCGACGAACGTGGCACGGCGGTCAGTACTTTGGCACTGGCCGCCCGGCTGACCGCGTGGCAGCTAGCCAGCGCCGACGTGGCTCTGGTGATCGGCGGGCCAGACGGCCTGGAGCCGGCCTTCAAGGCCGCCGCACACGAGCGCATTCGCCTGTCGGACCTGACCCTGCCGCATGCCTTCGCGCGCGTGCTGCTGGTGGAGCAGTTGTACCGCGCCTGGTCCATCAATGCCCACCACCCCTACCACCGGGAGTGATGTTCTGAAGCCCTTCGTCTACCTTGCATCCCAAAGCCCGCGGCGCAGCCAGTTGTTGCACCAGCTGGGTGTGGCGCATGACCTGCTTTTGCCGGATGCGGATGAAGACGCCGAGGCCCTGGAACAACAACTGCCCGGCGAGGCGCCCGCGGCCTACGTGGTTCGGGTGACACTGCTCAAGCTCGACGAAGCCCGGCGGCGGCGGCGGCGGCGCGGACTGCCGGCGGCACCCGTGATATGCGCCGACACCACGGTGGCGCTGGGTAGCCACATTCTGGGCAAGCCGGTCGATGTAATGGATGCGCAGCGCATGTTGCAGTCTTTGTCGGGCCGCGACCATCGTGTGTTGACGGCGGTGGCCGTGGGCACAAGCCGGCGCACGGAGCAGTTGCTCAGCGTGTCACGGGTCCGGTTTGCCGAGATTGGTGCGGCCGAACTGGCGGCATATGCCGGCAGTGGCGAGCCGCTGGGCAAGGCGGGGGCCTATGCGGTGCAGGGCAGGGCGGCCGGCTTCATCAGCCACATCAGCGGAAGTTACTCTGGCATCATGGGTCTGCCCTTGTTCGAGACCCAGCAGCTGTTGCGCCGCATTGGTCTCGCGCCGGGTTGAACATTCTCAAGGCGGGGACCCCATGCAAGAAGACATCCTGATCAACTGGTCGCCGCAGGAAACCCGGGTGGCCGTGGTGGAAAACGGCGCGCTGCAGGAACTGCATGTGGAGCGCACGCTGGAGCGGGGTCTGGTCGGCAATGTCTACCTGGGCCGGGTGGCGCGGGTATTGCCGGGCATGCAGTCGGCGTTCATCGACATCGGTCTGGAGCGCGCCGCGTTCCTGCATGTGGCCGATGTATGGCACCGCCATCAGGATTCGGAAGCGCCGGGGCAGAATCGCTCGGCACCGTCGCAGCAACCAATAGAACGCCAGGTGTTCGAGGGCCAGGCCCTGACGGTGCAGGTGATCAAGGACCCGATTGGCAGCAAGGGGGCCCGGCTGTCCACACAGATCAGCATCGCCGGGCGCCTGCTGGTGTTCCTGCCGCAGGACGACCACATCGGCGTGTCGCAGAAGATCGCCGCCGCGCAGCGCGATGAACTGCGCAGCCGGCTGCAGGCCCTGGCCGGTGCCGAAGGCGGCGGGTTCATATTGCGCACCAACGGCGAAGACGCGTCGGACGCCGAGCTGGCGGAAGACATCGCCTACCTGCGCAAGGCCTGGGCCCGTATCCGTGACGCCGCGACCCGCCTGCCACCGCTGTCCCTGCTGCACCAGGACCTGAACCTGCTGCAGCGCGTGTTGCGCGACCTCACGGGTGAGGCCACGCAAAGCATCAAGGTCGATTCGCGCGAACAATTCGAGGCATTGCAGGCGTTTGGGCGGGAGTTCATGCCCTCGTCGGCGGCCAAGCTGCAGCACTACAAGGGCGAGCGGCCGATCTTCGACCTGCACGGTATCGACGAGGAGGTGGCCAAGGCGCTGGGACGGCGCGTGGAGCTCAAGTCAGGCGGCTACCTGGTGGTGGACCAGACCGAGGCCTTGACGACCTTTGATGTCAATACCGGTGGTTTTGTCGGTGCGCGCAACTTTGACGACACCATCTTCAAGACCAACCTGGAAGCGGCGCAGGCGATTGCCCGGCAGCTGCGCCTGCGCAACCTGGGCGGCATCATCATCGTGGATTTCATCGACATGTCGCGCGAAGACCACCGCGAGGCGGTGTTGACCGAGTTCCGCAAACAGCTGGCGCGGGATCGCGTCAAGACCACGGCGGGCGGGTTTTCGCAGCTCGGCCTGGTCGAGATGACGCGCAAACGCACCCGTGAGTCGCTGGCCCACATGTTGTGCGAACCCTGCGCCGTCTGCCAGGGCAAGGGCAGCGTGAAGACCGCCCGCAGCGTGGCCTACGACATCCTGCGCGAGATCCTGCGCGAGGCGCGCCAGTTCAACCCGCGCGAGTTTCGGGTGGTGGCGTCACCTCAGGTGATCGAATTGTTCCTGGACGAGGAGAGCCAGCATCTGGCGGGCCTGAGCGAGTTCATCGGCAAATCGGTGTCGCTGCAAAGCGAGGCCGCCATGGGCCAGGAACAATACGACATCATCCTGCTGTGAGCCGGGGCGGTACGGGTCAGAGATCCATGTCCAGCGCCCGCGAGGCGCCGATCAGCGCCGGTGACACCGTGCTTTCTATCACCAGGGTGGGAATGCCTGCCAGGTAGTCGCGAAAACGACCCTTGCTCTCGAAGCGGGTGCGAAATGCCGATTGCCCGAGCTCGGCCAGCACCCGCGGCACGATGCCGCCGCCAATGTAGACGCCGCCGCGTGCGCCCAGGGTCAGCGCCAGATTGCCGGCGACGTCGCCCAGAAAATTGAAGAACAGGCCAAGCGCCGCGACACAGTGCGGGTTCTCGCGCTGGCGGGCGGATTCCAGCACCTGGGACGGGTTCAGGGCCTGCGCGGGCTGAGCTGCCAGGGCACAGACGGCGTCGTACAGGTTGACCAACCCGGGGCCGGAGAGGGCGCGTTCTGCCGATGCATGGCCGAAGCGGTGGCGCAGATGCTCCACCACGGCCGCTTCGTGGTCGTCACAGGCCGACAGCGT
>JANOTG010000552.1:0-15902 GCA_031416215.1 Betaproteobacteria bacterium
ATCTTGTTCATCACCTCGGTTGCGGTGTAACCCAGCATGCGCTCGGCGCCGACGTTGAAAATCTGGATGACACCGCGCGCGTCGGTGGCGATGCTGGAGAAGTTGGCGCTGTTGAAAATAGCGCTTTGCAGGGCACCGGCCTTTAGCAGCGCCTCTTCGGCCTGGCGCCGGGCCGTGATGTCGCGCAGGATGCCGGTGAAGTAGCGCTCGCCGGCGAGCCACATTTCGCTGACTGCAATCTCCAGCGGGAAGCTGCTGCCGTCCTTGCGCCGACCCAGCACTTCGCGGCCCAGCCCGCTGGCCCGGGCTTCGTCACTGGCGCTGTAGTACTCCAGCGACCCGTTGCGCTGGTCCTGATCCAGCTCGGGCACCAGCAGGCTGAAATTCTGGCCGCGCAACTCGTCGCCGGTGTAACCGAACATGCGCTCGGCGGCCGGGTTCACGGTCTCGATCCGGCCACCTGCGGCGTGCAGGGTGATGATGCCGTCCACCACCGTGCTCAGGATCGTCTGCACCAGGGCCGCACCGTCGCGCAGCGCCTGCTGCACTGCGTATTCCCTGGACACGTCCCGGAACACCAGCACCGCGCCCACCACCGCCTGTGTGCGGTCGCGAATCGGCGCACAGCTGTCGGCGATGTCGCACTCGCGGCCATCACGCGCGATCAGCACGGTATGGTTGGCCAGGCCTTGCACGGCGCCGCTCTCCAGCGCAGCCGCAACCGGGATCGTGGCGCTGTCGCGAGTCTCCTTGTTGATGATGTGGAACACTTCGGCAACAGGGCGGCCTTTGGCCTCGGCCTGGGTCCAGCCGGTAAGCCTCTCGGCAACCGGGTTCAGGCTGGTGACGCATGCACTGGCGTCTGTGGCGATCACCGCGTCACCGATCGAATTGAGTGTGACAGCGAGCATTTCCTCGCGCACCAGCAAGGCAAGATTGGCCTTCTCCAGTGCGATCTGGCTGTCCCGCTGGAGCTCCAGCAGGTGCCTGGTCTCTTCGTGCAGGCGGTCCTTCAGGTGTAAGCCGGCCTGCTTTCGGACAAAAGCCGCGAATGCCGCTGCTGCGGCCAGACTGAACACGCTGGCTGCCACCAGCACCAGAAACATCCGGCGCAAGGTCGACTGCAGGTCGACTTCGCGCGCCGCCAAGGTGGCCCTTTCGACCTGGTCGAAGTTGCGAATGTGACTGCGGATGGCGTCCATCAGGCGCATGCCATCGCCGCCGGCAATGGTGGCAACGGACGTGGTGGCTTGCTGGTTGCGCCGCAGCGCGATGCTGTTTGCCATGTGCGCGAGTTTTGCGCTGATCAGGGGTTCGACCAGGGCCAGCGACGCTTGTGATTCGTGCAGCTGCGTCTGCGTCTGCAGGTCCTTGAACTGGCTGGCGATGCTGCCGATGTTGGCCTGGTAGGTTTGCAGGAACAACTCATTGCCGGTCAGCACGAACCCACGTGTTCCGGACTCGGCGTCGACCACCGCTACCAACAGGTCGTCGGCCAGGGCCAGCACCGCGTAAGTTTGCCGGCGTTCGGCAACGGCACTCTCCAGGCGGCTGAGCGACTGGAACGCGGCGACCGCGCCCATGGCGACGAGTGTTGCAATGGCGATGCACCACGGGATCCATCGGTTGATCGGCTTCATGGCCGGGCCGCGCAATGCACCGTGCAGGGTGTTGCGGCCCTTGGTGTTGCCGCAGTTTCGGCCCGCCTTGCAGAATATTCTTGTTGTGGCATGGCAGTCGATAGGTTGATACCGCAAAACACAGCGCAACTCGGCGCAGTGACCCCGCCCGTCAGGTTTGACGAACGGATTGCCAGCATGGTGCGCGTCTTTGCGCCATCCGTCTGTACGGCAACGCACGCAGTGCCAAAGTGGTGCTATCGGCCATCTGCCGTCTGCCGTCTGCTGGCACCGGGCGGCAGACGGCGAACCGAAGGCCTAGAGCGCAGCGCGCACTGTGTACGCGGACGCACAGACCCACGGCCTGGCCGGGTCAACACTGGTTACTGGCCGCTGACGCGCGTGAAATACGCGCCAAGCCAGTGTTGTTCAACTTCAATCGGAGAAATTACCATGAACCATACCAACAAACCGGCCGCTGCGCTGGGTGCATTGCTGCTTGTGAGCATGCTCGCCCTGGGTGGCTGCGCCGGCATGACACAGCAGGAAAAAGGCACAGCCACCGGCGCCGTCATCGGCGGTGTCGTGGGCAATGTGTTGTGCGGCGGGGTGTTGTGCACCGGTGCCGGTGCTGCTGTCGGTGGCGTGATCGGACACGAGGTCACCAAGAAGCCGTGATCGGAACCCGCGCCGGCCGTTGGCCGGCGCCGCAGTCAGGCAGTTACCCCTCGGCGCGCGTGGGCGCCGCAGGTCACTGTTTTGCGGCCTCGCGAACCGTGGTGTCCGCAACGCCCATTGTGGCGTCGGCGCGCATCCGTTGTGATGCTGGCGGCTGGTTTGGCGTGCCACCGTCGCCTGATGCGTTGTGCTGGCCCAGAGCCGTCCAGACAACCTCGCGAACGACGGTCGGATCACTGTTGCCAACCAGAATGACCAGTACGCCTCCGCTTACCGCAAGCACCATGTGGACGATGAAGGCCTTCGGCATGTCCCTGCTGCGGGCAGCTCGGGGCGACCGCGCTGTGCCCTCCCCACGCGCACTGTTACCGGGCGCGGCGGGGTCGGCCGCGTTATGGGTGGCGCTGCGTTGCGCCAGGTTGCCGTGCCATTGGCAGGCGAAGCGCTGGCAGCGGTAACGCAGCACCGGCTTGAAGATGCTCCACAACCGGTCCAATGGCCGCCGTGGGGTACGGATCAGGTAGGCGTTGCACAGGGGGCATTGGCGGTCACTGGCATGGATGTAATCCGCATAACCGGTGCTTGGCTGGTGGCTCAGATGTTTCATGGCGACCTCAATCGTCGTATTTTTTGCTCTTGCCGGGCCGGCCCTTGTTGCCATGTTCCTTGCCTTCTTTCTTCCACTGTTTTGATGCTTTGGGCTTTTTCCCCTCCACCACCTGGTACGAAGAATTGCTTTGCCAGCGGCCGGGATGGCGGTAGTAGCGGTTGTCGCGCTGTTCCCAGACATCCGGTTCCCAGCGATAACCGACACGTTGCAACATGCTGCGGCCATTGATCCAGATGTGGCGGTCACCATGCCAGGCCCAGTAACCCGGCGCCCATACGTAACCGGCCGGCAGGACTGGCACCAGTTCGACCTGGGGCGGCGGTGGGCCGACCGTGATGTTGAAGGTGACCTGCGCATGGGCCGGCGCGAACGCGGTCAGCAGTGCGGCGAGCAGGGCGGCGGTGACGACTTTTGTGGGGCTCATGGAGCGTCCTTGTTCGGGTTGATGGGAGCATCTTGCCGCGCGCTGGATGGGCCGTCTGTGCGCTCGGACACATATCTGACACACCGCGCCGCAATGTGCGACAACGCACAGAGCGCGCAATTGGCGGACCTATACTTGCGCGCATGAAAACCGACTCCCCCATAGGCAGCCTGTTGCAGCAGGCGATCCTGGACAGCAGCAGCGTGGCCATCATCGCCACCGACGACAAAGGGGTGATTCAGGTGTTCAACGTCGGAGCCGAGCGGCTGCTCGGTTATCGGGCTGCGGACATGGTCAACCTGCTGACGCCAACACACTTCTCCGAGCCGCTGGAAGTGATGGCCCGCGCGGTGGTGTTGGGGCAGGAGTGCGGCGACACCATCGCGCCGGGCTTCGATGCCCTGGTCTACAAGGCCCGCCTGGGCGAGGAGGATGTCTACGAGCAAACCTGTATCCGGCAGGACGGCAGCCGCTGCTCGGCCATGGTGTCGGTCAGCGCGCTGCGCGATGCGCAACAGTCGATCATCGGTTTTTTATTGATCGCCAGCGACAATTCGGCCCGCAAGCGGGCTGAAGGGCAGCTGCGCGCAGCCACGCTGGTGCACAACGAAACCCAGCGTTGGCGCGAACGGCTGGCGTCCGAACGCGCTGCAGTGGCTCAGTACGATTACGTCGCCGCGATGTGCCAGGAGCTGCGCAATCCGCTCAACACCATGCTGGGTTTTGCGCAACTGCTGGCGTCCGATGCCCATGCGCCCATCGCCAAGCAGGCCGACAACATCGCACAGATCACCCGTGCCGGATGGTCGCAGATGGCACTGATCGACGAGTTGCTGGACCTGGCCCGGGTGGAGTCTGGCTGCCTGTCGTGGCTGATCGAGCCGGTGTCGCTTGCCGATGTGGTGCAGGATTGCGAATCGCGCATCGCGCCGCTGGCCCATGGGGCAGGTGTGCAGGTGGTGGTGGGCAAGGTGGATCGCGCCATCCATGTGTCCGCCGACCAGAGCCGCTTGCGGCAGGTTGTCCTGCGCCTGCTGACCAACGCCGTCGAGCGCAGCACACGGGGTGCGGCGGTGGTGCTGACGATCGATCCCCCTGGCGGCGGCAAGCTGCGCTTGACGGTGTCCGACAGTGCCGGCAGTTCCTCGCCCGCTCAGGCAGGGCACCCGCGCTCGTCGGCCGACGCGGCCGCGACGCTGGCCGTCTCCGGGCCTGGCTCGGGCTTCGGTGTGCTCGTCACGATGCGGCTGGTTGAGCTGATGGGTGGAAGTGTCGGCGTCTACAGCACCGTGGGGCAGGGCAATGGCTACTGGATCGACTTGTTGCAGGTGCCGTCGCCAAATGTACTGCCGCAAGACGCTGCGACCACCGTGGCGGCAGCAGAGGAGATTCCCGCCCTGGCTCCGCTACGCACCGTGTTGTATGTGGAGGACAACGCGGCCAACTTGCAGCTGGTGGAGCAGATCATCGCGCGCCGGCCGGGGTTGCGCCTAATCAGTGCCGGTACCGGTGCGCTTGGGGTGCAGATGGCCCTCAGCGTGCGGCCCGATGTGGTGCTGATGGACATCAACCTGCCGGGTATGGGGGGATTGGAGGCGATGCAGTTGCTGCGCGCAAACCCGGTGACTGCACACATACCGGTGGTGGCGGTGAGCGCGAACGCCATCCTGCGCGACATCGAGCGCGGTCTGGCTGCGGGCTTTTTTCGCTACCTGACCAAACCGATACGGGTCAGCGAGTTTCTTGAAACGCTGGATGCGGCGCTGGAGTTGTCGCTATGCGCGCCATCGCACTGACAGGCTGTGCCAGTCGGCCTACGCTGAATTACTGCGCGCCGGTCGGTGTGCGGAAATCGTCAGTTCAATTCAAGGAATACATCATGAAAATCTCAAACCTGTTGGTTGTGGCAGCAGCATCGCTGGCCCTGGGTGGCTGCATTTCTTTCCCCAGCGGTCCGGCGGGCCCGCAGGGCGCAACCGGTGACACCGGCGCGACCGGCGCCACCGGATATACCGGCGCGCGGGGCAGTACCGGATCCACCGGATCCACCGGCTCCACTGGCTACACCGGAGCCACAGGCAGCACGGGGGCCACCGGTTATACCGGAGCCACTGGGGACACCGGCGCGACTGGCCGTACCGGGGCCACTGGCAACACCGGCGGCACCGTGGTGATCGTGCCGACCCCGTAACGCGCTCGACCATGGCGGTGATCGGTGGTCGCGTGCGTCATGGTATGTGTGCTGTCGCACAGAACCATGCGCAATGGCAACCTACTCTTGCTGCGTGGGCCAGACAACGGCTCACGCATTTCATTCGCCCGTTTTATTAACTTTCGAGGACTTCAGACATGAACAAAGACCAAGCCAAGGGAACCATCAAGAACGCAGCCGGACAGGTTCAGGAGGCAGCAGGCAAACTCGTGGGCAACCCGACCCAACAGGCCAAGGGTGTGCAAAAGCAGGTTGCTGGTACGGCACAAAAAGTGCTTGGTGACGCCAAGGAACTGGTGAAGGACGCGCGCGATCGTGTCAAGCAATCCGCAGGCTCTCGTTGAACCACGGGCCTGTCCCACCTGATATCGGGCCTTGCGCCCGTGCCATGGTCAACGCACTCAGGAGAAGCGCATGAATCCACTTGGCACGCAGCCGTCCGGCGGCACGACGCCAGCCGACGAGGATCTGGCCCTGCAGGCCCGCCCCGGCCATGGCGTGCCGTCCCAGGACCCTGACGCGGCAGCACAGTTTCTGCTCGAACCCCAGGAACAGGAACGGGAAGCGGCGTCGGTATTGACGGGTGGCGGCATGGTGGCAGGTGCCGCCACGGGTGCCGCCGTCGGAGTCATGGTGGCCGGACCGGTGGGGGTGGTGGTGGGCGCCACCGTGGGCGCCGTTGCCGGTGCGTTGGGTGGTGCAGCTGCCGGCAGCGTGGTGAAAGCGCAGCCGTCCCAGGTTGCTGGCGGTACGGTGCCGCTGATCAAGCCGTCCTGAGCACCGCTGCCGGGTCCGACAAACCGGTGTGGGAGCCGTGTTCACCCAACCCGACCGGCTTCCCGGCCACGACAGACGCCAGCATGCCGAATGCGCGAACCATCTTGCTGCTCGGCCCGTCCCAGTAATCGACCGCGTCCGGGATGAACTTCAGCAGCGCGAGGTTGGGCGAATCCGGGCCATCCGGAAACCACGGCTTGGCGAAATTCGTCCACAAACGCTTGATCCGAGTGCGGTCGGTATCAATCTCGGCACGGCCCGAAAGTGACACGTAGGTCGCATGGACCATGTCGGTGAAACCGAGATGGGCCACAGGCAGATGCTCGACCTTCGATGACCGCAAATCGGTGAAAAACCACAGGGCGCCCTGATCGTCCATTTCCAGTACCGCCATCGGTCGGCCGGTCAGTGCACCGTCGGCCTCGGTGGTGGTCAGCATGGCGATCGGAATGTCGTCAATCAGCGTCGCCACATGGGCCAGATCGGCGCTGGACTGGGTGCTTGTTTTCATGAATAACCTCGTTGTTCATACGTTTCCGTGGCCTGCATTCACGGCGGCATTGCAGCGGTCGCAGACACAGGGATATTGGGGAGCCATCGTCATCGTAAGCAGTGCTGTATCACCACTCCGTGCGATGACGAACAGAACATGCATGCGCAGGCGCGCACACTGGGCTTCCCGGTTATCCCAGGCCATACCTGCCGCACAGTTCTTGTGCGGCGCTGCACGGCCGGCCCCCTTCCCAGGAGCGCACGTATGCTTTTCGACACTTTTGCTTCCCACTCGCTGCAACTTGCCAATCACATGGTGATGGCACCTTTGACGCGCAGCCGGGCAACGCCCGAACACATGCCCAATGCGCTGATCGCCACCTACTACGGACAGCGAGCGACGGCCGAACTGATCATTACCGAGATCGCCAATCTCCCACCCGGCGCCGAGGTGCTTGGTTCAGGCGCCACAGTGGAGGCGATCGGCCGTGATCGGGTCGGCATCCGGCTCTCGCCGTACGGTGTGTTCAATGGCACCGGCGGCTTTGACCATGGCAGTGCCGAACAGGCCCTGCTCGAAAAGCGCGGTGATCTGATCGCCTTCGGGCGGCCGTTCCTGGCCAATCCCGATCTGGTGGCACGCATGCACCAGGACGCCGCAGTCAATACCCCGGATGCAGCGACGTTTTATGTGTCCGGTGCCAAGGGGTACTCCGACTACCCCGTCCTGGCGGATTGATCCACGAAATCGCCCCCGCATGGCAACCAACAGCGCGCGATCCAAGCCTGCGGCAGCGCAGCGGCACCTTCCTTGGCAGCGCCTGCCGCTGCTGTGGCTGCTGTGGCCTGTGTTGTGGTTACAGGCCAGGCACGTGCGTCGCATCACGCCGCACATGCCTGAACCACCAGGACACCGCACCGGCACTGCCGGGCGCGGCTCGCTGGTGCGCCTGCTGGTGGCTGGCGATTCGGGTGCCGCAGGCGTGGGTGCGCCGACACAGGAGCAGGCACTGTGTGGCCAATTGGTACGTCTTCTGAGCCAGCACCACACGGTGCATTGGTGCGTGCTCGCGGTCAACGGGCTGGATTCGCCCGGGCTGCTGAAGTTGCTGCACGATGCACCTTGCGCACGGTTCGATGTGGTCGTGTTGTCGATCGGAGCCAATGACGCCACCGGTCTGTGCCCACCGTGGCACTGGGCCCAGTGGCAGACACGGCTGGCGGCACTCATCGACATGCGTTTTGCGCCCGCCCTGTTGGTGCACAGTGCGGTGCCGCCCATGCACGCCTGCCTTGCGTTGCCGCAGCCGCTGCGCTGGTTCATGGGCCAATGGGCCAAACAGATGAACCAGAGCCTGGCCGGACTGTTGCTGCACCAGGCGGGGCGCATGATGCACTGGCATCCGCAGGCGACGACCATGGCGTCGGACGGAATCCACCCGAATTCTGACGGTTATGCAGCCTGGGCGGAGGGCTTGAGCCGTCGGATCCTGGCAGATGACAGCCGGGTCGGTTGGCGTTAGCCCAGCAGCGATGGGTTCAGCTTCCAGACCCCAAGGTTCAACGCTGCGGGCTCGGGGCGCTTGGGCTCATGACCCCGGCCGCTTTACTTCAGGATGTCGCCCAGGCAGAGATACTTGATCTCCACATAGTCATCCATGCCATGGTGCGAGCCCTCACGCCCAAGGCCGGACTGCTTGACGCCGCCAAAGGGCACGTGTTCGGTAGCCAGGATACCGACGTTGATGCCGACCATGCCGTATTCCAGCGCCTCGCTGACGCGAAAGATGCGGCCCACGTCGCGGCTGTAAAAGTAGCTGGCCAGGCCGAACTCGGTGTTGTTGGCGGCAGCGATGGCCTCCTGCTCGCTGTGGAAGCGGAACACTGGCGCGAACGGGCCAAAGGTTTCCTCCCGCGCACACAACATGTCGGCCGTGGCGCCCGAGACCACGGTGGGCTCGAAGAACTGGCCCTGCAAGGCATTACCACCCACGGTGACCGTGCCGCCCTTGGCAATGGCGTCGGCGACATGGCGCTTGACCTTGTCCACCGCGGCGTCTTCGATCAGCGGGCCCTGCGCCACGCCGTCCTCGAAGCCGTTGCCGACCTTGAGTGCCCGGACCTTGGCGCTGAACTTGGCGACGAACTGGTCATACACCGCGTCTTGCACGTAAAAACGGTTGGCGCAGACGCAGGTCTGACCGGCGTTGCGGTACTTGCTGGCCATGGCGCCTTCCACCGCCGAGTCGATGTCGGCGTCGTCGAACACGATGAAGGGAGCGTTGCCACCCAGCTCGAGCGACATCTTCTTGACTGTCGGCGCCGACTGCGCCATGAGAATGCGCCCGACCTCGGTGGAGCCGGTGAAGCTGATGTGGCGTACCACGTCGCTGGCGCACAGGATCTTGCCGACCGCGATCGAGTTGGCGGCGTCGGCGGTGAGCATGTTCAGCACACCGGCCGGGATGCCGGCGCGCTGGGCCAGCTCGGCGGCGGCCAGCGCAGTCAGCGGCGTGAGTTCGGCCGGCTTGATGATCACGGTGCAGCCGGCTGCCAGCGCGGGCGCCACCTTGCGCGTGATCATGGCCAGCGGAAAGTTCCATGGCGTGATGGCGGCACACACGCCGATCGGTTGCTTCACCACCATCAGGCGGCGGTTGTTGTCGAAGGTGGGCAGGGTCTCGCCATTGACACGTTTCGCCTCTTCGGCAAACCACTCGACAAAACTGGCGCCGTACGCAACTTCACCCTTGGCCTCGGCGAACGGTTTGCCCTGCTCGGCGGTCATGATGCGGCCCAGGTCTTCCTGGTTCGCCATCAACAGGTCGAACCATTTGCGCAGCAGGATGCTGCGTTCCTTGGCCGTCTTGCCGCGCCAGGCCGGCCAGGCGGCGTTGGCGGCCAGAATGGCACTGTGCGCGTCGTCCGCACCGAGGTTGGCCACGTCCACCAGCTTGCGGCCATTGGACGGGTCGGTCACGTCAAACCGGCCGGCACCGGTGATCCACTGGCCGTCGATCAATGCGTCGGTCTTCAGCAGGGTGGGGTCGCGCAGCAGCGACAGGGGGGATGTGGACATGTCCATGGCTTGGGTCTCGCAGTGTCGGTGTGGGGGGCAGATCGCCTGGATCGATTCTGCCCGATCCACCATGCTTGGTGTGCCAGGCCCGATGGGGGGCGCTGGTAAAATCAGGATGGTTTCACCAGGCGTTGACCCGCTGCGGCAGTGCACTGGCGACTGCACTGCGCTACCACCGCCCCTTCCCCACCATTGACCTGGTTTCCCATGAACACTGTTCCGACCACCGTTGCCGACATCCGCAAGACCTTTCTCGACTTTTTCGCGTCCAAAGGCCACACGGTGGTGGCGTCGAGCCCGCTGGTGCCGGGCAACGATCCGACGCTGATGTTCACCAACTCGGGCATGGTGCAGTTCAAGGACGTGTTCCTGGGCAGCGACAAACGCTCCTATGTGCGCGCCGCCTCGGTGCAGGCCTGCCTGCGTGCCGGCGGCAAACACAACGACCTGGAGAACGTGGGTTATACGGCGCGCCACCACACCTTCTTCGAGATGCTCGGCAACTGGAGTTTTGGCGACTACTTCAAGCGCGAATCACTCACTTGGGCCTGGGAGCTGCTGACCCAGGTCTACAAGTTGCCGGCCGACAAGTTGTGGGCCACGGTCTACATCGACGACGACGAGGCCTACGACATCTGGACCAAGGAAATCGGCCTGCCGGCAGCGCGCGTGGTGCGCATCGGCGACAACAAGGGCGCCAAATACGCGTCCGACAACTTCTGGATGATGGCCGACACCGGGCCTTGTGGTCCCTGCAGCGAGATCTTTTATGACCACGGCCCCGATGTGGCGGGCGGACCGCCTGGCTCGCCCGACGCCGACGGTGACCGCTACATCGAGATCTGGAACAACGTGTTCATGCAATTCGACATGCAGGCCGACGGCTCGGTCAGGCCGCTTCCGGCGCCGTGTGTGGACACCGGCATGGGTCTGGAGCGGCTGGCCGCCATCCTGCAGCACCAGCACAGCAACTACCAGATCGACATTTTCGAGGCGCTGATCCGTGCCGCCGCACGCGAGACCGGCTGCGCCGACCTGGCCAACAACTCGCTCAAGGTGATTGCCGACCATATCCGCGCCACCGCATTCCTGGTGAGCGACGGTGTCATTCCTTCCAATGAAGGCCGTGGTTATGTGCAGCGGCGTATCGTGCGCCGCGCCATACGCCATGGCTACAAGCTGGGCCAGAAGACGCCGTTTTTCCACAAGCTGGTGGCCGATCTGGTGCAGTTGATGGGTGAGGCGTATCCGAACCTGGCAGCGCAGCAGCAGCGCATCACCGAGGTGTTGAAAGCCGAGGAGGAGCGTTTCTTTGAGACGCTCGCTGTTGGCATGGAGATTCTGGATGCCGCTTTGGCGGGCGGTGTGCAAAGCTTGCCGGGTGATGTGGCCTTCAAGCTGCACGACACCTATGGTTTTCCGCTCGACCTGTCGGCTGATGTGTGCCGCGAACGCGGCTTGTCGGTGGACGAAGCGGGTTTTCATGCTGCCATGGACAAGCAGAAGGCACAGGCCCGCGCCGCAGGCAAGTTCAAGATGGACAAGGCGCTCGACTACACCGGGGCGGGCAACAGCTTCGTCGGTTATGACAGCCTGACGCAGCAGGCCACGGTGCTGGCGCTGTATGTGGATGGCACGCCGGTACCCGCCATCGCTGCCGGCCAGGGGGCGGTGGTGGTGCTGGACAAGACACCGTTTTACTCCGAGAGTGGTGGCCAGGTGGGTGACCAGGGCGCCCTGTTTTCCGACAGCGCGATGTTCGAGGTGGCGGACACGCAGAAGATCAAGTCCGACGTGTTTGGCCACCACGGCGTGTTGGCCAAGGGCGCGCTGGCAATCGGTGACACCGTCACGGCGCATGTCGATGCCGCGCTGCGCGCTGCCACTGTGCGCAACCATTCGGCCACGCACCTGATGCACAAGGCACTGCGTGAGGTGCTGGGCGACCATGTGCAGCAAAAAGGCAGCCTGGTCAATGCCGAGCGCACGCGTTTCGATTTCGCGCACAACGCGCCGGTCAGCGACGAGCAGGTGCTGGCCATCGAGTCGCTGGTGAACGCCGAGGTGCTGGCAAATGCGGCCACCCAGTCGCGCCTGATGGACATCGAAGCCGCCAAGAAAACCGGCGCCATGATGTTGTTTGGCGAAAAATATGGCGAGGTGGTGCGGGTCCTCGATATCGGCAGCACGACGGAATTGTGTGGTGGCACCCATGTGCAGCGAACCGGCGACATCGGCCTGTTCAAGGTGGTGGCGGAAGGCGGCGTGGCGGCGGGTGTGCGGCGCATCGAGGCGGTGACCGGGCAGGGCGCCTTGGCCTACCTGCAGAACCTCGAAGCCACGGTCAATCAGGTGGCCGGCACCGTCAAGGCGCCGGTGGCCGAGCTGAACGAACGCGTCAAGGGCATGCAGGAGCATGTGAAACAGCTGGAGAAGGAGATCGCCGCGCTCAAGGGCCGGCTGGCGTCGAGCCAGGGTGACGAGTTGCTGCAGCAGGCGGTCGATGTCAAGGGCGCGAAGCTGCTGGTCGTGCAACTCGCCGGTGCCGACGCCAAGACGCTGCGCGAGAGCATGGACAAGCTCAAGGACAAGCTCAAGAGCGCGGTCATCGTGCTGGCGGCAGTGGACGGGGCGAAGGTGCAACTCGCCGCCGGCGTGACGCCCGATCTGCTGGGGCGGATCCAGGCGGGAGCGCTGGTCAACTTCGTGGCCAGCCAGATCGGCGGCAAAGGCGGCGGCAAGGCCGACATGGCGATGGCCGGTGGCACCGAACCCGGCAAACTGCCGCAAGCCATGGCCAGCGTGTCGGCCTGGGTGGCGGAACGACTGTGATCGGTCACCCTTGACATGGAACGCAACACGGCGGCGGCGCACCGGCACACCGTTGATGGTCCAACCCGATTCAGGGCAACCAATCGACGCTGACGGCGAAACCGCGGCGCGTCACCCCTGGCGCAAGTGGAGCGACGCCCGACCCCTGGTCAATGACAGTGGCAGTGTCTGCACCCGTGTCGTGCAGGATGGAGCGTAGGCCACGCGCCAGATGGGGCGACGTGCCGGGTGCCGTCTTGATTTCCAGCGCATGCAGCGAGTCACCACGATCGAGAATCAGGTCGACTTCCGCACCGCCTGCGGTACGCCAGAAGTACGCCTGGCTGTATGGATGGCCGAGCCGTTCGCGGCGCAGCAAATCCTCCAGCACGAACGTTTCCCAACTGGCACCGCGGATGGGGTGGGAATCGAGTACTGAGTGGCTGCTGATGTTGAGCAGGTGGTGCAGCAGCCCGGTGTCCCGCAGGTACAGCTTGGGGGCTTTGACCAGTCGTTTGCCGATGTTGCGAAAGTAAGGTGGCAAGCGCCGAAGCAGAAAACTCTGCTCGAGGATGTCGGTGTAACGCTGTACCGTCGGTTGTGACACCCCCAGCGCGCCGGCGAACTGGCTGAGATTCGCGATACCGCCCTGTGCGTGTGCGAGCATGGTCATGAGTCGGCGCATTACCAATGCGTCGGCGTTGACCCCCAGCGCGGGCAGGTCGCGCTCGACATAGGTGCGAAGATAGGCTTCCCACCAGTCGCGAAAACTGCCGCCGCGCGAGCCTGCCGCCAAGGCATCCGGAAATCCGCCTGAGAGCCAGAGCGATGGGTAGTCTATTGATTGTTCGGCATCGGTTCGTGTTTCGACCACCGTCAGAGGTTCCAGTTCAAGAATACCGACACGCCCGGCCAAGGTTTCGGCCACTTGGCGCACGAGTGCCGGCTGCGCAGAGCCGAGAATGATGTAACGCCCAACCCGATGCCGATCAGCATCTATTGCGCCACGCAATGCGTCGAACAATGCCGGAACACGCTGTGCCTCGTCGAGCACCAGGCCATCGTCGGCCCGGGCCTCCAGTTGGAAGCGCGGATCATCCGTAAATGAGAGCCGGGTTGCCGGGTCTTCCAGATCCAGGTACGGCAAGTTTGGGAAGGTGTGCCGGGCGAGAGTCGTCTTGCCTACCTGACGAGGCCCGAGGATCAGCACGGCTGGGAATTGTGTGGAAAGCTGTCGCAACCGGGCAGCACACGAACGAAGAAACATATCAAGTAAATTGAATATGACAATTTGAATATACTCACTATATACTGCTTCATGGCAGTGTGTCAGTGTTTGCTTCTCAGCGGCATCCCTGCGTCCGTGTCTGCGCAGTGCGACACTCAGACGCGACGAACGCATGCGGTTTGACATGCAAATCTGGAGCACGAGTTGACAGCATTTACGGAGCTGATGGCCTTTCAGCGTGACACCGAGGCACTCGGGCAAATTGCCGGCCGCCTGGGCTGGGACCAGGAAACCATGATGCCGCGCGGTGCGGCGGCCCAGCGCGGGGAGGAGATGGCGGTGATCGAGGGTGTGCTGCACGCCCGGCGCACCGATCCGCGTATCGCCGACTGGCTGGCGCAGGCCAAGCCGCCCGACGCTGCCGGGCAACGCGCAGTCGACCTGATCGCGCGCGCGCTGCACAGGAACGCCTGTATCCCGGTGCGGCTGGCGACCGAGCTGGCCCGCACCACTTCTGTTGCGCAGGGTGTCTGGGCTGATGCCCGGGCCCACGATGATGTGGCGGGTTTCCTGCCGACGCTGCAGCAGGTGCTGAGCCTGAAGCGCGAAGCGGGGCAGGCGCTGGCGGCCGGTGGATTTGGCGTCGATGCCTACGACGCCCTGCTGGACGAGTTTGAGCCCGGCGCCACTGCTGCCGGCATTGGCGCCATGTTCGACCGCATGCGCCCGCGTCTGCGGGCGCTGCGTGAGCGGGTGCTGGGTGCGAACTACCAGCCGGTGGCATTGCTGGGTCAGTTTGGCAGGGAGCCGCAACTGGCCCTGGCGCGCGAGTTGGCAGACGCCTTTGGTTATGACTGGACGCGGGGGCGGCTCGATCTGGCCGTGCATCCGTTTTCGTCCGGCTCCGGCAACGACGTGCGTATCACCACCCGGGTGGCGGAAGCAGACCCCTTCAACTGCCTTTATTCCACGATTCATGAAGTAGGCCACGCCTGCTACGAGCTGGCGATCGACCCGTCGTACCAGTTCACGCCGCTGGGGCAGGGCGTGTCGTCGGGAGTACACGAGAGCCAGAGCCGCATCTTCGAAAACCAGCTCGGTCGGTCCCGGCCCTTCACGCACTGGTTGTGGGGCCGGATGGGCGCCCACTTCGCTGAATTCAAGAGCGGGTCGCCAGACGATTTTTATGCCACGGTGAACCGTGTGCGTCCCGGCACCATACGCACCGAGGCAGATGAGGTGCACTACAACCTGCACGTGATGCTGCGATTCGATCTGGAGCGCGAACTGGTCGCTGGCAAACTGGCGCTGGTCGATCTGGAGGAGGCCTGGAACCAACGTTTCGCGCACGACTTCGGTCAGCCGGTGGACCGGCCGTCGCACGGCATGTTGCAGGACGTGCATTGGTCGATTGGCGTCTTTGGTTATTTCCCGACCTACAGCCTGGGCAACGTCTACGCGGCTTGCCTGCACCAGGCGATGCGCAAGACGCTTCCCGATCTGGACCAGAGCCTGGCGCGGGGTGTGGCGCAGCCGGCCGCCGCCTGGCTGCGAGACGCCGTGCAACAACACGGCGGGTTGTATCCCCCGCAAGAGCTTATCCAGCATGCAAGCGGTTTTGCGCCGACAGAATTACCGCTGCTGGACTACCTGGAAGCCAAGTTCAGCGATATATATCGCCTCTGAGCCGCAGCGTGCGCGACCGACTTTAGTCTGCGACCCATTGGCGGTTCTGGCCCGGTTCGGATCGGTGGTCGTGGTGAGGTAGCCCTGCAGCCAGATGCGGCGCGTTGTGGTCGTCCGTTTGTCGTCGCATTGACCTGCTCTGGCGCGCGTCGCAGCAGGCGCACAGCGGCACTGGCTCACACTGGAGCGGTCGGCACTGCGTGTCCGACTGCCCTGCGGTGCGCGCCCGGCGGTCGCATCGCGGAACTCGCTGCGTTCGCTGCGCTCTCTACGCTCAGACAGCCGC
>JANOTG010000553.1:0-2880 GCA_031416215.1 Betaproteobacteria bacterium
GAAATCGAGTCCGAGCATTGCGTAGAGTGCGCGCAGTTGCTCTGCCTGGGGCGAGAACACCTCCACACCGGCCAGGCTGCCACCGCGCGGGGCGGTCTTTGCCGGGTGTTCGCTGTCCATCCAGTCGATGAAGAAGGGCACGAGGGCGCCGAAGTCATGCTGGTGAATTCCAAAACATGTCCAGCCAAGCCAGCTGCCATCGGGAAGGGTTCGCCCGCCGGTCACCAGCTCGCTGCCCGCAAGGCCTGCCGCAACCACTTTCTGGCGCAATGCCGAAAGTTCCACACCGCCGATGGCCCAGTGGTACAGCCCCGACCCCGACAGGCCGCGAAGCTCTGGCGCGAGGCTGCCCGGCTCCTGTGCCGGGTCGAGCCCCAGGATCTCCACATAACTGCTGTCTGCCAGCGACAGTAGCCGGTTCGCCGTTCCCTCGCCGGGATGAACCCCGCCATAGATCGACGGCTGATCCATTCGTTGCGCGAAGTAGCGTTCGCCTGCTGCCAGGTCGTCGCAATACCAGACCAGATGGTCAATGCGCATGGTCGAACTACCGGATACCAATCAAGGTGGGCCGATGCAACCAGTGGCGCCAGGGTGCGGATGCTCAGCCTGGTGCGGGGTCATCCGGGACCTGGCCGCGCTGCGCGATTCAGGCGACCCGGCGCCGGCGCACCAGCAGCAGCATCGCAATACCACCGGCCATCATGGCCCAGGCATGGGGCTCCGGAATCGGCGAAACACCGCCCGGCGGCTCGATCATGCCGACACCGAATTGAGGCACGTTGACACCTTGCGCCTGTGAAACACTGCTGTAGCTCGATAGTCCTGTAACAGTGTCGTAGCTGAACACGCTGGCCGCTCCCGGAATGGTTGGTTTCATAAAAGCATAACACTTCCGAGGCCCGGACCATGGAGTGGCGTGGCGTGAAGGACGAGTCCGGCATTCTCTGCGAAGCCTGCACCTGTGTGCCGACCGCGACGTCTGCAGCCTGCGCACCACCGAGCCCCGAGTGACGTCAGGGCATCTACACTAGCTCCGGTTTTGTTCACTTGGCCAAGGAGACACCGGCGTGACGGAAATAGTGCTTTCGCAACTGAGTGACCCGTTTCGCATCGGCCTCATCATCGCCCTGGTGATCACCATGCTCAGGACCGCCGCTGTGACCGGGCGCGTTTTGCCGCTGGTTTTGGGCGTGGTGTTTGTTGCGGTGATTCTGCCCACCACCATGCCCAGCGGCACGGCCAGTCAAAGCAATGCTATTTTGGCCGGGCTGGTGTCGAACCTGATCATATTGGCAGTGGTCCTGGCCATTGCCGCGCTGGTCGCCCGGCTGCGCCGTTGAGCCAAAAAAAAGGCCGGGAACCCGAAGGCCCCGGCCTGGCATGCGGATTCAGATTCAGGGAGCGGAGTCGCCGGCGAAAATGTCCTTCTTGTGGGTGCCACCCGGCACAAACAACGTGCCGACCACCACCGTCATGACGGCAATCACGATCGCGTACCACAACCCGGAGTAGATATTGCCAGTCTGGGCCGAGATCGCGAACGCCGTCGCTGGCATCAGGCCGCCGAACCAGCCGTTGCCGATGTGGTACGGCAGTGACAGACCAGAGTAGCGGATGCGGGTTGGGAACATTTCGACCAGCATGGCGGCGATGGGGCCGTAGACCATCGTCACCAGGATCACGAGGTAGGTCAGGATGAGGATGATCGTGAGTTTTTGTGTCGTGAAGATGTCGATGAAGTTCTGAGCCTTCGCGATGGTGGTGTTGTCGGCCGGCACCATCGGATAACCCGCCTGCTTCAGCGCAGCGTTCAGGGTGGAATCGAAGCTGGCCTTGGCCTTTCTAAGCTCGTCACCGGTCAGCTTTCCAGCGTCGTACGACTGGATGGCCGTTTCGCCGACCTTCACCACCGCCAGCGTACCAGGTGCTGCGCCTTCAATCGTGTCGTAGTTCACCGAGGTCCGCGCCAACTGCGCCTTGGCGATGTCGCAGGAGGACGAGAACTTGACGGTTCCTGTCGGATTGAACTGGAACGAACAATCCTGTGCGTTCACGGTCACCGAGACCTTGGTCTGGTGTGCTGCGTAGATCGCCGGGTTCGCGGTCTTGGTCAGCAGGTTGAACACCGGCAGGAAAGTGGCAGCACCCAGCAGGCAGCCCGCCAGGATGATGGGCTTGCGGCCGATCCGGTCGGACAGCGCGCCGAAAAACAGAAAGCCGCCCGTGCCCAGGATCAGCGACCAGGCCACCATGACGTTGGCGGTGAAGCTGTCGATCTTGATCACGTTCTGCATGAAGAACAGCGCGTAGAACTGGCCGGTGTACCAGACCACGGCCTGGCCTGCCACGAGGCCGAGCAGGGCGATCAGGGCGATCTTGCCGTTTTTCCAGTTGCCGAAGGCTTCGCTCAGCGGTGCCTTGGAGGTGCGGCCCTCTTCCTTCATCTTCTTGAAGGCGGGGCTCTCGTTCATCTGCAGGCGGATGTAGAGCGAAATCGCCAGCAGGAAGATCGAGCCGATGAAGGGCACGCGCCAGCCCCAGGCATTGAACGCCTTGACCATCGACGGCTTGCCGTCGGCCAGCAATACCGCAACGCCGTCTTTCAGCAAGGGCACGTCGGGGTAGTTGCCGTTGACATAACCTTGCACCGACAGAATCACGATCAATGACAGCAGCAGGCCCAACGTCGCCGTGGTCTGGATGAATGCGGTGAAATAGCCACGCTGGTTGGCGGGCGCGTGTTCAGCCACGTAAATCGCAGCACCACCGTACTCACCGCCAAGCGCCAAGCCTTGCGCCATGCGCAGCAGAATCAGGATGACGGGAGCGGCAACGCCCCAGCTTTCGTAGTTGGGCAATATGCCGACCAAGAAGGTC
>JANOTG010000554.1:0-4978 GCA_031416215.1 Betaproteobacteria bacterium
AGGACAGCTGGGCCAAGTGATGCACAGCACGCGCTTCAATTTGCCAGTGGTATTGACAGAACACGCCCGGTTGCGAATGGAAGAGCGCAACATTCACGCGGCATTGGTTCTGGAGATTATCGACAGCGGCATGCTCAAGGAAGCTGGCAGCTCGCACTATTGGTTGTACAAACAGTTGCCAGATCGCACGGACAACTTGCTTTGCGTGGCTGCTGTCGTTGACAATGTGGTTGTGGTCAAAACCATCATGCACCACTGGGAGGTTCAGCCGTTAAGAGCATCTATTTCGAAGATGACGACATTTTGCAGATCCGGGTTTCGGAGAAACCGATCGTGCGCGAGGTATCCCAGGGTTGGCATACCAACATCAGTTATGCCGAAGACGGCAGCATCGTGGAAATCGTCTTGCTGGATGCGAAGTAGGAAGGTCTTCTGCCGCTGGAGTTCAAGAAGGCCGCTTGATTGGATGGCGCGACATCACAGGCTGAATCACCGAGTTCGCAAAGTTCACCAGGGACTGGTGCATCATGCATAACGCGTAGATACCGGCGCCCAAACACCACCTCATCCTGCAGCTTCGGGACGAGTTAAAGCTGGTGACGGAACGGGAGTTGCGGCTGGAGGTGGAGTACAGCGAATTTCGATGAATCACATCATGGCCAAATTGATCCTGAATGCAATTGCAACTTTCTTGGCGGTATGGCTGATTGCCGGCCATGGCGCCTGGGCGCAAGTCGATGACCTAGGTGCTGCGTTCAAGAAGCCGGATGCCACCGAAGAGAAGCGTTTGCGTGCCGTGCTGGCGGAGCCTGTGCCGCAGGGGGTGCTCTCTACCACACTGCGAACACAGATTTACGCCAAGCTCGCAGCCGCTTACCAGCTTGGTGATGCGGCGGCGCGGGAGGCCGTGTTTCGAGAAGCGATCAAGTTTCTGCCCGATGCCAACCTGAAGTTTCAACTCGCCCTGGTGGTATCCGGCAACGGCGGATATGACGAGGCAAACGAGCTGATGCGCCAGGCTGTTGCCACAGCCGAGAACCCTGAGTCCCGACTCTATTACACGGCCATCAGCGCTTGCATGTTGCAGTCCCAAGGCAAGGACGATATCGCCCGCAACATGTTGGTGCCCTTGGTGGACCAGCTTAGGCCTGCTGAAAAGAATGCAAGAAACGATTTCAGCAGGTACATGATGGCAAGTGCGGCAGGCATGACTGCGGAGTGCCTTTCCGGCCTAGAGCGCAAGTTCGGTCGGCATGCTGCCGCCGTCGCCGCCGCAGAGGCTTCCGAGCTACATGCTCGTAGAGCGCTCGCGTTCATAACTGCCATGCGGGGAGGGCCAAGCCCTCAGAGTCTGCACGTCGCACGGAATCTGGTGGCCAATAGTATCGAAACCGGATTGATGGCCTACCGGGACGCTGGGCAATACCACTCAGCTGAAAACGCACTTGCAAACTACATGCGCTTTTCCCGCGAGGTCCAACTCCCGCCCACAGCGCTGTCCTCGATCTATGCAACAGCCGGCACCCTGCGCTTTTCCCAACGCGAGTTTGCCTTGTCAGAGCAGTTGCATCGCAAGGGGGACGCCATCGCAGAAAGATTGGGGCACCAGGCAGGGCTACGCATATTTGCTTCACGTGGCATTTGGCTGGCGCTGGCCGGGCAGCAACGGTGGCCCGAGGCCTTGCGCGAAGTGGAGCGGCTGGACACTTTCCTTGTTGGTGCGGACGCCGGGCTAAAGAATTCCGCTCGTTACCCTGACGACCGCGGCATTGTTTCCCTGGGCAATCAACGGTATTCCGAGGCCGCTGCCTTGTTCGAGGAGGCTGCGCATGTCAACAGAACTCTTTACGGTGATGCCCACTACCTGGCCGCGCAAAGCAGCGGGCTCCAGGGCGTTGCCCTGTGGCGCTCTGGGACGCCTGAGAAAAAGGTGCGAGCCATCCCGCTGCTTAAGATTGCAGTGCGCAACTACATGTCCCCCGCCAACGCCGACTACATGGAGAACGTCGGCCTGCGCAAGGAGTTGCGCGAGATCATCTTCGCCGCCTACCTCGAAGCCGTCTCCAGCACCCCCGGCGAGGACGCCGTTCAGGCCCTCGGTGCCGCCGACTGGGTGCGAGGCGGCGTAGTCCAGGAGGCCTTGGGTGACGCCGCGGCACGCGCTGCTGCCAGCACCCCGGCCCTGGCAGACGTGGTGCGCAAGGAGCAGGACGCCAAGAACGAAGTCGCTGGCCTGCGCCGATACCTCTCCGGCGAAGCCGGGGGCGCCGCGTCTCCTCTGCCCGTCATCGCCGCCCAGATGCGCGAACGCATCGCCGTGCTGGAGGCCGAGCGCGCAAAGCTGCAAGCCGAGATCAAGGCCAAATTCCCCGACTATGAACGCCTGGTGCGACCCACACCACCCTCGGTGCAGGACATCGCCCGTCAGCTGGAGCCCCAGCAAGCCCTGTTGATGCTGCTGCCCACCAGCGATGCCGTCTATGGCTGGGCGGTTGCTTCGGATCGCCCAGCCACCTTCGTGCGTGTCCCGCTGCCCGAGGCCCAACTCAAAGCCATGGTCGCCGGACTGCGCCGCGAACTGGACTTTGCCAATGGAGCCTCGGTGGGCAAGGCGTTCGACAGCGCCAGCGCCTTTGCGCTGTACGACAAGCTGCTTGCACCCCTTTCCTCGGCCTGGCAGGGCAAGACGCAGTGGGTGGTTGCCGCCGGTGGCGCCCTGAGCCAACTACCGTTCTCCATACTGCACACCAAAGCGGGCGGTGGCATGGATGCCAACGCCCCGTGGCTCATCAAGGAAGCCTCCATCACCCAGGTACCCAGCCTCTCGGCCTGGCTGGCCATCAAGTCGCTGGCCAAGGCCAGCTCGGCGCCACAAGCGTTCGCGGGATGGGGTGACCCGGCCTTTGGGCCGCAGACCGTGGCAGCCAACGCAACCCGATCGACGCAGGCACGCAGCATCACCCTCACCCGTGCCTCCACCCTGACCGATCTGGACCATCCCGAGCGAACCACCACGGCCCCCTCCGCGCTCCAATACGCCAGGATCCCCGCGCTACCCGACACCCGCGACGAGTTGCTGGCCATCGCCGGCACTCTGAACGCCAACCCTGATAGCGACCTGTTCCTCGGTGCCAAGGCCACTCGCGACAGCGTGCTTGCGGCCAGCAGGAGCGGAGATCTCGCCAAAAAGCGCGTGATTGCCTTTGCCACCCACGGCCTGATGGCCGGTGACCTGCCCAACCTGACCCAGCCGGCCTTGGCCATGGCTGCCACCGGCACCGAGGACAAGAACCCGTTTGCGCCGCTGCTGACGCTGGAAGATGTGCTGACCCTGAAACTCAACGCCGACTGGGTCGTGCTCAGTGCCTGCAACACAGCTGCGGCCGATGGCAAAGCCGAGGAAGCTCTCAGTGGTCTGGCCCGGGGATTCTTCTACGCTGGCTCCCGCAGCCTGCTGGTCACCCACTGGGCGGTGGAGAGTGAATCAGCGAAAGAACTCACCACCAGCACCTTTGCGCACTACACCGCCAACCCGCAGGCGCCCAAGGCCGAGAGCCTGCGTCAGGCCATGCTCAAGGTGATGGCGATGCCGCAGTATGGGCATCCGGCCTACTGGGCGCCTTATGCGCTGGTGGGGGATGGGGGGCGGTGAGGTTCACGGAAGCTCTTGTATTTGCCGTACATTTGGCGTACATTGGCACCATTGTCAGCGAACAACCCGTACCACCAAAAAATGGAGACGCGCAATGCAGACCACCACGCCGCAAACCACCGAAAAATAGCGGGGCGCACGCTTGGAAGCACGCGTCTCCGTGCAGCAAAAGACGATGTTCCAACAGGCAGCCACTCTGTCGGGACGCACCCTGAGTGAATTCGTCGTTGCCAGTGCCCAGGAAGCGGCCAGCCGTGTGATCCAGCAACACGAAACGATCAGCCTGGGCCGCACCGAGCAGATTGCCTTCGTGCGTGCGTTGCTCAATCCACCGCCGCCGAATGCGCGTCTGCGCAAGGCCGCAGCTGCCTACCGAACACAGATGGGGCTGTGATTGCCCGCGCCCAGTACGCCCAATCGGATTGCGGCACTCGGCAAAAACCATGACCGCGTCTCGTTCAATTGCGGCAGCGCGGCACTCGATCTTTACCTGCGGCAGCAGGCTCGCCAAGATGCCGAGAAGAACGTCGCCGCGCCCTTTGTCCTGACCATCCCGCCGGCGCCTCGGGTTCTCGGGTACTACACGCTGTCGGCGTCTCTGGTAAACGCCAGCGAACTGCCCGACACCGTGGCCAAAAAACTGCCACGGTATCCGGAACTGCCGGTTACCCTGATCGGTCGGCTGGCCGTTGACCAGAGTATGAAGGGCAAGGGCATCGGGCAGTTTCTGCTGATGGACGCGCTGCGCCGCAGCCTGAATGCTGCCGTCAACATTGCAGCGATGGCGGTGCTGGTCGATGCCAAGGACGAAGCGGCGGAAGGCTTCTACCGGCATTTCAGCTTCTTGCCATTGCAGCAGCAACCGCGCCGCTTGTTTCTGCCTATGAGAACCGTCGCGGGGTTGTTTGATGACTGACCAATCCGAGACTGCCATCAAAGTCACCTTTCAACGGCATCCCGGCATACCGGGCGCTCTATGCGCTGGTGGGGGATGGGGGGCGGTGACATGTGCATGGCATCCTGTGCGACATTTATCGAATGGATAAAATTTGTCTTGACCAATATTTATCTATTCCGTAAACTCCGGACTTGGAAAAGCAGACCCCGCACTACGACCTGACGGTCGTCCAGGCTCGGGTCCTGCGAGACGGTATCTTTACGTTCACTGCCACAGCGCGACTGGGCGCGGCGGCTCTGGGGCTGTCGGAGGCAGAGGCGGTCAGTCTGGTCCTGGGTTTGCGGCGCAATCAGTGCATCAAAAGCATGACCACCTTCGCCGACCACCGGGTTTGGCAGGATATTTGCCACGCGATGTGTCTCAACGGG
>JANOTG010000555.1:0-7291 GCA_031416215.1 Betaproteobacteria bacterium
TCTGCATCAGGCTTGGCCCGGCACGGCGGCGGCATCGTCGCCATCCTCGATCAACACAATGGCGGCCTCCGGGCAGTGTTTTGCACCCAGGCGCGCCTGGGCGTGCAGGTGCAACGGGACCACTGCCCCGTTGGAACAGCAGTACCCCTCGTCGTCCAGCTGATAGACATCCGGCGCCTTCGCCGCACACAAGGCATGCCCGGCGCAAATGCCGCGATCGACAAGAATCTTCATGCTGAGGGCTCCTTGTGCGAACGACCGGTTGCAATCGCCTCAGGCCAGACCAGGGGCACGGCGACCGGTGACCATACCAGGCCGCCCCGGGTGGGTAAATCTCCGGTCGCATCGACCGAAAACGCGGGAATACGCTGCACCCACTGCTCCAGGAAAAGGCGAATTTCCAAACGCGCCAGGTGCGAGCCCACACAACGGTGGGGACCAGCGCCAAACACCAGGTGGCTGCTCACCGGGCGATCAAAATCGACGCGCAACGGGTCGTCCACCATCGCCGGATCCAGGCCATAGACATGTGGAAAAAACACCAGCCGGTCGCCGGCCTTGAACTCAACGCCGTGGTAGACCATGTCGCTGGTCACACCACGCTCGGTGCCGGCCACGCCATGCACCCGCATCAGCTCCTCGATGGCGTTGCCGATCAACGCCGGGTTGTCCACCAGGCGCTGGTACTGCGCCGGGTTCTGGCCCAGGTAGGCCATGATGAATGACAACATCGCCGTCACGGTATCGAGCCCGCCGAGAAACAACAGGGTGACCATGCCCAGCTTCTCGTCAGCGGTGAGCGCCCGCCCGTTCACCTTGCCATGTACCGCCAGGCTGACCAGATCGTCCCCCGGGTGTTGCTCGCGTTCGGCGATCAGCACCTTCAGGTAGTCACCCAACTCTTCCAGCCCGGCCAGGCGCTGCGTGATGTCGGCTGCACGGGTAAAGCGGTCCACCTTGGCGATCAACAGCGCGCGGTGATCCAGCGGGGCATTGGCCATGCGCAGGAACAACTCCACCGGGAAACGCTGGCCGATGTGCTGCACAAACTCGCAGGCGCCGCTGGCCGCCACGCCGTCGATCAATTCGCCAGCCAATCGCCGCACCGTGTGCTCCATCTTCTGCACACCAACGGGCGAAAAAAACGGGTTGATGATGCGCCGCAACTCGGTGTGCATTGGCGGGTCACATTGGTTGGGCAGCGTGGGCGGCTTGCGCGCATTGGCGACGTTGTGCACCGGGTCGCTGGAAAACTTGTCGGGCTGGCGCAACATGTCGCGTGCCACGGTGGCGCTGGCCACAACCCAATGGCCACGATCGCCCGTGGTGTAGAAGATATCCGGGCTGTTGCCAAACAGTTCGGTCACCGCGCGGTGCGGGCAACGTTGCAAGGCCGGCGAGGTGAAACGGTCGAAATCGACCACCCGCTCGGGAGGTACATGGGCGGGGATCCGGGCAGTCATGAAGTGCCTCACTGCGCCCGGGCCGACGCGGGCAAGGGGGAAAAAAAACATGCGGAACGCAGCTCGGTGATCGATCCGCAACCAAGCTGGGCCATGGCCGTGTCGAGCTCGCCCCGCAGTATGTCGATGGTGGTTGAGGGGCCACGCTCGGCGCCGAGTGCTCCGGTGCCGTACAGGAAGGCTCGACCCAGCAGCACGAAGCTGGCTCCCGCCGCGAGCGCCTTGGCGATGTCGTCGCCACTGCGCACACCACTGTCGAGCAGCACCGCAAAGTCCGGCCCGACAGCCTGGCGGATCGCTGGCAGGGCCTCGATGGACGATGGCACGCTGGCGAGCTGACGCCCGCCATGGTTGGAGACCACCACGCCATCGGCACCCATGGCAGCAATACGCTGCGCGTCCTGCGGGTGCAGTACTCCCTTGACGATCAGTTTGTGCGGCCAGCGCGCGCGCGCATGTTCCAGCAAGCTCCAGTCGATATGCGCCTGCGCCAGCGCCACCAGCATGTCGGCAATGTCGATGCGACGCGGATTTTTCGCCGTCGGCTTGAAATTTTCGAAGGTCGGGGCGCCAGCCGCCAGTGTCGACAACGACCAATGCGGATGCGTCATGAGATCGACCAGCAGGCGTGGCGTCGGGCGCAATGGCAGGGCAAAGCGGTTGCGCCGGTCGCGCAGACGCCGTGCGGCAAAGTTGGCGTCCACCGTGAGCACCAGCGTACGGATGCCGGCAGCCAGCGCACGGTCGAGCAGGCTGTCGGCAATACTTGCTTCACCACCGACATAGAGCTGAAACCAGGTGTGCCCGGGCGCCGCACGTGCGACGTCCTCGATCGAGCTGCTGGCCATGGTGGACAAGGCGTAGGGAATACCGGCCCGGGCGGCAGCCGCTGCAATGCCCAGGTCGGTACCCGGCCAGGCCAGGTTGCACAGGCCCATCGGAGTCACTCCGTACGGCATGGCGTAACGTTGCCCGAGCAGTTCGGTCGACAAGTCGCGACTGCGGCAGGGCACGAACACCCGCGGCACCAGCCGCAGATCCTGGAACGCTCCCTCGTTGCGCCGTAGCGTGGACTCGTCGCCGGCACCACCATCGATGAAGTCGAACACCACCCGCGGCAGCCGCGCCCGGGCTCGAAGCCGCAGATCGGCGACGCTGTGCATGGCTCAAGCGGCGCGCTTGAGACGAACGGTCTCGTACCACGACGGGCTGGCATACCACTCGACCACGATGCGCCGGTCGGCGATCAGCCAGCGGCTGCCTTGGCGCGCCAAGGTGTCGAGGTAACGCCCGGCGTGGTCGGGGCCATGGCGCGTGAGCGAGATGAAATAGGTCTGCCCCTGCGCGGTGTCGTCGTCAACGAACTCGACCCGCGAAGTCGTCAGGTTATGGCGCAGCAGCGGAATGGAGCCGTCGGGCATGCGGTCAGGCCGCGCCGGGCCGATGACCGGCGTGTAGAAGGCGCGGATGGCGGCATGCCCGTGCGCCTTGGTACCACTGGACAACTCCAGCCGTCCATCCACCGTGAAGGCAGAAACAACACCGTCCACGTCCCCGCTATCCACAGAGTTGCAGTACACCGCCATGGTGTGCTGGATCTGAACACGGTCGCAGGTCTCTCGATCGGTCATGTACGGTCTCCCTCAGAAATAGCCCAGCCATCGAGCAGAGGATTGAATGTCATCGTACTATATACAAAAAGCAATCCCACAATATAAACAGTTGCCTAAAACACGCCTTCGGGTACAGTGTGAAGCAGCCCACTTTTACGAGGCAAGACCGTGCGCAATATTCCTGTATACCAAATACTGGCGGAAGACATCAAAGCACTGGGTGTCGACTCGGTCTTTGGTTTGATGAGTGACGACATTTGCCAGCTCGTCGCCACGCTGGATGCCATTGGAGTGCGCTTTATCGGCGCCCGGCAGGAAACCAATGCAGTGATGATGGCAGCTGGCTACGCGGCCGCCTCCGGCAAGCTGGGGGTAGCACTGATCGGGCGCGGCCCAGCCATGGCCAATGCCATGCACGGCACGATATCGGCTAGCCGCACCAGCCTGCCGGTGCTCATCATCAGTGGTGACGCCCCTTTGGCGCGCGGCGCCGTCAATGCACTCGGCCCGGACTTGAAGGCTTTTCCTGCCGCGACCATTGTGCGGGCCTGCGGCATCGCCACCTTTGTGCCCACCAGTGCCGATGCGGCGCGCCAGACACTGGCTGATGCTGTTGCCGAGGCAAGTCTGGGGCGCACAGCTGCACTGTTGCTGCCAACCGACCTGCAGGTGGCCTACACCCACGTTGCCGACGGGCCCTCGCCGGTGCGACTCTCCATATTGCCTGCGCCCCAAGCGGCGCGCCAGGCCTCGCTGGATGCCGCGCTGGCCCTGCTGGCCAAGAGCCGCCACCCTTTGATCGTGGCCGGTGTTGGCGCGCACCGCGGCGGAGCAAGAGAAGCGATCGAAGCACTGGCTGAGCGCACGGGTGCGCTGCTGGTCAATGCACTCAAGGCCAAGGACCTGTTTCGCGGCAACCCCTATGACCTCGGTATTCTGGGGTCGTCGTCACACTCGCTGGCGCGGCGCTATATCGAGAAAGCCGATTGTGTGATCGCGATCGGTGTGGCACTCAATTCGCTGACCATGAGTTCGGGCATCGCCCTGCCCGCTGTGCCACTGATCCACGTCGATGCCGTACGCACCAACATCGGCCGCTGGTGGCATGCCGATGTGGCGGTGGTCGGCGATGCAAAACTGGTAGCCCAACAGCTCACGGCGGCCGTGCCCGAGCGCAGCGCCGCCGACAAACCCTGGCACACGCAGGACACGCGCGACCAGATCGCCGCCTTCGAACATACGCAGGACTTCCAGGTGGCCCATACGGCCCGCACCGTGGACCCGCGCATCCTGTCGCTCGAGCTCGACAAGATGCTGCCGTCGAACCGCCATTTTGTCTACGATGGTGGCAACTTCATGGCCAACTGGGCCTACCTGTCGGTGCCCGACCCGGGGCATTTCACCCACACGCTGGACTCCGGCTCGGTGGGGCTGGGCATCGGCGCGGCGATCGGTGTGGCGCGGGCGCAGCCAGATCGCCCGGTGGTGCTGCTGATTGGTGATGGTGGCATGCTGATGACCATGGGCGAGATCGAGACCATCATCCGGGAAGACCTGCCGATGATCGTGATCGTGATGAACGACGCCGCCTACGGCGCCGAGGTGCACATACTCAAGGGTCAGAACATGCCACCTGCCAAGGCCGAGTTCTTTGATGTCGAGTTCGCGCCCATGGCCGAGCCGCTGGGTTTTGACGCCTACACCATCCGCAGCATGGACGATCTGAAAAAAATTGCACCACTGCTGGCCAAACCAGAGGGGCCGATCCTGCTGGACTGCAAGATCAACGGTGATGTGATCGCGCCGTTCATCACCGAATTCACCCACAAGGACAGCCACAAGCGCGGCTGACCTGGGGCGCGCAGGCTGCTGACACCACAACCTACCAACGAGGACGCACCACCATGGCAGGAAGACTCGCAGGCAAAGTGGCCATCGTCACCGGAGCGGGGTCCGGCATTGGCCGGGCATCGGCGCAACTCTTCGCCGCCGAGGGTGCCCGCGTGATGTGTGCCGACCTCAACGGAGCCGGTGCGCGTGAGACCGCGCAGGGTATCGGCGCTGCGGCCATCGCTTCCACGGTCGATGTGGCGCAGGCGCCGGACATCGAGCGCATGGTGCGCGAAACGATTGCGGCGTTTGGCAAACTCGACGTGTTGTATGCCAACGCCGGCATCGCCGAGGCCACCAACGCCATCGACATGACGCTGGAGCAATGGAACCGGATGATTGCGGTCAACCTGACCAGTGTCTGGCTCAGCGCCAAATACGCGCTGCCGCACATGATCGCAGCGGGCGGTGGCTCAATCATCAACCAGTCAAGCACGGCGGGGCTGATCGGCATACCGGATATTCCGCATTACTCCGCGGCCAAGACCGGCGTGGTCGGACTGACGCGTCAGATTGCCGCCCAGTACGGGCCGCAACATGTCCGCTGCAATGCGATTTGTCCGAGTTCCATCCCTACACCTTTGATGGCCGGTGTGTGGGAGACGCGGGCCAAAAATGCCAACGACGGCTCCACATTCGAGTCGCAGCAGGCGGTGGTCGCCGCCAAACACCCGTTGCGACGCCTCGGCGTGTTGGCCGACTGCGCAAATCTGGCACTGTTCCTGGCCAGTGACGAGTCGTCCTGGATCACCGGCGTCGCGGTACCGTTGGATGGTGGTTTGACGTCCACCTGAATGACGCATGGCCACAGCGGCGCACCCCTGCCCGTCGACGTGACCAGTGCAACTTGCGCACCTTCACAGTCGCAAGGGTTTTACCGGCAGGTAATGGATCAACCTAGGAGACATGTATGACCACTGAAAAACAACCGAACCAAGTGAACCGTCGCACTGCGCTGGGCACGCTTGGTGCACTGGGTGCCCTCGCGCTTGCCGCACCAACGGCCAGGGCGCAACAGGGCGACGCCAACTGGCAGCGTATCGTGGCCGCAGCCAAAAGGGAAGGCAGCGTCGTGATCTACCACCAGGCGGTGCCCCAGGTGCTGGAGCGCATCAGCAAGGACTTCATGGTGCAGTACCCGGAGATCAAGGTCGAGATTCGCCGTCTGCTGACACCGGTCACGCACATGCAGGCTATCGAGACCGAGAAGGCTGGCAAGATCGACGGCGCCGACATCACGCAATACGCCAATGCCATCTGGTACCGCGACAAGGCGCAGGAGAACTTCTTCATCAAGCCGGTCGGTCCAGCCACGGCGGACTACCCGAAAGAAAGCCTGCTGTATGGTGCGGTGCCGATTGTGGCGGTCATGCCGTTCGTGCTGGCGTACAACAGCAACCTCGTCAAGACACCCGTCACCAGCATGCGTGACCTGCTGCGGCCGGAGTTCCAGGGCAAGGTCGGGAGTTCTGATCTGGTTGCAGAGACGGTGTACGCCTTCTACGAATGGATCGAGAAAACCCAGGGCGCCGATTTTCTGCCGCAGTTCGCGGCGCAAAAGCCCAAACTCACGGTCGGCGTCGTGCCCTTGCTGCAAAGTGTGGCTGCCGGGGAGATTTCTGCCGCGTTGTGGGGCATCCATGCAGTGGCGAACAGCCTGATCGGACAGGGTGCACCGTTGAAAGTGATACAACCATCCCCTGCCTTCGCCAGCGCCGATGTGCTTGCCGCCCTGGCGCACTCCAGGCGTCCGAATGCGGCGCAGGTGTTTCTGGACTACATGATGTCCCGCCGCGGGCAGGGGGTGTGGAACGGATCGGGTGAAACCGCCAGCGTAATCGCCGGCATCCCGGGCTCGCTGGACGCCCGCACGATGCAACCCTGGGACGTGTTCCGCTACACGCCGGAGTTTCAACGCGACTACAAAATCAAGTTTGATCGGATGTTCAAGGCCTGATACCGCTTGCTGGCCAGCTGGCCAGGAAAAGCGGTTCAGCGGGTGTCTGCGAGTATGAAGTCTGAGGCCCGTTCACCGATCATGATGGCGGGCGCCGCGGTGTCCGCCGACAACAACGTCGGCATGATGGAGTTGTCTGCCACCCGCAACTTCCCCACGCCGCGCACGCGCAGTGCGGGGTCGAGCACAGCCCGCGCGTCCACCCCCATGCGGCAGGTACCGGCGATATGGTGCGCGGTGCCACGCACCTCGCCGCTGTAGGTCTTGAGTTCTTCCTCGGTGGACACATCCGGGTAAGCGTCGAGTTCGTCACCGATATACGACTGCAAGGCCGGGCGGTGCATCAGGTCGCGCACCCTGGCCATGCC
>JANOTG010000556.1:0-20604 GCA_031416215.1 Betaproteobacteria bacterium
CTCGCCGCCGCGCGCCGGGTCGTTCCAGGCCGCACCGGTGGTGCCGGTCATGTTGCCGAACACCTCGGCCTTGCCATTGGCGAACTTGGCACCCTGCTCGTAACCGCACTGGAACTTGCGGATCAGCGGAATGTCCATGCCACCGACAAAACCCACCTTGCCGGTCTTGCTGGCCATGGAGGCCATCATGCCGACCAGAAAGCTGCCCTCCTGCTCTTTGAACACCACCGACTGCACATTGGGCAGGTTCACCACCATGTCGATGATGGCAAAGTTGAGTTTGGGGAACTCCTTGGCCACCTTCTCGATCGCCGAAGCCTGGCTGAAGCTCATGGCGATGATCGGGCTCGCCTTTTTCAGCCATGCGGCGGATCGCCTGCTCGCGCTGCGACTCGTTGGAGACCTCAAACTCCAGGTAACTTTTGCCGGTTTCCTTCTTCCAGCGCTCCATGCCGTTGAAAGCGGCTTCGTTGAACGACTTGTCAAACTTGCCACCAAGGTCATAAATGATGGCGGGCTCGGCGTGGGCAGGCAGGGCTGCGGCCAGGGCAATCGCCAGCACGGCGAGTTGGGGTTTGAATTGCATGGTGTGGGTCTTTCAGGGTTACAGGGCCAAAACAAAGGATAGCTTAGGGTCTCTCGGGCTCCCCACGCAATGCGGGGTTTCCCCATAACGCACCAGGGCGACGAATCGGCTACAGCGCACCATCCGCCAGCATGACCGCCGGGCGTCCAGCCAGTCGCGCATAGTGAACCGCGATGTCGCTCGCCAGGCGGGCGTTGTTCAGCACCAGGGCGATATTTGTCACCAGACTGTCACCACCGGTCAGCGTATTCACGCGCTCCAGCAAAAAGGGCGTCGCTGCCTTGCCGCCGATGTGTTGTGCCGCAGCCTCCTGCAACGCCTGCGTGATGGCCGCATCCACCCGTTCCCGTGGCATGGCATGTTCTGCCGGCACCGGATTGGCCACCACCAGACCGCCGCCCAAGCCCATCGACCACTTGACGAACATGGCACGGGCGATCTCGGCCGCGCTGTCGAGCCGGTAGTCGACCGCAAATGCGCTGTCCACGGTAAAAAATGCCGGCAGGGTCGCGGTGCGGTAACCGACCACGGCAACACCCTGAGTCTCAAGATACTCCAGCGTCAAGCCCAGGTCGAGAATCGATTTGGCACCGGCGCAGACCACCGCCACCGGGCTGCGCGCGAGTTCCTGCAGGTCGGCCGACACGTCAAAACTCTGTTGCGCACCGCGGTGCACGCCACCGATGCCACCGGTGGCAAAAACACGGATGCCGGCCATGGCGGCGATCAGCATGGTGGCGGCCACGGTGGTGGCACCACTGCCGGCGGCGGCGGCTACAAAGGCGATATCGCGTCGGCTGACTTTTGCCACCTGTGGCCCGAGTTGCCCCAGCCGCTCGATTTGCGGCGCCGTCAGGCCCGCCTTGAGTCGGCCATCCACGATCGCGACCGTGGCAGGCACCGCGCCATGGGCACGCACCTCGGCTTCGACCCGCAGCGCGGTCGCCACGTTCTGCGGGTAGGGCATGCCATGCGAGATGATGGTGGACTCAAGCGCCACCACCGGGTGTCCCTGCGCCAGTGCCTGAGCCACCTCGGGCAGTATGTCCAGATAGGGGTTCGCTGCGACGGGCATGGGCATCCTTGTCATTCAGAAGTCATGGGCGGCCAGCAGTTGCTCGACCGCAGCGACTGCCAGATACGGGCAATTGGCCTGTGCCACGGACAGGGTGAGTGCCGCGCAACCCGCCGCGAATCGTACCGCCTGTGGCAGCGGCTGACGCAGCAGATGCTGCTGCACCAGTGCGGCCAACAGGGCATCCCCGGCGCCCGTGGCACCGACCACCTGGACCGGCACCGCGGCCTGCCAGCCGCAAAGGCCACCCTGATCGCTCCAGTACATGCCACGGGCGCCGAAACTCAATACCAGCTGCCGCACTCCCTGGGCATGAAACCAGGCCGCGGCGCGCTGCACCTCGGTATCGTCGCCCAGCGCGTGACCACACAAGGCTTGCGCCTCATGCCGATTCGCCTTCAATGTATGTACGCGGTGCAACCAGGGCCGCAATCGGACACACTTGAAGACCGACACCGGGTCGACAAATACCGGCACGTCCGTTGCGTGGTCAAACAGCCAATGCAGCGCCGTTGCCGGCAGGTTGCAGTCCAGTACCAGCAAGGCGGCCTCGCGTACCAGGGCAGCATGCGGCTGCAGCCACTGCGCCGTCATGCACTCCAGTATGTCCATGTCGTTCACGGCCGCCTGCATTTCCCCGTCGGGCCCGTGTAGAGACAGGTAGGTGGAGGTGGCCTGGCCAGCAAGCACCCTGCAGTGGCGCACATCGACACCGGCCGAGCGCGTTGTTTCGAGCACGCTGCGGCCCTGAAGGTCATCCCCGACCGGGCTGAGCAACTGCACGGCACATCCCAGGCGAGCCAGGTTCTCCGCCACGTTGCGAGCCACCCCGCCGGCAGCGCAGCGAATCTGCCCGGGCGTGGAGTCACCGGGCAATGTCGCAGTCTGTGTGGCGCCGCTGATGTCCATGTTGGCGGCGCCGAAGGCCACTACCGCAGACCGCATGCTGCGTGGGCCGCCCGGTCGCGCGGTGATTGTGGACAATGTTGACATGCCTTCTCACACAGACTGGCAACCCGTCGTCGCCTCGCACACTGTACACGCGGGCGCCAACATCGTTGCCGCGCGGCTTCTCGGGCAGGAGCTTGCCGTCTGGCGCAGCGTGGGCGGCTTGGTGCAGGTGTGGCTTGACCGCTGCCCGCACCGTGGCGTGCACTTAAGTCTGGGCCGCATCGCGGGTGACCGGCTGGCCTGTGCCTACCATGGCTGGGAATTTGCCGCGAACAGCGGGCAATGCATGGCCATTCCGGCACTGGCCGACCTCGCGGCGCCGCCCGGCCGGGTCTGTGCCGCCACGTTTCCTGCGATGGAAGCGCAGGGCATGGTGTGGGCTCGGTTGCCTTCGTCGGCCGGTGTGGCGCCTGAGCCCGTGGGCGTCAATCTGCCATCCGATTTTGTACCCGGTACTTTCCTGCGCTCCATCGCCATCAGGTCGTCTGTCGCGCAGCTTGGCCGGACGCTGCACGGCTACGGCATGGCAGCAGACGGCGCACTCATCTGGCAGGGTTTGCTCGCCGGGCAGCCGGTGCGGCTTTTTGTAACCTGCGCACAGGATGATCTGGTGGTACTGCATATTTGGCTGGACCAAGCGGCACCGGCCACGCCGCCAGCCCCGCTGTTCGCCGCCCTGCGCCGCCTGCGCAACGAAGCCGAAGCCGAAGCGCAAGCCGCGCCAGCCTGATGCCGGCGACACGATGCCCTACTGCACCGACGACCCGAATGTACGCGCGCAGTGGCTGACCGTCGGATCGGCCACCCGGCTGCGCGGCCATTCGGCCGGTGCGCCGCTGCACACCCGGTTGCTCGGAGCACCGCTGCGCTTGTGGCTGGACGAGGCCAGCCAGCCACAATGCCGCCAAGGGCAAGCGCCGCTGTTGGTCATGCAGCAGTATGGGTATCTCTGGGTATGTACCGCCGGTGTGCCCGACAAACCGCTGTTTGCGTTGCCGGAGTTTGACCAACCGGGGCGGCGCATCGTTGACTGTGGTGGCATCGGCGTCGCCACCTCGGGCTTGCGGGTGGTGGAAAACTTTCTGGACCTGGGCCATTTTCCCTACGTGCACGGCGGCACGTTGGGCCAGCTGCCACATACCACCGTGGCACCTTACCAGGTACATGTGGATGCCAAAACCGACGAGATCTGGGCCACCGACTGCCATTTCTTCCAGCCCCAGGCCTCGGCCTCGGCAAACGGCGGAATCGACGCACAGTACCGCTACCGTGTGATGCATCCGCTGTGTGCTGCACTGTACAAATCCTGTCCCCATCGCTCCGATGCGCAGGACGTGATCGGCCTGTTCATCCAGCCACTGGACGACGAGCATGTGGTGGCGCATTGTTTGCTGGTGTATTTCGAGGACCAGCTCAGCGATGCCGAGATGATCCGTTTTCAGCACATGATCTTCGGCCAGGACAAGCCCATCCTGGAGAGCCAGCAACCGCGGCGCCTGCCACTCGACGCAGCGGCGGAAGCCCAGATGCGGTGTGACCTGACAGCCGTGACCTACCGGCGCTGGTTGCGTGCCCGTGGCATGCGTTTCGGTGTACACGATGCGGGGATGCAGGGTCGTTGAGATGATCACTCTGTACGACTACGAACTCTCCGGCAACTGCTACAAGCTGCGCCTGTTGTTGCACTGGCTCGGGCTGGCCTACACCCGCATCCCGGTCGATTTTCATCCGGGACGCCAGCACAGGTCGCGACACTTCGTCGACACCATCAACCCGCTGGGCCAATTGCCGGTTCTGGTGGATGGCGATTTCCGCCTGCGCGACGCACAGGCCATCCTGGTGTATCTGGCCAGCCGCTACGACCCGCAACGCCGCTGGTACCCCGACGACCCGCACACACGCGCCCGCATCACGCTGTGCCTGGGCCAGGCCGAGGACATCACCCGCAGCGTGTCGGCCGCGAGGCTGCATCTGGGCTTTGGCTACGAGGCAGACTTGCCGCGCTGCCAGGCAGCCGGGCAGGCAGTGTTGCGCGTGCTGGACGACCAACTGGCGGAAAACCAGTTCGCGCAGCTGGAATGGCTGGCGGCAGCCCATCCGACCATTGCCGACATCGCCTGTTTCCCGTATGCGGCGCTGGCCTTTGAGGCCGGTATCGACCTGATCGAATTTCCGGCGCTCAGGCGCTGGATCTGGCAGGTGCGGCACGTGCCAGGCTTCATCGCCATGCCCGGCATACTGCAGCCTGTGTCGTAAGAACTTGTTCCAAACCCTGAAACGGACAAACACCATGAGACTATTGATCACCGGCGGCGGCGGATTTGTCGGCGCACGGCTGGCGCGAACCTTGCTGGCACGCGGCCAGCTGAACGGGCAGGCCATCACGACGCTGCTGCTGGCCGACCAGGTACCGCCACCGGCGGACCTGCTGGCCGACCCCCGGGTGCAGGCGCGCACCGGGCCGTTGCTGGCGCAATGTGCGGCTTTGGGTCACGATGCGCCGGATGGCGTGTTTCATCTGGCCTCAGCCGTGTCGGGTGAATGCGAGCTGGATTTTGACCTTGGCATGCGCTCCAATCTGGACAGCACACGGGCTCTGCTGGACGCTTTGCGCGCATCCAGCCAGGCCAGCGGGCGGGTGACCCGGCTGGTGTTCTCCAGCTCGGTCGCCGTGTTCGGGCCCGACCCGTCAGTGCCGCTGCCGCCGGTTGTGGCGGACGACACCTTGCCGGCTCCGCAAACCTCCTACGGCACACAAAAGCTGGTCTGTGAACACTTGCTGGCCGATTACACGCGCAAGGGATTCATCGACGGCCGCGCCGCCCGCCTGATGACGGTCACCGTGCGCCCGGGCCGGCCCAATGGCGCTGCCTCGTCGTTTTTCTCCGGCATCATCCGCGAGCCGTTGGCGGGCGTCGAGTCCATCTGCCCGGTGGACGAAAACGTGGCGCACCCGGTCGCGTCACCGGCGCGGGCGGTGGAGGGCCTGATTGCCGTCTATGAGGCAAGCCGTGAACAACTCGGCGGCCGGCTGGCGCTGAACCTGCCATCGCTCAATGTGCGCGTGGGCGACATGCTGGCGGCCTTGCAGCGGGTGGCGGGCGACCGGGTGCGCCAGTTGGTGCGTTTTGAGCGCGATGGACGCATCGCCGGCATCGTTGCCAACTGGCCTGCGGGGGCCAGTGCACAACGCGCAGCGCAGCTCGGCCTGCAGCCGGACGCGAGTTTCGGCAGCATCATCGAGCAATACATTGCCGACTGCAAAAAATTGCCGGATGCGCAACAGACGCTCAAAGGCCTGACTCTGTAGGCGGGAGCCCGTCAGGCCAGCCGTACACTGGTGTGGCTGCCGCGTATCCGATTGGAATTGACCCATGCTCCTTGACGCCGAAGACTGCCACCTCGTACTGATCGACTACCAGGAGCGCCTGATACCAGCCATGTTCGAAGGGCCGCTGGTGGTGGCCAATGCGTTGCGGCTGGCGCAGATGGCCAGGCTGCTGCAGGTTCCTGTGTGCGCGACCGAGCAGAATCCGGAAAAGCTCGGGAGCAGCCTGCCGCAGTTGCAGGCCCTGCTGCGGGAAACCGGTGCCAGGGTCCTGGCCAAGATGGCCTTCAGTGCAGCTGGCGCCGGTCTGGTCGACCATCTGCGTCCTGCGTCACGCCCGGTGCAAGGGGGCGGCAATGCCCGCAGCCTGCCAAAACATCTGCAAAAGGCGGTGCCGGCACCACCGCCACAACGCAACAGCGTGGTCATCGCTGGCTGCGAGGCCCATATCTGCCTGTTGCAGACGGCGCTGGAGTTGCTGGAACAGGAATTTGACGTCTGGGTGGTCGCCGATGCCTGCAGTTCGCGCAGCGAGCGCAACCGTGACGCGGCATTTGACCGGCTGGTCGGCAATGGAGCCGAACTGGTAACGACCGAGATGGTGGCCTTCGAATGGATACGCTCGGCCGAGCACCCACAGTTCCATCCGGTGCAGGCATTGATCAAATGACCGCTTTGCAGGTGGCAAAACATCGGCATTGACCAGCCCCGGCGGCCGAAGCCTGGTGAGCGCGCGCGGGCTGCGGCTGCGCTCGGCTGGGTTGCCAGCTGCGCTCTGCTTGGCCTGGCAGCTGTGTTGTCGTGGGCCTTTGCCGACCAATCACGATGGGCTTGGCAAAGTGATCACTGGCTGGCGCACCCGTGGACGTTGTGGACCGCCGCCCTGGTGCATCTGTCGATGGCACATCTGATCGGCAACCTGGCGGCGCTGGCTGTTCTGGCCGCTCTGGGAGCCTATCTCGGCGCCTCGCGCTGCAGTGTCACGGCATTACTCATCGCCTGGCCCGTCGGCACTTGGGCGCTTTGCCTGTGGCCCACGGTAGGGGGTTACGGCGGCTTGTCCGGCACCCTGTGTGCCATGGTGGCGATCCTCGCCGTGCACGCTGCGGCACAGGCTGCATATCGTCCGGTGTTTTACGTGTTGTCCGGGTCGTTGGCCTTCAAGCTGCTGGCAGAACATGGCTGGTCACAACCCATCGCCTATGACCCGGCCTGGGGTTTCAACGTGGTGTACGCCGCCCACCTCACGGGTGCGCTGGCTGGCGGCAGCGCCGCAACCATCCTGGCCTGGTCACAACGACGCGATCCATGACCCTGGTCAATTGTTTTCAGCCGGCTGTCGTTATGCTGGAACCAATCATCATTGAATGCCCACCATGTCCCACTACCACGCTGTTGTCTGGCTTGACCACGCCCAGGCTCATGTGATGCATATCAGCCCGGATGACGTCGAGAAATCGATCATTCACCCGAGCAAGGCACACGCCCATCTGCACGCCAAGCGTGGCGCCGTCGGCGCTGGCCGCAAGGCCGAGGACCAGGCCTACTACCACGCCATCGCCGACGCGCTGAGCGGTGCCAGCGAGATCCTGGTGATCGGCCCGGCACAGGCCAAGCTGCACCTGGTCAAACACATCCATACCCATGACCATGGTCTGGTCGACAAGCTGGTTGGCGTGGAAACGGTGGACCACCCGAGCGACGCCCAGGTTGTCGCCTATGCACGCAAGTACTTCGTTGCCAAGGACCGCATGCTGGGGCAGGGCTGATTCGCAGCCGGTTGCGCGGTGACATGAATTGGCTGCAAAAGCTGCCCGGCTTTCAGCGCACGCCTTATGGACTGGAATGGCGCCTGCTGCGCTGGATGCCCAAAGCCGGTATTGCCGCGCTGTTGCTGCCGGCACTGCTGGCATGGGCGGCGCGACACTGGATGACTGCCGCCAGCGGCGCCGAGCTGGCACGCAACATTGCGCAATTCGACTACATGATGATTGGTCTGGCCATTCTCTTGTTGACGCTGGTGCTGACTATCAGTATCGGATGCGTCATCGTCTGGCTCATGAAGGGCCCCGCCTACGTCGCCGATGGCCTGGAGGTCTCGCACAGCGACAGGCCAAGGGTGTGAGGTAGCGGTCGCAACCAGCGGTCAGGCCCAAAGCACTCCAGGTCTTGCCGTAGATGCGACAACGATCGTCGCCGTCGGAACTAGGGATGCTCTGCATAACTCGCGCAAAGACCCTGCTTCGGGCAACGCTAGACTGGGGGTCGAGCGACCCGCACGATGCCCTGCTTTCATACCGCCCCCAGCAAGCCGCGGCTTGGCGGTGCAACGGTGGCGCATGAATTGACCCCTCGACAGGAGACCCCATGAACGAATCTGCCCCCACCGAGCTGCTGTGCGAGATGCGCGATTCTGTGATGTGGCTGACCATCAACCGCGAGGAGCGGCGCAATGCCATCAGCCCGGCGGTGCTGGCCGGCTTGGGCGACGCCCTGACGCGCGCCAACAACGACCGTGCTGTACGCGCCGTCGTCATCACGGGCAGCGGCACCCGCGCGTTTTGCGCCGGTGCCGACCTGCAAAGCGGCAAGTCGTTCAAGTTCGACTACTCCGAGCCGCATGTCGGTTTTGCCAACCTGTTCCGGCTTGCGCGCCAATCCACCGTGCCGTTGATCGCCCGTGTCAATGGCGCCTGCATGGCGGGTGGCATGGGCATCATGGGCATGTGCGACATGGCGGTGTCCACGCGCGCCGCGATCTTCGGCCTGCCCGAGGTCAAGGTGGGGCTGTTTCCGGCACAGGTGCTGAGTGTCATCGGCCACCTGCTGCCCCGCCGCGTACTGGCCGAGATGTGTATCACCGGCGAGCCACTCACCGCCGATCAGGCGCTCGAGCATGGTCTGGTGAACCACGTGTTCGACGATCTGGACGCCGGCCTGCAGTGGCTGCTGGGCCGCCTGCTCGACAAGTCACCGGCGGCCATCCGGCGCGGCCTGTACACGATGAAAAAAATCGAGGCCATGGCATTCGAGGAGTCGATGGCCTTCACCGAGAGCCAGATCGGCCTGTTTGCCCTCACCGACGATGCCGCCGAGGGGCAGCTGGCGTTCCGTGAAAAGCGACCACCCGTGTGGGCGGGCCGTTGAGCGCCGCCATGGGGGACCAGGCATTGGCCGAGCAACGCAAGGTACGGATCGGTGGTGCCTCGGGATTCTGGGGCGACAGCAGCGTGGGAGCGCCACAACTGGTGCGCAGCGGCCAGATCGACTATCTGGTGTTCGACTACCTGGCCGAGCTCACGATGTCGATCCTGGCCGGTGCGCGGCTGAAGAATGCCGAGCTCGGGTATGCCACCGACTTTGTCGCGGTGGCGATGCAGACGGTGCTGCGCGACGTGGTGGCCCAAGGCATACGGGTGGTCAGCAATGCCGGCGGCGTCAACCCCGAAGCTTGTGCCGAGGCACTCGCAGCGCTGGCCCGGGAGCAGGGTGTCACGCTGAAGATCGCAGTGGTCAGCGGCGACGACGTGATGCCCCTGCTATCCGGCCTGCGCGCCGCCGGCGTACGCGAAATGCACAGCGGCGCCGACCTGCCGCCACAGGTGCTGACCGCCAACGCCTACCTCGGTGCCATGCCGATCAAGGCGGCGCTGGACGCCGGCGCGCAGGTGGTGATCACCGGGCGCTGTGTTGATTCCGCGGTAACGCTGGGTGTGTTGATGCATGAATTCGGCTGGGAGGCCGATGCGCATGACCTGCTGGCAGCGGGCAGCCTGGCCGGCCACCTCATCGAGTGCGGCTGCCAGGCCACCGGTGGCCTGCACACCGACTGGGACACGGTACCTGATTGGGCGCACATCGGATACCCGATCGTCGAATGCCTCAGCGACGGCAGTTTTGTCTGCACCAAACCCGCCGCCACTGGTGGCAAGGTGACGCCGGCCGTCATCGCCGAGCAGATGCTGTACGAGATCGGTGACCCGACGACCTACATCCTGCCCGATGTGGTGTGCGACTTCACCCAGGTGACTTTGCAGCAGGATGGTGCACACCGGGTTCTGGTGCGTGGCGCCAGGGGTCGACCAGCGACGCCGACCTACAAGGTGTGTGCCACCTACCTGGCCGGATTCAAGATGTCGGCCCAGCTCACCATCGTGGGCATCGATGCGGCGGCCAAGGCGCGACGCACCGGCGAGGCGATCCTGGAGCGCACCGGCGAACTGCTGGCGCAGCGCGCGCTGACACCCTTTGGCGCAACCCATATCGAGGTGCTGGGCGCCGAGTCCTGTTATGGCCCGCATGGGCGCAGCCAGCTCGCCCGCGAAGTGCTGCTGCGTGTCACTGCCCGGCACACCCGCAAGGAGGCACTCGAGTTGCTGGCGCGCGAAGTGGCGCCGGCCGGCACCTCCTGGTCGCCTGGCACCACCGGCGCCGGTGCGGGTCGTGCCTCGGCATCGCCCCTGATCCGGCAGTTTTCCTTCCTGTTGGGCAAAGACCAGCTGGTGCCGGCGTTTCATATCGACGGGCGCGAGACCCGGGTACTGCAGCCTGTGGGCGATACCGCTTCGCCACCGCAACACGAGCCTGCTGCCGCGCCGACCTCGCCCCTGACGGCAGAAGCTGAATCGGCCGATGTTGTTGAAGTCGAGCTGGTGCGCGTGGCCTGGGCGCGCAGTGGCGACAAGGGCGACACCTCCAACATCGGCGTGATTGCGCGCACACCGGCACTGCTGGCCTGTCTGCGTGCGCAACTGAGCGAAGAGCGGGTTGCCGCGTGGCTGGCGCACCTCGTCCGCGGCCGGGTCACCCGTTTTGAAGTGCCCGGTATCCAGGCTTTCAACTTCGTCTGTGAACAGGCGCTGGACGGCGGCGGCATGGCGTCCATGCGCAACGACCCGCTGGGCAAGGGCATGGCGCAGATTCTGCTGTCCATGCCAGTGCAGGTGCCGACGGCCCTGCTGGATGAAGTGTCGCGTTGACGGCCGGCACAGTCTTGTTGCGACGCGGCAACATCGCGCCGCTGCTGCTTGTCAACCTGGGCGTGGGCATGCACGCCATGATCTGGTACATGGCCAGCACCGTGCTGCCCAGTACCGTGGCCGACCTGAACGCGGCGGCCTTCATCGGCTGGGCGACCACGGTCTACCTTGTCACCATGATTCTGGGTGCTGTGCTGATGGCGCAGGTCAAAGCGCATTGGGGCGCGCGATTGGCGATGCTGGCGGCCGGCCTGGTGGTGGTTCTCGGTGGCGCAGTGGCGGCAATGGCGCCGTCTATCCACCAGGTGCTGGCGGGCCGTGCGTTGCAGGGTCTGGGCGAAGGCCTGCTGGTGGCGCTGAGTTACTCCCTGGTCCGCGAGCTGTTCGACAACGCCCTGGTGCCCAAGGTATTTGGCACCCAGGCCGCAACCTGGGGCATCGCGATTTTCCTCGGACCCGTGCTGGGCGGCTGGTTGACCGAGATGTGGTCGTGGCGCGCCGCCTTTTGGGGCGCCGCCTTGCTGCCGCTACCACTGCTAGCCCTGGCCTGGCGCACGCTCGGGCAGCCCCGCGCAGAACGCACGATGCCGCAATCGACACCGCTGCTGCGCCTGTTCCTGCTCGCCAGCGGCGTGATGGCGATCACCGTCGCCGACCGCCTTGCGCCAGCCGCGCTGGGTGTGCTCAGTGTCGCCATGGGCCTGCTGTTGATCACGCTGGTGCTGCGGCTGGACCAGCGCCGCGCACCGCACCTGTTTCCCACGGTCTTCACTGCCATGCGGCACCCGGTGTCGCTGGGTCTGTGGGTCACGTTTCTGATGCCGTTGGCGCAGGCGCCGGTCTACGTGTATGTCCCTTATCTGCTGCAGATGCACCGCGAGCTGAGCCCGACCCTGGCCGGCATCCTTGGCGCCTCGCATGCCATTGCGTGGTCGGCCACGGCCATGCTGGCGCCTCTGCTGCCGCCGCGCTGGCATCTGCACACCATCGTCGCCGGTCCGCTGCTGCTCACCCTCGGGCTGGCTGGCCTGTCCCTGACGATTGCCACACAGGCTCTGGTGCTGGTGGTCATTGCGCTGGTACTGGTAGGCATGGGTTTTGGAGTCTGCAACATGTTCATCAACCAGCGCGTTCTGGCAGCGGCACAACCTGGTCAAGAAGACACTACGGCAGCGGCCATTCCCACCCTGCAAGGGCTGGGCGGCGCCATCAGCGCGGCATTGGCGGGCCTGGTCGGCAACGCCATGGGGCTGGACCTCCACCTGTCAGCGACCGCAGTGCAGCACGCCACGTTGGCGATGTTTGGCGGCGGCGCGGTGATTGCGTTCGGCTCGGTGCTCATGTCTTTGCGCTTTGTACGTTCGCTGGTGCGCCGCACGGTTTGACCGCCCCGCGCCAAGAAACGGGTACGCTGAATCGGAACCCGTGGTATGGACTTTGCCCAAAAGTACTGTGCTGGTGATAATCATGTGCAGCGGTCGTTTCGGCGCCACCAAGCCTTTTGTTTGAGTAGATTCCACCATGACCACCCTCACCCGAATACCTTTGCGTGCACGCGGCGCCCTGACAACGCTGTCACTCGTGTTGTTGCTGAGCGCCTGTGGTGGCGAAAAGCCGGACAAGCTGGTGGCGTCGGCCAAGCAGTTTCTGGCCAAGGACGACACCAAGGCTGCGGTGATCCAGCTCAAGAACGCGCTGCAGGCCGACGTGACACTGGCCGAGGCGCGGTATCTGCTGGGTGTGGCGCTGCTGCGCCAGGGTGACGCAGTCGGGGCCGAAGCCGAGCTGCGCAAGGCGCTGAGCTACAAATTCGCCGAAGACAGCGTATTGCCGCCACTGGCCCAGGCGATGCTGGCGCAGCGCCAATACCGCAAGTTGACGGATGAGTTTTCCGGCACGACGCTGACCGAGCCGGCGGCCCAGGCCAACCTGCAGACCACGCTCGCCACCGCGTTTGCCGCGCAACGACTGCCCGAACAATCGCGGGACGCATTGCGTACGGCGCTGGAGGCCGACCCGACCTATACCCCGGCGCGGCTGATCCAGGTACGCGACAAGGCGTCGCAACGTGATTTCGACGGTGCCCTGGCCGACACCGAGGCGATCATCACAGCCACACCAACATCGCACGAAGCGTGGAAGCTCAAGGGCGACTTGTTGTTCTTTGGCAAGAAGCAGAGCGAGCCCGGACTGGCCGCCTATGCCAAGGCGATAGAGCTCAAGCCGGCGTTTATCGAAGCCCATGTCGCGATGCTCGATGCCTTGATCGGCCAGGGCAATTTTGACGCCGTGTCCAAACAGCTTGAGCTGCTGCGCAAGGCAGCCCCCAACAGCCTGTCGGTCAAGTACTACGAGACCCTGCTGGCCTACCAGAAGAAGGACCTGAAGCTGGCCCTGAGTCTGGGCCGGCCGCTGTTGCAGCAGGCGCCGGAGAACGTGCGCAGCCTGCAGCTGGTGGGCGAAATCGAACTCGCGGCCAATTCCCTGGTCCAGGCGCAGGCGCATTTGTCCGAAGCAGTGCGGCTGGTACCCCAGGCCACGCGGCCGCGGCGCGCGCTGGTGCAGGCCTACCTGCGCGGTGGCCAGCCGGCGAAGGCGCTGGCCATCCTGCAACCATTGCTGAAAGCCGAGGTGGTGGACCCGGCGAGCAACCTGCTGGCCGGTGAGGTGTATCTGCAAAACGGCGACCCGAAAAAAGCCGAGGAATATTTTGCCAAAGCCAGCAAGCAGGACCCAAAGAACGCCCGCGCACGCACCGCGCTGGCGGTCACCCAACTGGCTGGCGGCGGGGCCGAATCGGCTCTCGGCCAATTGCAGGAAATTGCCGGCGCCGACACGGGCAGCACTGCTGACCTGGCGCTGATCAGCGCCCAACTTCGGCGCCAGGAGTACGACAAGGCGCTCAAGGCCATCGACAACCTGGAGAAAAAGCAGGCTGACAAACCACTGGCCGCCGTGCTGCGCGGGCGCACTCTGCTGGCCAAGAAGGACACAGCCGGCGCGCGCAAGAGTTTTGAGCGCGCAGTGGTGATCGACCCGCTGTATTTCCCGGCAGTCGCCAGTCTGGCCGCCCTGGATATGGCGGACAAGAAGCCCGACGAAGCACGTGCCCGTTTCGAAACCATATTGAAAAGTGACCCGAAGAATCCGCAGGCACTGCTGGCATTGGCGCAACTGCGTTCGATTTCCGGCGGCCCGAAAGAAGAGGTCGCCGAGCTGATGAACAAGGCGATCAACGCCAACCCGACAGAAAAGCAGCCACGGCTGTTGCTGGTCGACCTGTACCTGCGCAACAAGGACACCAAGTTGGCGCTGGCCACCGCCCAGAGCGCGGTGAGTGCCCTGCCCGACAGCCCGGAGCTGCTCGACGCCCTGGGCCGCGCGCAGCAGGCTTCCGGCGACACCAATCAGGCACTGGCGAGTTTTGCCAAACTGGCCAGCATGCAACCGGAGTCACCTCTGGCGCAAATGCGCACCGCCAACGCACAGATGGCGGCAGGCAACAAGGAAGCCGCCGTCACCAGCCTGCGCAAGGCGCTAACCATGAAGCCGGACTTGCTGGACGCGCAACGGGCGCTGCTGATGCTGGCCGTGGAAGGCAAGCGTTACGACGAGGCGCGCGGCATTGCGCGCTCGGTGCAAAAACAGCGTCCGAAGGAAATTGCCGGCTTCCTGTTTGAGGGTGATGTCGCCGCAGCGGAAAAAAAATGGGATGTGGCCGCCGATGCCTATCGCGCCGGGCTGAAAGTCAATGCGTCGCCGCTGCTGGCGACAAAAATCGTCGCGGCGCAAAACGCCGCGGGCAAAACTGCCGAAGCAACGACGTTCTCCAACAACTGGCTGCGCGACAACCCGAAGGACGCCTTGTTCCGGCTCTATCTGGGTGACCAGGCGGGTGCCCGGGGCGACTATGTGACGGCGGAAAAACTGTACGCCAGCGCGGTGCAGGTGCAGCCGGACAATCCGACCGCATTGAACAACCTGGCCTGGACGTTGGGCAAGCAGCAAAAGGAGGGCGGCATCACGCTGGCGGAGAAGGCGGTCGCACTGGCGCCCAACCAGCCGGCCTATATCGACACGCTGGCGATGCTGTTGTCGGACAAGAACGACTATGCCAAGGCGTTGGAGTGGCAGAAGAAGGCCGTGGCCTTGCAACCCGAGCTGGGTCTGTTGCGGCTCAACCTGGCAAAGATCCATATCAAGGGTGGCAAGAAGGACCTGGCGCGCCCGGAGCTGGAAGCTCTGGCCAAACTGGGTGACAAATTCGCCGGCCAGGCCGAAGTCGCCAGTTTGCTGAAAAGTCTCTGAGAGAACGCGGAACCGGATCCGATACCCGTCGGACCGGATCGACCTGCCGCAGCACGCCGGCAGTACAGGACCGGCCAGTCAATGGTTGGAATCACCTAAAACAATCAAACGTTTGATTGTTTTGATATGATTTCGGCGTGACGAACCTCCATTCCGCAACCCATCGACCCTCCCGCCAGGACGGCGAACAGTCACGCGCGCGGCTGTTGCGGGTCGCACTGGCGTTGTTTGCCCAGCAGGGCTTCGCAAAAACATCGACGCGCGAAATCGCGGAGGCCGCACACACCAACATCGCCGCCATCAGTTACTACTTCGGCGACAAGGCCGGCCTGTACCGGGCGGTGTTTTTCGAGTCGCAGGGCTCACCCGAAGAAGGCATTGCCCGTTACTGCGGCGAGGAACTGAGCCTGGAGCAGGCATTGCGCGGTCTGTACGCCAGTTTCCTGGAGCCGCTCAAGCAAGGGGACATGGCGCGCCAATGCATGAAACTGCATGCGCGCGAAATGATCGAGCCGACTGGACTTTGGGAGGAGGAGATCTCCACAGGGATTCGGCCTATGCATGACGCACTGGTGGCGGTGTTGTGCCGCCACTTCGCGCTGGCCACGGCCGACGACGACGTCAGCCGGCTGGCAGTGTGTATCGCCGGCCTGGGTGTACACATGCATGTCGGGCGCGACGTGACCGACGTCATTGCCCCCAACCTCAACGCGCAGGCCGACGCCTTCGACCTGTGGGCCGATCGTCTGGTGATGTACGCCTTGGCCATGGTGGCCAGCGAGGCGCAACGCCGGCGCGCTGGCGCGTCAGAGCACGGCAGAAAATGAAAAGGACCATCTGCAACATGGCTCACCAACTGCTGGCAATTGCGCTAGCGGCCAGCCTGGCAGCATGCGCCAACCTGCAACAGCAGCGACCACCTCCGGCGGCCGAGCTGGCGACCGCTCCCGCGACATGGCAGGCACCACTGCCGCACAACGGACAACCGACCGAACTCGCCACCTGGTGGCAGCAATTCCGCGACCCGACCTTGAGTCTGTTGATCGAGTCGGCGCAGAACGTCAACGCCAATGTTGCCACAGCGAGCGCGCGTATCGAACAGTCTCGCGCCACGCTCGCTGGCGCCCAGGCCGCGCTGGGCGCGACGGTCGACGCCACCGGCAGTCTTAGTCGTGGCCGACCGGATGTGAGCGCACGCTCAGGTACAAGCGCAGCAGTCGCGATACAAGCGCAATGGGAAATCGATCTTTTCGGGCGCAACGGCGCAGCCCGTGATGCAGCATGGGCCAGGCTCGATGGCGCCTCCGCCTCCTGGCATGACGCCCGCGTGTCCGTCGCTGCCGAGGTAGCCCAGCAGTACGTGACGCTGCGCGCCTGTGAGGCACAGTTGGTGCAAACCCGGCTCGACACGCAGTCGCGTCAGGAAACCGCCCGCCTGACCGATCTGACCGCCCGCGCCGGCTTCCAGGCGCCCTCCAGCGCAGCCCTGACACGGGCCAGCGCGGCGCAGGGCAGCAGCCTGTTGACGCAACAGACCGCACAGTGCGCAACCCTCATCAAGGCACTCGTCGCTTTGAGCGGGCTGACCGAGCCCGACCTGCGAAGCCGCCTGGCGGACAAAACAGGCCAGCTGCCAGCACCAGTTTCCATCAATCTCAGCAGCGTGCCGGCACAGGCGCTGGCCCAGCGACCCGACCTCGCCGCAGCCGCCCGCAATGTGGTCGCCAGCAGCGCCGACATCGCCAGCAGCACGGCCTTGCTGCAACCGCGCATCAGCCTGGGTGGCAACATCGGCGCCGGCAGCTTTTCCTCTGGCAGCCTGACACATAGCGGCGCCACCTGGAACCTGGGCCCGGTGAGCCTGACCATCCCTTTGTTCGACGGCGGTCGCCAACAGGCCAACATCGAGGCCGCACGGGCCCGCTACGACGAGTCGGTGGCGGTGTACGCGGCGACCATGCGTCTGGCGGTCAGGGAGGTGGAAGAGTCCCTCATCACGTTACAAAGCACGGCGGCACGCAACACCGACGCACAAACTGCCAGCGACGGTTTTGCCGCGTCCTACATCGCCGCCCAGGCCCGTTACCGGGGCGGCCTGTCCAACCTGTTGGAGCTCGAGGATGCGCGGCGCTCGGCGCTGCAGGCGCAGGGCGCCCTGATCGAGTTGCAACGCGAACGCGTAGCGGCCTGGATCAGCCTGTACCGCGCCCTGGGCGGCGGTTGGACAAAACCTTGACACATCCTGCAATGGCCAACACAAGCATGAAAACCATCCGTCGTCACTCCCTCATCGCTGTCGCCACTGCCGGCCTGCTGGCGGCGGCAATGCTGGCACTGGGGGCACGCGCAGCGGACGAAAAAAAACCAGCTCCGGCACCCAAGGCGGCGTTGACGGTCACCGTGGTGCAGGCGCAAAGCACCAATCTGGCGCTGAAGATTGTCGCCAACGGCAACATCGCTGCGTGGCAGGAAGCCAGCGTCGGCACCGAGGCCAACGGCTTGCGCCTGTCGCAAGTGCTGGTCAATGTGGGCGATGTGGTCAAACGTGGCCAGGTGTTGGCACTATTTGCTGCCGACATGGTGTTGTCGGACATCGCGCAAATGCGCGCCAGCCTTGCCGAGGCCGAAGCAAACCTGGCGGAGGCCCAGGCAAACGCCCAGCGCGCGCGTGATCTGCAGGCCAGCGGGGCCCTCAGCGCCCAACAAATCAACCAGTACCTGACCGCTGAGCGTACGGCACAGGCGCGGCTGGAGGCGCAACGCGCGATGGCCCAGATGCAGCAATTGCGGCTCGGTCAGACCCAGGTTCTGGCGCCGGACAGCGGGGTGATTTCGGCGCGCAGCGCCACTGTGGGGGCGGTGTTGCCAGCCGGACAGGAACTGTTCCGCATGATCCGCCAGGGCCGGCTGGAGTGGCGCGCCGAAGTGCCGGCCAGTGAGCTGGGGTCGGTCAAGCCCGGCCAGCCCGTGCTGGTGAGTGCACCCAATGTCGCGCCGATCAAGGGCCGGGTGCGCATCATTGCACCGACCGTGGACGCACAAACCCGCAACGGGCTGGTGTATGTGGACCTGCCAGCACCCGGCGCTGCACGTGCCGGCATGTTCGCCCGCGGCGAGTTCGAGATCGGCGCCGGCAACGGGTTGACGCTGCCCCAATCGGCCGTGTTGTTGCGTGACGGCTTCAGTTATGTGCTGCGGGTCGGTGCCGACTCTAAGGTGCAGGAGGTCAAGGTGCGCACCGGCCGACGCACGGGCGACCGCATCGAGGTGGTGGAAGGCCTGAGTGCCGACGCGCAGGTGGTCGCCTCGGGCGGCGCCTTCCTGGCCGACGGCGACACGGTCAAGGTGGTGAAGCCATGAACGTTTCGGCCTGGTCGATCCGCAACCCGATTCCGTCGGTGTTGTTGTTCATCATGCTGACACTTGCCGGCCTGATGGGCTTCAAGTTCATGAAGGTGCAGCAGTTCCCGGACATCGACCTGCCCACGGTCAGCGTCACCGCGTCGCTGCCAGGCGCGTCCCCGGCACAGCTCGAAACCGAGGTCGCGCGCAAAATCGAAAACTCGATCGCCACGCTGCAGGGCCTCAAACACATCTACACCAAGCTGCAGGACGGAAGTGCCATCATCACGGCCGAATTCCGCCTCGAAAAACCGACCCAGCAGGCAGTAGACGACGTACGCGACGCCGTCTCGCGGGTGCGCTCCGACCTGCCGGCAGACTTGCGCGACCCGGTGATCGCCAAGATGGAGCTGTCAGGCGCGCCGATCCTCACCTATACCGTCGAGTCCAGCCGCATGGACGGTGAGGCGCTGAGCTGGTTCGTCGACAACACCGTGACCAAGGGCATGCTGTCGGTGCGCGGCGTCGGCGCTGTGTCCCGCGTGGGCGGTGTCACACGCGAAGTGCGGGTCGAGCTCGACCCGGCCCGGCTGCAGGCATTGGGTGCTACCAGCGCCGACATCTCGCGCCAGTTGCGCCAGATCCAGCAGGATGCCTCGGGTGGGCGCACCGATGTGGGTGGAGCCGAACAGTCGGTGCGTACCATCGCCACCGTGCACTCGGCCGAAGAACTGGCGCGCATGGAAATAGCGCTGGGTGACGGCCGGCGTATCCGGCTCGACCAGGTGGCAAACGTGACGGATACGGTCGCCGAGCAGCGCTCGGGCGCGTTGCTCAATGGCAAGCCGGTGGTTGGCTTCGAGATCACCCGCACCCGTGGCGCCGGCGAGATCGATGTGGCGAAGGGCGTGCGTGCCGAGTTGCAAAAGCTCAAGCAGGCCCACGCCGACATCACAGTCACCGAAGCATTCAATTTTGTCGACCCGGTGCAGGAGAACTTCGACGGCTCGATGACCCTCATGTTCGAGGGTGCCCTGCTGGCCGTGCTGGTAGTGTGGCTGTTCCTGCGCGACTGGCGCGCCACCCTGGTCGCCACCGTGGCACTGCCGCTGTCGGTGATACCCACATTTGCCGCCATGGTCCTTTTCGGCTTTTCGCTCAATGTGGTGACGCTGCTGGCGCTCTCGCTGGTGGTGGGCATCCTGGTGGACGATGCCATCGTGGAGATCGAGAACATCATGCGCCACCTGCGCATGGGCAAGACGCCGTTTCAGGCTGCCATGGAGGCGGCCGACGAGATCGGCCTGGCGGTCATCGCCACCACCTTCACGCTGATCTCGGTGTTTTTGCCGACCGCGTTCATGGCGGGTGTCCCGGGCAAGTTCTTCGTGCAGTTTGGCTGGACCGCGGCCATCGCGGTGTTTTTCTCGCTGGTCGTGGCCCGCATGCTGACGCCGATGATGGCGGCCTACATCATGAGGCTTCCCAAAGGCGCACATGTGGAGCCCGGCTGGACACGGCACTACATGGGTTGGGTGCAATGGTGCCTGCGGCATCGCATCCTGACCACCCTGGCCGCCACCTTGTTTCTGGTCGGCTCCTTTGCGCTGGTGCCCTATCTGCCGACCGGCTTCCTACCGCCCGACGATTTGTCACAGACCCAGGTGAACGTCTCTCTGCCGCCGGGCAGCACCTACAAACAGACCCTCGCCGCGGCCGAACAGGCACGCCTGCTGGTATCGAAGAACCCGCATGTCAAGATGGTCTATACCGCCATCGGCGGCGGTGCAACCGGTGGTGACCCGTTTGCCATGGGGGGCGCCTCCGAGGTACGCAAGGCCACCCTGACCATCAACATGACACCGCGCGCCGAGCGCCCGGGCCTGAGCAAACAAAGCATCGAAGCACAACTACGCGAGGCCTTGGTCGTGTTGCCGGGCGCGCGGGTCCATGTCGGTTTTGGCGGATCGTCCGAGAAGTACGTGATCGTGCTGGCCAGCGAGGACGGCCGCGCTCTGAGTGCACATGCGCGCCA
>JANOTG010000557.1:0-12152 GCA_031416215.1 Betaproteobacteria bacterium
GCTGCTCCAGCAACGGCATGGCGCCCTCCAGGTCAAAACCGATCGCCAATTTACCGGCGCTGGCGGCGGCGAGGATATCCTGCACGCTGTTTACCAGCACATAACGCCGCGGATCTGCGGCGATGCGGGCGCGAAAACCGGCGATGGTGGCCATCACCTGTGCCAGCGGGTTCATGTCCATGCCGATATTGATCGATACATAGTTCACGCCTGCAGCATGAAAACGCGCGATCGGCCCAAAGTCGGCTTTCGGGTGCAGCGGCAGACAGGCATGGGCTTCCCACTTGATCATGGCAGCTCCTGGTTCAGGGTCAGGTTGCAGACAGCGCGTCGCGGTTGAACCCGCTGGAGGCGAGCATCAGTTTGCGGGTGTAGTCATCCTGCACCTTGCTGGCCGCCAGATCGTCAGACAACAACAACTCGACTGTACGTCCGCGCTGCATCACCATCAGTTTTTCACACATGTGCGTCACCACGGCAAGATCGTGGCTGACCATGATGAAGGTCAGGCCGCGGCGCTGCCGCAGGTCCTCCAGCAGGTTGAGCACTTCGGCCTGCACCGACGCATCCAGCGCCGAGGTGGGTTCGTCCAGCAGCAGGATTTGCGGCTCCAGGATCAGCGCGCGGGCGATGGCAATACGCTGGCGCTGACCGCCCGAGAGCTGGTGCGGATAACGAAAGCGGTAACCGGTGCCCAGGCCTACCTCCTCCAGGGAGCGTTCGATGCGCGCCTCGGCGTCGGAGATGCCGTGGATGGCCAGTGGTTCCGCCAGGATGCGGTCCACCGTCTGGCGCGGGTGCAGCGACCCGTAGGGATCCTGGAACACCATCTGCACCTGGCGGCGAAACGCTTTCGAGCCTGGCTGCGGCAGAGACGGGTTGCCATCTGCCACCAGCCGCACCGAGCCATGGGCCATGGGTGCCAGGCCGCAGATGGCACGCAACACGGTCGACTTGCCGGAGCCGGATTCACCCACGATGCCAAAACTCTGCCCGGCATCGACCCGCAAGGAAGTGTCGGCGACGGCGACAAAACCGTCGTAGACCACACGCAGACCCTGGATCTCGATGCCCACGCGCATGGGGCTCCTTGCAGCGCTCACAACGCCCACTCCGGCTGGCGGTCCAGCGTCGGCAGCGGATGCCGGTTGTCGCCCAGGCGTGGCAGGCAATTCAGCAGACCCTGGGTGTACGGATGTTGCGCCGCCGCCAGGTTGCCGGCAGAAACCTCTTCCACCACCTGGCCGGCATACATGACCAGAATGCGGTCACAAAACGTGGACACCAGGCGCAGGTCGTGCGAGATGAAGATCAGGCCCATGCCGCGTTGCACGACCAGCGCATCGAGGATGGCCAGCACCTGCAACTGCACGGTGACGTCGAGTGCACTGGTGGGCTCGTCGGCAATGAGCAACTCCGGGTCGGCAATCAGCATCATGGCGATCATGGCGCGTTGCCCCATGCCACCGGAGACTTCATGCGGATACAGGCCATAGACCCGCTCAGGCTGGTCGATCTGCACCGCCACCAGAGCCGCAAGTGCGCGGGCGCGCGCGTCCTTGGCTGATATCTTGCTGTGCGCCCGCAGTGTCTCGACCACCTGCTCGCCGATGGTCATGACCGGATTGAGCGAGTACTTCGGGTCCTGCAGCACCATGGATATGCGTCCACCACGCATCTCGCGCCGCTGCTGGGGCGTGCAACGCAGCAGGTCGACGCCATGGAATTCCAGCCGCTTTGCCGTCACCAGGCCCTCGGGCGCGGTCAGCCCCAGGATTGCGCGACCGGTCTGTGATTTGCCGGAGCCGGATTCTCCGACGATGCCCAGGCGTTCACGGCCCAGCGTGAACGAGACACCACGCACCGCCTCGGTGCGACCACCATCGCGGTTGGGAAACGAAACCCGCAGATCCTCCACTTCCAGCACGGTGTTGCCATGGCCGCCGGGTGCCGTCATTTCGCCGCCTTTGGGTCGAGCGCATCGCGCAGGCCGTCACCCAGCAGGTTGAAGGCCAGGCTGACGAGGAAAATGGCCGCGCCGGGTGCGGCTGCCACCCACCATTGGTCCAGCACATACAGTCGGCCATTGGCGATCAGAGCGCCCCACTCGGGCATCGGTGGTTGCGCCCCCAGACCGAGAAAGCCCAGCCCGGCGGCGGTCAGGATGATGCCCGCCATGTCGAGTGTGACCCGCACAATGACCGATGACAGACACAGCGGCATGATGTGGCGCAGCACGATGCGCCACGGTGAGGCGCCGATCAGCTGCACGGCGGCGATGTAGTCGGCCTGGCGGATGGTGAGTGTTTCGGCGCGTGCGATACGCGCGTAGGGTGGCCAGGAGGTGATGGCAATCGCGATTACGGCGTTCTCGATGCCCGGCCCCAGTGCTGCGACAAAGGCCAGCGCCAGGATAAGACGCGGAAAGGCCAGAAAGATGTCGGTGATGCGCATCAGCACGGCGTCGAGCCAGCCACCGGCATAACCGGCGACGGTGCCGACCAGCAATCCGATGGGGGCTGCCAGGATCGCCACCAGCACCACCACGTACAGCGTGATGCGCGAGCCATGGATCACGCGCGAGAGGATGTCGCGCCCCTGGTCGTCGGTGCCGAACCAGTGCTGCAGTGAGGGTGGCAGCAAACGCGTGGTTTCGAGGTCCCCGATATAGGGCGAGTAGGGTGCGATGACGTCGGCCAGCAGTGCCACCAGCACCAGCGCCAGCACGATGGCCAGCCCCAGCATGGCCAGCCGATTCCGGGCAAAGATCCGCCAGGCGCCGTAGGCACGACCCAGCGCGGCCTGGCGGCGCGATTGCGGCCGGTCCGACATAAGCCAGTCGTGCAGGCTGGGCGCCGCGGGACTCAGCCCCGAGGGGGCCTGCGCAACTGGGGGTGGCCTTACATCGCTCATCGTGCTCTCGTGCGCGGATCGAGCACACGGTACAGCAGGTCTGACAGCAGGTTCAGCCCGATGAAGATCGAGCCAACGACAATCGTGCCACCGAGAACAGCGTTCATGTCGGCGTTTTGCAGCGAATTGGTGATGTACAGGCCCAGCCCCGGCCAGGCGAACACGGTCTCGGTGAGCACCGAGCCTTCCAGCAGGCCGGCGTACGACAGCGCGATCACCGTGACCAGCGGCACCATGGCGTTGCGCAGGGCGTGGCGCCAGATGATGCGGGTTTCCGACAGTCCCTTGGCGCGCGCGGCGATCACATATTCCTGCGCCAGCTCGTTGAGCATGAACGAGCGCGTCATGCGGCTGATGTAGGCGAGCGAGAAATAACCCAGCAGCGACGCGGGCAGGATCAGGTGTGACAGGACGTTCCAGAACGCATCCCACTGGCCCTGACGGGCGGTATCGAGCAGCAGAAAGCCGGTATCTGGCGTGAAGCTGTACTCGAAACTCACGTCGATGCGTCCGGGGCCGGCCACCCAGTCGAGCTTGGCGTAGAACAGCACCAGGCCCATCAGGCCGAGCCAGAAGATAGGCACGGAGTAGCCGATCAGGCCCATGACACGCACCACCTGGTCCACCAGGCTGCCGCGCCGCACTGCCGCCCAGACACCCAGCGGAACCCCGAATCCGGCACCAATCAGGATGCCCAGCGTCGCTAGCTCGATGGTGGCCGGAAAGGTCTTGCGGATGTCCTGCAGCACCGGGTTGGAGGTCAGCACCGATGTGCCGAAATCACCTTGCACTGCCTTGTGCAGGTAGATCGCGAACTGCTGGTACAGAGGCTTGTTGAGACCGAGTTCTTCGCGCACGCGTTCCACTACGTGCTCGGGTGCGCGGTCGCCCACGATCGCCAACACCGGGTCGATCGGCATCACGCGCCCGATGAAAAACGTGACGGCGAGCAGCCCCAGAAAGGTCAGCAGGATGACCATCAGGAAGCTGCCCAGCGACAGCAGCGTGCGCCGAAGTCGCTCGCCGCTTGCCGGCCCGACCGGCGTCTGGCTGTCTGCGGTGTTCAAACTGCCAACGCCGCGCTGGCCGACCTACTTGGTGACCTTGTGCATATAGGTCGAGTCCGAAGTCGGGCCGATCTTGAGGCCCTGCACATTGGCGCGCACGGCGGCCACTTCGGTCTGCTGAAACAACATGACGAAGGGGCTGTCCTTGCGGAAATCGGCCTGCATCTTCTCGTACATCGCCTTGCGCTTCTTGGCATCACGCTCCAGCACGGCGGCATCGGCTTGTTTGGTCAGCTCCGGGATGTCCCAGGCGTTGCGCCACGCCAGTGGTTTGGATTTGGGATTTTCGGAGTTGTCCGGGTTGCGGGCAAAGGTGTCGGCATTGGTATGCGGGTCCCAGTAGTCGGCGCCCCATTGGCCGATGAACAGGTCATGCTGGCGTGCACGGTACTTGGTCAGCACCTGGCGGCCGTCGCCCGGCAGGATTTCGATGTCGATGCCGGCCCGCTTGGCGGTCTGCTGGAAGGCCTCGGTGATGCCCTGCACCGGCTGCACCGTGCGCATATCCATCTTGACCTTGAAGCCGTTTTCCAGACCGGCTTTCTTGAGCAGCGCCTTGGCCTTGTCGACGTCCAGCTTGTAGGGGTTCTCGGTGCTGGCACCCAGCAGGCCGACCGGCAGGAAATTCTGGTGCACGATGCCGATGTTCTTGATCAGGGTGTTGCCGATGGCGTTGTAGTCCACCAGCCACTTCAATGCTTCGCGCACTTCAGGCTTGGCCAGATTGGGGTTCTTCTGGTTCATGCTGATGTAGTAGACCGTGCCCTTGGGCGTGGCGGTGGTCTTGATGTCCTTGTTGCTGGCCATGGCTGCCAGGTCGCCGGGTGTCAGGTTGCGCGCTATGTCCACGTCGCCCTTTTCCAGTAGCAGGCGCTGGCTTGCCGCCTCCTTCACATGGCGGTAGATCACGCGGCTCAGCTTGGACTTGGGGCCCCAGTAGTTGTCGTTGCGCTCCAGCGTGACGATCTCGTTGGCACGCCATTCGCGCAGTTTCAACGCGCCGGATCCGGCGTAGTTGGTCTTGAGCCAGCCATAACCCCAGTCGCCGGCTTTCTCATTCGCCTGCACCAGTTTCTTGTCGACGATGGAGGCGATATTGGCCGTCAGGCAGTTCAGCACGAAGGTCGGTGCAAATGGCTTGTCGATCAGCAGCACCACCGTCAGCGGATCCACCACGCGGATCTTGCTGACGACGTTTTCCTTGGTGAAGCCGAATTGGGTCAGGATGAAGGCCGGCGTCTTGTCCAGGACCACGGCGCGCTGCAGCGAGTAGGCCACGTCCTCGGCGGTGAGCGGGTTGCCGGAGGCGAACTTCAGCCCCGGCTTGAGCGTGAAGGTGTAGGTCTTGTCGTCTGGCGACACGGTCCAGGACTTGGCGATGTCCGCAACCAGTTTGGATGGGTCGTTCACGTCGTAGCGCAACAGCCGGTCGTAGGAGTTGCCCAGCACTTCGCCGGCGGAGATCTCGAACGCCTCGGCCGGGTCCATCGAAAGTATGTCGTCGATGGCCCAGGTCACCACCAGCGTGTCCTTGGGGGTGGCAGCCAGCAGGGGTGCCGGCAGGGCGAAGGCGCTGGCAATTGCCAGTGCTGCAGCGGAACGGATGAACATGGTGTTTTGCATCGAGAACTCCTAAAACATTGCAGAAGGCGGCACCGACACTTCTGTCAGGTGAAATTCTGGGCTTTGACAGCCGTTGGCGCCATCGGTGTTTACCAGTGGCAAACGCGAGTCGCCGGCGCTTGCCGCCATCATGGGGAGAGCTTGAACACGGCACTGCGCCGCCCCACGGTCAGGCCGTTGGTGTTGGTGATGGTCTGCGCCCGCCATGGACGCAGCAGTTCGCGCTGTGTGTCGTCCATCCAGCCCAGTTGCTCCAACACTTCGACGCTGGCCGCATGCAAGGCAGGTTTGTTGGCGTCGATGATCTTGATGGCAAACGCTTCGCCGCGGCTCTTGCTGCCAATCACCTGTACACCGTCGGCGCCTATCTTGCTTACCCAGTCGCCACGCCCCGCCCGCATGAAGGCCAGATCGTTGCGGCCAGCGCCTGACACCAGGTCCGGGTGGCTGGTCATGGCCTCTGCAAGTTGCGCGAAACTCTGGCCGAATTCGCCATCCTGCGCGCCACTGGCCAAGCGGGCATAACCCCAAGCCAGGTTGCGCAGCGGCAGGTCGTAGTTGGGGGCCGAACAGCCGTCAATGCCCATCCTGAAGTCATTTGCGCTCATTCCGGTGGCGCGGGCAACGTCGCGCCGGATTGCAAGCTGCAGGGGATGGGCAGGGTCTATATAGTCGTCCAGCGTCAGCCCGTGTTGCACGCAATAGGCCAGAAAGCCGGCATGTTTGCCACTGCAGTTGTTGTGGCGCGGATCAAACACGGCGCCCGGCGGCGGACAGGTCTCCAGCGCCGCAAACAGGCCAGGTACATGGCAGCCGCAGCGCAATGCGCTCGTCCCCAGCCCGGCTTTTGCGAGCATGGTACTGGTCTGCGCCACGTGGCTGTCCTCACCGTTGTGGCTGGCGCACAGCATGGCGATCTGCTCTGGTGCGAAACCGAAATGCGCCGGCCCGCCCCCTTGCATGAAGGGCAGCGCCTGCAAGGCCTTCAGCGTGGAGCGGGAGAAAGTGCGCCAGGATGGATCACCGGCCTGGGCCAGCAGTTCGCCGTGCCGGTTGACCACGGCAACGGCGCCAAAGTGCAGGCACTCGGGTGTGCCGCCACGGCTGAGTTCGATCAGGGGTACGAGGTTCATGTCGTCATTGTCGCCCGCCAGGAAGCGCGTCGGCGTCAGCGTTGTTGGCGGCGGACGTACCAGCGTGCCAGGCGCTCGGTCCAGGGCAGGGCGACGTGGCCAGCGCGCGCCGGTGTGGTCTGTTGGGCCTGCGCGGACAAATCGGTGGCTCTGCCACCAGCGCGGTACATGGAGGAAAAAATGTCAAGAACCTGTTTGCGGACCATGCCGCGCAACGGCACATGGGCCGCCATGCCATAGGTGGCGGCGCTGCCGACCTCTGCCAGGGACGGATTGGCCGCTACGGCTGACACGGCCTCGCGCAGGTCACTCAGATAGTCATCGACCACCTCCAGATGGCGCGCGGTGATCATGGCGTGCAGACCATCGGGGTTTTGCAGGCGGTTGATATGCCAGCCGCGCTGTTCCATCTGGTCACCCACGGCAAACATGTTGACGGCCTTTTCGCGCGCGCCGTATGCCAGCAGGGGGCCGGCCGGGTCGCCGAGCACGCACAACTCGGGCATCGCGTTGATGCCTGCATGCAGGCGTTCGAACGCCAGCGTGGTCTTGGCGGCGAGGTCGCAATAACCCGATTTGCCAAAATACTGCAACGCCGCCCAGGCTGCAGCATAGGCGCCGCCCGGCCGGGTACCCAGCAATGCGGGTGACGCAAAAACCCCACCCGGCCATTCGGTGTGGACAAACATCTGGTGCCGTAGCAGTTCCATGCTGCGGTAGGTGATGGTCGACGCACCCTTGGACGCGTAGCCATATTTGTGCAGGTCGGCCGATATCGACGTCACTCCCGGCACGCGGTAGTCCCACAATGGCAGGGAAACGCCGTTCATTTCCATGAAGGGCAGGATGAATCCACCGACACAGGCATCCACGTGCATCGGCACACCGCGTCGCCGGGCGATCTCTGCCATGCCCCCGATCGGGTCGATGCTGCCATGCGGGTACTCGGGCGCCGACCCCAGCACCATCACCGTGTTGTGATTGATCAGCCGCTCAAGCTGCGCCACATCGGCATGCAGTTTCGCGTCGAGCGGCAGCGGGCGCACCCGCACATCGAAATACTCGGATGCCTTGAACCACGCCACGTGGGCGGTGGTCGGCAACACCATCTCCGGTTTGTGAACACCGCGCTCGGCGCGCGCCATGTCGCGGTAGGTCTTGACGGCCAGCAGACAGCTTTCGGTGCCGCCCGAGGTGACCACACCACACACCTCGGGTGTGCCGTGCAGCAAACCGGCCGTGCTGGCGATGATTTCGCTTTCCAGCCGCTTGAGGCTCTTGAACGCGCTGGGATTGAGGCCATTGGCCGAAGAAAAGGTCTGGTAGGCCTGGCCCAGGAAGTTGCTGTATTGCTCGTCCAGGTAATACACCAGGCTCCACAGACGGCCATCCTTGTACGCCGGGTCGTGCACGCCGTAGTGGCCCAGCTCGTCCAGGATGGATTGTGGGTCGCGGCCTTTGTCGGGCAGGGTGTCGGGCATGGTGTGTGAGGATGGTACGGCACATCGCGCCGCCCGCTGCAGCCCCTGTGTCTCGCGCTTGACGGCCAGTGCCTGTCGCAGTGCCGCAGAATCGCGCCATGGAAAAAACGATCTCTCCGCTGCAGGCCCAGGTGGTGCAGTGGCATGTTCAAGCGGGAGACCGCATCAATGCCGGTGACCTGCTGGTGGTGCTCGAAGCCATGAAGATGGAGCATGAGGTGCGTGCGCGGTCTGCCGGTATGGTGCGTGAACTGCTGTTTCGGGTCGGCGAAACGGTGGCCGAGGGTGACACCTTGCTGCTGCACGAGCTTGGGCGGTTGCTACCAGAGTCACCCAACGCGCCTGACCCGGCGCCGGTGCAAGACCAGGCTGTGGCCGCAGCAACAGGGACGCCGGACATCGCCCGCCCGGATTTGCAGCGGGTGCTGGACCGGCATGCGCTCACACTCGACAGTGCGCGCCCGGCCACAGTCACCAAGCGCCACGCTTTGGGCCTGCGTACGGCACGCGAGAACATCGCCGATCTGTGCGACGACGGCAGCTTCCTGGAATATGGCGCGCTGGCGGTGGCAGCCCAGAGCACGCGCCGTAGCGCCGACGACCTGGTGCGCAACACCCCGGCCGACGGCATGGTGAGCGGCATCGGCAGCATCAACGGCATGTTGTTCGGCGCCGAGAAGTCGCGGGCGGTGGTGATGTCCTACGACGCCACCGTGCTGGCCGGCACACAGGGCAAGCGCAACCACCAGAAGACCGACCGCATGCTCGGTATCGCCCTGGCCAACAAGCTGCCGGTGGTGCTGTTTGCGGAAGGCGGTGGTGGCCGGCCGGGCGATGTGGACATGCCGACGGTGGCCGGGCTGTTCGTGCCGACCTTTGCCAGCTTTGCCCGCCTCAACGGTCAGGTGCCGGTGGTGGGTATCGTGGCGGGCCGGTGTTTTGCCGGCAACGCGGCGCTGCTGGGTTGTTGCGACGTGGTCATCGCCACGCGCAGCAGCAACATCGGAATGGGTGGCCCGGCGATGGTCGAAGGTGGCGGCCTGGGTGTTTACACACCGGAGCAGATCGGCCCCAGCGCGGTGCAGTTCGCCAACGGCGTGATCGACATCCTGGTGGACGACGAGGCGCAGGCGGTACGGGCGGCGCGCCGTTACCTGTCGTTTTTCCAGGGGCGTTTCAAGGACTGGCTGGCACCCGATGCCGCCGCATTGCGCGACGTGGTACCGGAAAACCGCCTGCGCGTCTATGACACGCTGCTGGCCATGACCGGTCTGGTCGACCACGGCAGCCTGCTGGAGTTGCGCGCCGGATTCGGGATTGGAATCCACACCGCGCTGGCGCGCATCGAAGGCCGTGCCATCGGGCTGCTGGTCAACAATCCGCTGCACCTGGGCGGCGCCATCGACGCCGATGCCGCCGACAAGGCGGCGCGTTTCATGCAACTGTGCAACGCGCACGGCCTGCCGCTGCTGAGCCTGATCGACACACCGGGTTTCATGGTCGGCCCCGAGGTCGAGGCGCAGGCGCAGGTGCGGCATGTCAGTCGCATGTTCATCGCTGCCGCACATCTGCGCGTGCCGTTTGCGGCCATCGTGTTGCGCAAGGGTTATGGCCTGGGGGCGATGGCCATGGCGGCCGGCGGATTTCATGAGCCGACGCTGATGGCCTCCTGGCCCACCGGCGAGTTCGGCGGCATGGGGCTGGAGGGGTATGTGCGCCTGGGCTTTCGCAAGGAGCTCGAAGCCGCGCCCGAGGGGCCGCAACGCGACGCGCTGTTCGCGCAACTGGTGCAGACGCGTTACGACATGGGTAGCGCGATCAACATGGCGACCACACTGGAAATCGACGCCGTCATCGACCCGGCGCAAAGCCGGGACTGGCTGGTGCGCGTGCTGGCGTCCGTGGCGCAGCGCAGCGCCGCAGCCCATGTGCCGGTGATCGACGCCTGGTGAGTTGTTTATCGCGGCATGTTTGCGTCGCGCCGTGTTCGGAGTTTGTTGCAGCGTAAATGGTTCGACGCCGGTCGGCGCACGCCGTGCCCGCTTGTCTGCCAGAATGGCAAACCGCCAACCGGAGAAAACCATGCCTGGATTACTGCCCAATGTCGACCCCACAGGGTTGCTCGAGTTCTCGGTCGTCTATACCGACCGCGCCCTGAACCACATGTCCCAGAGTTTCCAGGGAGTCATGCGTGACATCTCCACCATCCTGAAGGAGGTGTACCACGCGCGCAGCGCCGTGTTGGTGCCCGGCAGCGGCACCTTTGGCATGGAGGCCGTGGCGCGCCAGTTCGCCAACGACAAGAAGGTGCTGGTGATCCGCAATGGCTGGTTCAGTTACCGCTGGACGCAGATTTTCGACATGGGCCGCATCCCCGCCGAGTCGATCGTGCTCAAAGCACGTCGGGTCGGCGACGGCCCGCAGGCGCCGTTTGCGCCCGCGCCGATCGACGAGGTGGTAGCCAGCATCCACGCCAACAAGCCCGACGTGGTGTTCGCCCCGCATGTAGAAACCTCCTCCGGAATGATCTTGCCCGACAGTTACATGCGCGCGGTGGCCGACGCAGTGCATGCAGTCGGTGGCCTGTTTGTGCTCGACTGCATTGCATCCGGCGCAATGTGGGTGGATATGGTGGACTGCGGTATCGACGTGCTGGTGAGTGCACCGCAAAAGGGCTGGAGCGGCTCTCCCTGCTGCGCCATGGTGATGCTCAGCGAGTTGGCCCGCCAGCGCATCGACAGCACGACCAGCAGCAGTTTTGCCTGTGACCTGCGCAAGTGGATGCAGATCATGGAAGCTTATGAAGCCGGTGGTCACGCCTACCACGCCACCATGCCGACCGATGCCCTGACCCGTTTGCGCGAAGTCATGCAGGAAACCCGGCGTTACGGATTTTCCAAGGTGCGCGCCGAGCAGCAGTTGCTGGGTGACGCGGTACGTGCCCTGTTCGAGAGCCGCGGCATCCAGAGTGTCGCCGCAACCGGATTCAAGGCGCCCGGCGTGGTGGTCAGTTATACCGACGACGCGGAGATCCAGTCGAGCAAGAAGTTTCTCGGGCAAGGACTGCAGACGGCTGCCGGTGTTCCCTTGCAGTGCGACGAGGGCGCGGACTTCAAGACCTTCCGGGTGGGCCTGTTCGGGTTGGAGAAGCTGCACAACATCGATCGCACGGTGAGCCACCTCGCCGCGGCGCTGGACAAGATCATGCCGGGGGTTGCGGCAGGTGCCAAAGAGTCAGCACTGCAATCCTGAGCCCCGGCTGGGCCGCGCAGGATGTCGGCGGCTTTGTTGCAAACCATGAGGCATCCGCCATGACCGGCCCGCTCACGCTCAGCTCCTTGCCGCTGTTCCCCCTGGGCACCGTCCTCTATCCTGGTGGCCTGTTGCCGCTTCGCATCTTCGAGGTGCGGTACCTCGACATGATCGGAAAATGCCACAAACACGGAGCGCCGTTTGGTGTGGTGTCGCTCAACCAGGGCTCGGAGGTTCAGCGTCCGGCGGCCAACGGTCCGAGCGGGGACGCGTTTGCCAACGAGTCGTTCGATGCGGTCGGTACGCTGGCCACCATCACCGAGTTCAGCGCCCCGCAGGCCGGGTTGATGGTGGTGCGTTGCCATGGGGCACAACGTTTTCGCGTCACGCGCAGTGAAAAGCTCAAGCACGGCCTGTGGGTGGCGGATGTCGAACGCATCGCGGACGATCAGGCCATCCCGATCCCGCCGGACCTGCTGCCGGTCTCGACTGCATTGGGCAAGTTGATCCGGGCGTTGCAGGAGCGTGGCGTGCCGCCCGACCAGATGCCGATGGATTTGCCCTACCAGCTGGAGGACTGTGGCTGGGTCGCGAACCGCTGGTGCGAGTTGTTGTCGGCTCCATTGGCTGTAAAGCAGCGCATGATGATGTTGGACAACCCGTTGTTGCGGCTCGAGCTGGTG
>JANOTG010000558.1:0-1927 GCA_031416215.1 Betaproteobacteria bacterium
CAAAGAACTGCCTCGGATCGGACACGACCCGTTGACGCGTTTCGAGGTCTTCCAGGGTGAAGTACGGCTTGTCCGCAAACACCTGGCGCGCCAGCGTCGTCTTGCCGGACTGGCGTGGCCCGGTCAGGGCCACCACCGGAAAGCCCCTGGTCAACTGGTCGAGCAAGCGGGAGGCATGGCGAACAATCATTTGTACAAAATGAATAATGGATTTTCACATTGTACAAATTGGGCAGATCGTCCCGTTGGCACGCCGGCGCCACGATCATGTCGCCGCGACCCCAGGGGTGCACAAGCAGGCTGTGCGCAAAGCGATACAACGCTGCTCCGCCCGGGATCGGCCCAGCGCCTCACTGGATCACCTCGTCGGCCCGCAACAACACCGATTGCGGAATTGTCAGGCCCAGTGCCTTGGCGGTCTTCGAATTGATGACCAGTTCAAACCGGGTTGGCTGCTCGACCGGCAGATCGGCCGGTTTTGCGCCCTTCAGAATCTTGACGACCAGACCAGCGGCCTGCCGGTATTGCTCGGGCACGTTGGTGCCATAGGCTACCAGCCCCCCGGCTTCGACATCTTCGCGCGAGGGAAAGATCACCGGCAGGTGGTGCTTGATCGAGAGCGCTGCAGTCTGCTCGCGCAGCATGAACACCAGCGGGTCGATCATGCGGATGGCAGCACCAGCACGCCCGCGCACCGCTGCTTCAAAAGCGAGCCCCAGGTCAGCCGCCTTGCGAATCTCCAGCACGGGCGCCAAATCGATACCCAGCCGCACCGCCGCCGCTTGCGCGTTGTGTAATTGCAGCGGCGCATTCTGCGAGTCCGGGTTGATGAATACGGCAACCCGGCGGGCCGTCGGCACCATCTCCTTGAGCAACTCCAGACGCTTGCCTGCCAGCTCGGCCACGATGTTGGTGATGCCGGTGATATTGCCACCCGGTCGCGCCAGGCTTTGCACGATACCCGCGCCCACCGGGTCGGCCACCAGCACCATCACCATGGGCAGGTTGCTGCTGACCGCCTTGGCCGCCAGGCTGGCCGGTGTGGTGGAAACCAGCATCACGTCGGGCCTGCGCTCGACCAGTTCTTGCGCCAGTGCAGTCAACCTGTCAGTCTTTCCCTCGGCATACCGTTCTTCCAGCACATAGTCGCCTGGCTCTGCATACCCGAGCGCGCGCATGCCATTGCGAAAGGCATCGAGAAATTGCCTGCTCGCCAAGACACCACTACCCGAGAGGTGGGCGATACGATAGGTACGCCCGCTCGTTTGTGCCATCAATTGCGGCGCCACCAGCAAGCTGCCACACGCTGCCAGCACGGAGCGCCGTTGTTTCTGCTGGCTCACCGAATCACCTCGTCCGCCCGCAGCAACACGGCTGAAGCCTGCCAAAACCCGCCCTGCCGAAGCACTGTCAATAATGCGCGACCACAGTGCCACCGCACTCCTGCAACGTTGGCTCATGCCACGCCCTGACGCCAACTGGGCGCTCCATGTTCCATTCGGTCTCCCGGTGGTGGTCCTGCCCCCGATGATCCTGACGAGCGCATTGCCGGTCGCAGAGCATTACGATCATCATGCCACGACTTGTCGTGCCGACAAAGCAGCACCATGCAGGCAGCTTCAGCCGGCGGCGTCGGTCAGCAGGATGTGGCAGCAACCGTCGCCGCGTTGAGCACTCCAGGTCGCGTTGCGAAACTGCACACCGGCGGCCTCGAACAGGCCCTTGTCGAAGGCCCCGGCAACACGACACAGCGTGGCAATGGCATCGTTGTGCAAGCCGGCATCCCGCCAGGCGTCTTTCAGCGGGCAGCGTTTGACGCGGAACTCGATGCCGTCGGCACGGCGCATCACATCCGTCGGGTACATGCGGCCCTGGTCCGGGCTGACCGCCAGGAACGCTTCGCCCACCGCCAGCGCGCTGGGGCCCA
>JANOTG010000559.1:0-2894 GCA_031416215.1 Betaproteobacteria bacterium
TCCGCGATGGCGGCGGGTCGCAGATCCCGCGCGCCCCGCGCGACATGCCCATGGCGATGCCAATGGGCACAGCGGTCAGGCTGCTGCACTCGCTGTGGTGCGGGCCATGGCATGGCGAATAACGTTCGCAATTGCCACGCAATCAGACTGGCTCAAGGTCAGCGGCAGGCGCATGTCACACAGCCTGCCCAAGACGCGCTCGGCGTTGGGCAAGACCTGGGCTTCGGCAAAAAAACGCCAATGTTGCCAGACGCTGGTGAAACCTTTGGGTTCGTCGGCGCCAAACCACTTCACGAACACGCCGGCCGCAGCGCAGTGCGCCACAAAACCTGCGATGTCGGCGCCCGGAAGATCGACCGCGAACTGGATCGAGCTGGCTACAAACTGCTCTTTCGGCCCGCGCTGCGGCAGGCGCAGATGGTCGATACCCTGCAGGGCTTCGGCCAGCCACTGATAACGCTGGTTCCAGCGCTGGCAACGGTCCTGCAAGACGTCGCCGAGCTGCGCCAGCGCCAGCGCCGCGGGCAGGTTGCCCATGCGCAGGCTGAAGTTGGGGGTGGTGTATTTCCAGCGCTCGAACACATCGTCCGCCGGTCGCGCGGTGTGGGCGCCATAAAACATGTAGCTGCCGGAATACAGCACCGCCTGCGCCGCCAGGTCGGCGTCATTGGTGGTCAGCAGGCCACCTTCGCCGCTGTTGGCATGTTTCGCACTTTGCAGGCTGAAACATCCGGCACGGCCCCAGGTGCCGCTGGCCTTGCCGTTCCAGCAAGCGCCCATGGTGTGCGCGCAGTCCTCTATCAGCTGGATGCCGTGGTGGGCGCAGAGGGAACTCAGCCGCTCCATGTCACAGATGTGGCCGCGCATGTGTGACAGCAGCAGGGTCCTGGCGCCGCTGCTCGCGGCTTTTCGCTCCAGGTCTTCCAGGTCGATGGTGTAGTCGTCACACACATCGACCAACACCGGCCGGGCGCCGGCATGGGCAATGGCACCGGGCACCGGCGCCAGGGTGAAGCAATTGGACAACACCGCATCGCCCGGCTGCACACCGGCGGCCTTGAGTGCCACGAACATGGTTGAACCGCAGGAATTCATGGCCACGCAGTAGGACACGCCGAGCTCGGCGGCAAACGCCGCTTCCAGCCGGGAGACGGTGCTCACGCTGCCATCGGTCTCGCCGTAGCGATGCAGCTTGCCGCTCTGCATCAAGGCCAGCGCCGCCTGCACCCCGGCCGGTGGAATCGGCTCCTGGCCACTGAGATCGAGCTGAAGCGGCTGCATCGGCGCGGCGGTGTCGTCAGCGCCCATGGCCGCCCAGGCTCCCCAGATCGAACTGTTCTTGCGGAAAATACTTCTGCAGGCGCACATCACCGGTGCGGGCATGGCCCTCCATGCCTTCCAGGCGCGAGATTCGTGCTGCTACCTGCCCCACCGTGCGCGAGGCATCGCGGTTCAGGCGTTGCCAGGTCACGGTCTTGATGAACTTGCCCACACTCAAGCCACCCGAGTAACGCGCCGCGCCACGGGTCGGCAGGATATGGTTCGGGCCGCTGCATTTGTCGCCGTAGGCCACGGTGGTCTCTTCACCCAGGAACAGCGAGCCGTAGTTGGTCAACGTGGCCAGCCACCAGTCCAGATCACGCGCCATCACCTGCAGATGTTCACAGGCATAGTTGTCGCTCACCTGCACGGCCTCTTCGCGGCTGTCGACCAGCACCACCTCGGCGTAGTCGCGCCAGGCGCTGAGGGCCGCATGGCGCGCAACCTCGGGCAACGCCGCGATGCAGGAGGGCGCCAGTTCCAGCACTTTCTGCCCCAATGCGCGCGAGGTGGTGATGAGCCAGACCGGTGAGTCCGGGCCGTGCTCGGCCTGTCCGACCAGGTCAGCGGTGACGATGGCCGGGTCGGCGCTGTCGTCGGCGATGATGGCCGACTCGGTGGGGCCAGCCACCACATCGATGCCGACGCGGCCAAACAACATGCGTTTGGCCTCGGCCACGAAGCGGTTGCCCGGGCCGACGATGATGTCGGCCGGTTTGCCGCTGAAGAGACCGTAGGCCAGCGCCGCCACGCCCTGCACACCACCCAGCGCCAGCACGGTGTGGGCACCACACAACTGCATCGCGTACAGGATGGCGGGGTGGATGCCGGCTTCCTTGTGCGCCGGCGTGGTGGCAATGATGTTTTTGACTCCGGCGACCGAGGCCGTGCCGACACTCATGATGGCACTGGCGGCGTGGGCATACCGGCCGCCCGGCACATAACAACCCGCCGTGTTGCAGGGTATGAGGCGTTGCCCGGCAGTGAGCCCCGGCAGCAACTCGGCCGAGAACTCCTGCATCGAATCGCGCTGGCGGCGCGCGAAATCCTGCACCCGGTCGCGCGCAAAACGGATGTCCTGTTTCACGCCTTCACTGAGCGCCGCTTCAGCGCGGGCCAATGTCTGCGGGCTGACGACGATATCGCCGGCCCAGCCGTCGAGGTCGCGGGCGTAGGCCCGGGCCGCCTCTTCACCTTGCTGCAGCAGCGTGTCCAGCATGCCGCGCACCGTGCCAGCGGTGGATGTGTCGATCGCCTGGGTCGGCGGGTTGGCTTGTTTCAGATAGGTGATGGCCATGGAGAATGCACAAGTGGCCGGGTTCGGCCTGGTTAGTCAAAGGTCCTCATCGCAGACCCGCTCGGGGCTCACGCATCATGCCAGATCGCGACGGTCGATCAGGCCTGAAATACCGCGCCGGCCAGGTCTGCAGCGTCAGCCTGTGTTGCGTCCCGGCTCGACCACCCGCGTCCAGCCATAAGGGTCTTCCACCCGGCCGTACTGGATGTCCGTCAGCCTGCGGTAGATGCGTGTTGCCACCGGGCCTGCCACACCACCGCCGACCACGACATCCTTG
>JANOTG010000560.1:0-1695 GCA_031416215.1 Betaproteobacteria bacterium
GCATAACGACCGGCCAACATGCCCATGGCCATCGGTGACCAGGTCAGCAAGGCAACATCGTATTTCTGGCAGGCCGGCACGAGTTCGTTCTCGATGCGCCGCTCCAGCAGGTTGTAGGGCGACTGCTCGCTGGCGAACCGCACCCATCCGTTGGCTTCACTGAGATGCTGGCCCTGCGCCACCTGCCAGGCCGGCGTGGTACTGCTGCCGATGTATCGCACCTTGCCATCGCGCACCAGGGTATCGAGCGCATGCAGGGTTTCGTCCAGCGGCGTGTCGGGGTCGGGGCGGTGCGTCTGGTACAGGTCGATATAGTCGGTGCCCAGCCGTCGCAACGAGTCCTCGCAGGCGCGCAGGATGTGGTGGCGCGACAACCCACGGTCATTGACGCCGCTTGCAGTCGGGTAGAACACCTTGGTTGCGATCAGCACGTCATCGCGGCGGCTGCGTGTGCCGAGCCACTTTCCGATCAGCCGCTCGGCTTCGCCACCGGCGTAACTGTTGCTGGTGTCGATCAGGTTGATGCCAGCGGCCACGGCGGCGTCGAGGATAACCAGGCTTTCCGCCTCCGGTGTGGGATTGGCCAGGTTGTCGGTGCCCAGCACCAGGGAGGACACTTTCAGGCCGGTGCGGCCAAAGGGACGGTATTGCATGCAGGCCTGTTTATTGTGTGCTGTAGCCACCATCCACGTAGACCATGGCGCCGGTCATGTAGCTCGCCGCGTCGCTACATAGGAACAGGGCCACCCGGGCGATCTCCTCGGGCTGTGCCAGGCGGCCCATGGGCACCACCCGCTGCCCCATTTCCAGCGCCTGGGCATCGGTCAGCGGCACGACGCGCCCGGCGGCGCGCAACATCGGCGTGTCGACCTCTCCCGGGCAGACACAATTGAATCGCACGCCCTCACGCGCCAGCTCGAGCGCGAAGGTGCGCGTGACCTGGTGCACCGCCCCCTTGCTGCTGGCATAGGCCAGGGCGCCCGGGCCACCGAGCTCACCCCAGATGCTGCCGAAGTTGACCACCGCGCCGCCGCCGTGCTGGCGCATGTGGCGGGCTGCGGCACGGCCCATGTAAAACACGCCACCCGCGTTGACCGCCATGGCGCGTTGCCAGTCTGCGTCGCTGGTCTCCACACCGGTCTTGCGCGTGATGATGCCTGCGGCATTCACGACCGCATCGAGCCGCCCGGTCCGATCCACGGCTGCGGCGACCGCCTGATTGCAGAATTCCGGGTCACTGACGTCACCCACCAGCGCGCTGGCGTCCAGCTCCTGCGCCATCTGGTTGGTCAGGGCAGCATTCGCGTCGACCAGCAACACCTGCGCACCGGCCTGGGCAAACAGCCGCGCCACCTGTGCGCCCATGCCGCTGGCGCCGCCCGTCACCAACGCGGTGAAGTTGGGGAAATCGAATGTGACATTTTTCATATCGAAACCAAGGTTCACGCAGGCGCACAACAGCACCCGCCCGGGAATGATACGTTCCCGGCGCCGATACACTCTGCTCAGTTCCAATCCGGCCCATTGCCCAATAATCCACATGAAACGTTACGACCTGTATGCCATCGGCAATGCCCTCGTCGATTCCGAATACGAAATCTCCGATGCCCAACTCGAGGCGATGGGAGTGGCCAAACGCCATATGACGCTGATCGACGCACCGCGACGCGACGCTCTGCTGGCGCAGGTGCAAGG
>JANOTG010000561.1:0-20437 GCA_031416215.1 Betaproteobacteria bacterium
TGTTGATCGTGCAGCAGGCCCCGTTTACCGGGGCCAATCGCAAACTGATCTTGGAGCTGGCGGCCAAATACCGGCTGCCAGGGATGTTCGACATTCGCCTGTTTGTCGATGGCGGCGGCCTCATTTCCTATGGGCCCAGCCTCCCGGATCTCTTTCGCCGGGCCGCGCACTATGTAGACAAGATCTTCAAAGGTGCTAAACCCGCCGACCTGCCGGTGGAACAACCGACAAAATTTGAATTGTTCATCAACCGAACGACCGCGAAAGCCCTGGGCCTCACAATCCCCCAGTCGCTCTTGCTGAGCGCCGACGACGTGATCGACTAGGAACGGGAGCGGCTGCTTTCATGAAGCGTGGGAGACCGGTTCAAGTCGATTGCCGGCCCAGACAAACGGCGGCTGACCGGAACCAAAAATCATGCTAATGGACCGCCGCATTGCGGGCATTGGTGGGCGACTCTTTACGCAGCACTGCCGTGATTGGTCGCGCGCCATTGCTGACTTTCAGTCCGAACGCCTGCTTCCGAGAAAATTGCCGGGCTTGACCACACTGGGTCCGGTCAGTCGACTGTTCGATCTGCCTGCTCCAGAGCAGTCGTTGAAGGCAGAGCCTGTCGGTCTGCAAACTGGCGATGAAATCAATGGGGCGAGCACCCACCCTCGGCCAGTTGCACTTGCACACGGCCGGCGCCGGGGAGCTCAAGATCATCGCCGCCATCCTGGAGCGGCCGGTGATCGAGAAGATCCTTGCTCACCTGCGGTTGGATCCGCAGCCGCCGCCCAAGGGTCGGGTGCGCGAGGCGGGGCTGAACTTCGCTGCTTAAGCCGCTTGCGCTGTCGGACACCTATCGCCACGGGCTGCGGCTACCCTGCAGGCGGGGTGGCGCCTGTGCGCTGTGTCGGCAAGCCATGGCCAACATCAAGGTCAACCCTGAGACCCGGGTCCAATCCTGCGCGCCGTGAACGATCAAAGACCTGCCCACTCGCCAGCCCCGAGCCTCCAGACGCTCGGATTGCGCGCTGAGTCCGCCCAGACTTGCGTACTTCTGCGCTCTGCGGGCCCGGCCGGGGGATTTTTCAGGCCCATTCTGGAGCGTCCTATGGCGTTTGAAATTCCTATTCTCGGGCACATTGGGCAGCGCGGCGAACGCTTGGTCGCCAGGATGGCCAGCGCGCGCACCTTGCCAGCCTGACCTTGCGGGCCGGAGGGAGGCATGGCGTCGATGGCCACCGGCAGCTGCCACCACCGGGTTTGTTCTCGACCACGACCGGCTGCCCCAGTGCCTCGCTCATGCCCGGCGCGATGGCGCGCATCACAAGGTCGGTGCCGCCGCCTGGTGCGTAGGGCACGATGAGGTGGGTCAGCCGGGTGGGAAAGTTGTCGGCGCCATGGGCGAAAGCACGACTGACGAGGCACAGGCGATACCGCGCGGTCGGTTCGTGGTACTTGAGATGCCCCAGCAAAGCCAGCGTGCGCGTGAGGCGCACAACGGTGGGATCGTCAATCCCAGTGGGTTGTGCAGCCTCGCGATTGCCCAACAGCCGACCAACAATACACCGACGAACACAATGACCGGGATGATCCGGCTGATGCGAACGGTCAGCCAGGGCGTCAGCAGGTTGCCGGACACCGTATGCAGCGCGATCGATGTACCAGCCAGGACCAGTGCCATGTCGAAGCTGCCGAACTGCACGAAACCGGCCAGCGCCGATGCCCCGGTGATGACGATGGAGCCGATTTAGGGAATGAAGTTGAGCGCCAGAGGCAGAACGCCCCAGACCGCGGCCTGGTCGACTCCGAGTGCCGAAGGGGCCAGCCAGGTTGCAACGCCACGATGACGCTGATCAAAGGCTGTGTCAGCCGGCAGCGCTGGATTTGCAACGTCATCTCGTCGAGCGCCTGCACCGGGAACTTCTTGCGGGCGAACGTCGGGCCAGCCGGTCTGACAAGCGTGCGCCGGAAGCTGTCCCGCGAAGCCAGCAGGAAAAACGTGATGCACACGACAACAGTGGCCTGTCCGGCCACAGCCATTCGCGCCAACAGTCGCCCAAGTTCGCAACGGCATGCAACACTTCACTAGCCGGGCGCTTGACCGACGCCAATAATGCTGCGTGGACCCCGTTGGCGGATTTATGGCCGCCGCCGTGAATGCGATTGCCCATAAATACTTTTGAGAAGTAACTATGTCCGAAGCCGAATTGCCGCTCCCCGCCGCCAATACATCCGTCAATATCGCCAGCCCGCCCGAAGGGAGCTATCAGGCTTCGGTGTTCAAAGCGGGCGCCTTGCAATATGCGATCCTGACCAGCGCCAACTTCTCGATCATCGCCACCGACGAGAAGGGCATCATCCAGATATTCAATGTCGGAGCCGAACGCATGCTGGGTTACGCTGCAACCGAGGTGCTGAACAGCATCACGCCAGCCGACATTTCCGATCCGCTGGAAGTGATCGCGCGCGCCAAAGCGCTGACCGTCGAGCTCGGCACCCCGATCACGCCGGGCTTTGAAGCCCTGGTCTTCAAGGCCTCGCGCGGCATCGAGGACATTTACGAACTGACCTATATCCGCAAGGATGGCAGCCGGTTCCCGGCGGTGGTGTCGGTGACGGCGCTACGCGACACCGTGGACGCGATCATCGGCTATCTGCTGATCGGCACTGACAATACCGCGCGCAAACTTGTCGAAGCCGAGCAGAGAAAGCTCGACCAGCGCCTGCGCGACCAACAGTTCTATACACGCTCTCTGATCGAATCCAACATCGACGCACTCATGACCACCGATCCGTTCGGCATCATCAGTGACGTGAATAAACAGATGGAGGCGCTCACAGGTTGCACCCGCGACGAGCTGATCGGTGCACCGTTCAAGGGCTACTTTACCGATCCGGAGAGAGCAGATGCCGGCATCAGGCAGGTGCTGAGCGAACGCAAGGTGACCGACTATGAACTTACCGCACGCGCCCGCAACGGCAAGGAGACGGTGGTGTCCTACAACGCGACCACTTTCTACGACCGCGACAGAACCCTGCAGGGCGTGTTCGCCGCCGCCCGCGACGTCACCGAGCGCAAGCGCGTCGAGGCGGAACTGCAGCAGGCCAGGGCCGCTGCCGAGAGCGCGAGTCAGATCAAGTCGGATTTTCTGGCGAGCATGAGCCATGAAATCCGCACACCTATCAATGCAATCATCGGGATCGCTGACCTGCTGGCGAAGACCACTCTGTCGCCAGAACAGAACAAGTATGTGCGGGTGTTTCGGCGGGCCGGCGACAATCTGATGAATCTCATCAACGACATCCTCGATCTGTCGAAAGTCGAAGCGGCGCAACTCGAACTGGAACAAACCGGGTTCTCCTTGAGTGATCTGCTGGACAAAATCCGCGAGATGCTGTCGGTGCGCGCCGAGGAAAAGGGTTTGGCCCTCGTATTCGAGGTCGCGCCGGACGTTCCGGACAATTTGATCGGCGACCCGAATCGACTGCGCCAGGTACTGCTGAATCTGATCGGCAACGCAATCAAGTTCACCGAATCGGGCCAAGTTTCGCTGCATGTCACCCCGGACGCGGGCCTTCCCGCTCCTGGCGCACTCCGGTTCACCATCACCGACACCGGCATCGGTATTCCAGTTGAGAAATTAGGCGCCGTTTTCGAGCGTTTCACGCAAGCCGATTCGTCCACTACGCGCAAATATGGTGGTTCGGGGCTGGGCTTGACGATTTCGAAACGTCTGGTGGAACTGATGGGGGGGCGCATCTGGGTCGAAAGCAGCGTCGGTGGGGGAAGCGTGTTCTCATTTACTGTGCGTCTCGAGGTTTTGTCCTCTGCCATGCAGAGGGCGCCCGTGCCGGCAGGTGCGCGACCCGAACCGGCGCTGCTGGCGCTGCGTATTCTGCTGGTGGAGGACTCCGCCGACAACCGTTTGATCACGGTGGCCTTCCTGGCGGAAACACCCTATTGGGTCGACATTGCCGAGAACGGGGCAATCGCTCTCGAAAAGTTTATCGCCGGAAGTTATGACCTTGTTTTGATGGACCGGCAAATGCCCGTGATGGATGGCTTGACCGCGACACGGGCGATCAGGGACTGGGAAAAGGCGAATCAGCGGCCGCCCACAGCGATCCTCGCCTTGACGGCCTCTGCCCTCAGGGGAGATCAGGAAAAGTGCATGGCGGCGGGATGCACGGCATTTTTGACAAAGCCCATCAAGCAGGACGTTCTGCTGCAAGCCATCCGGACCCATAGCCCGATCACGCTGCAGTCAGCGCGGGCGGAGAATGCTCGGCCGGACGCGATACACGTCCGTACCGATCCCATGTACGCCGACTTGATCCCCGGGTTTTTGCAGAACCGCCGCCGGGATGCCATCTCGATGGTGGAAGCTTTGGATCGGGGCGACTTTGCAACTGTCGAAAGTATCGGGCACAGCATGCGGGGCGCCGGGAGTTCCTATGGATTTCCGGCCATTACGGACATCGGCGCCGCGCTCGAGATTACGGCCGCCAGCGCGGATGCCATTGCGTCGCGCAAGTTGGTGGATGAATTGTCCGGCTATCTGGACGGGGTCGAGATCCGCGACGACTAGGAGGCATGCGGGCGTTGCGTTCGCGTCAGGCAGGCGCGGACGCGGGCCGTGAGTTGCGGAATGGAAAACGGCTTGGTCACATAGTCGGTCACTCCCGCCGCAAAGCCGGCACGGGTGCTGGGTTCATCGGTCATGGCGGTGAGCATCAACACCGGCAGGGTCCGGGTGGAGGGATCAGCGCGGACCGCTTTCGTCACCGCCATGCCGTCCATGCCGCTCATCTTGTAATCCAGCACCATCAGGTCCGGTAGCTGCTCCGTGATCATCCGCAGCGCCTCGGTGCCATTCGTTGCTTTGCTGACGATGTAGTCTTCGTTTTCCAGCGCGCGCGCGATCAAGGTGAGCGTGTCCGGTTGGTCGTCGACCACCAAAATGTGGAACTGGCGATCGGCGACGGATGGCTGGAACGGGACTGTCGAGACAAACGGCTTCAGTGCCACCTCTGATTCAAGGGTGAGTTCGCAGCCTTCGAAGGCGCAGAAGACGTCAAGCCCGGTTCCGCATTGCAAAGCCAGGGCGCGGGCCCTGCGCTCGATGTCGGACACGAACTGGTCGTCATGGCTCGGATCGTGGTGGGTCAGGGCAACCCGCCGCACGCCAGCAGCCGACGCAATCTGCACCGCGTAGTCGTAGGTGCTGTGCCCCCATGTTTTCTTCGGCCCGTATTCTTCGGGCGTGTACTGGGCATCATGGATGACGAGATCGGCATTTGCCATGAAGTCGGCATGGCGCCGGTCACCGGCGTGCAGGATGGACTCGACGTGGCCCGGCTCGGCTCCAGCGCGCCAGAGTTCATCGGAGAACGGCTCGTGGTCCACCAGATATACCACCACAACTCCGTCAGCTTCGACACGATAGCCCAGCGTGACGGCCGGGTGATTGAGAAACTGGGTCGCGACCCGCGCACCGCCTATGGTGTAGATGCCTTCAGTCAAGTCATGGTAGTTGATTTCCGCCGGCAGCTGATTCAACTCGATGGGAAAATACGTGTACTCCATCTGGCCGGCCAGCACGCGATGCAGCGAGCCATGACTACCCTGCGGCCCATAAATATCAACGGCGTTTCCCTTCACGAAAGCCGGGGTGAAAAAGGGGAACCCCTGAATGTGATCCCAATGGGTATGGCCGACGAGGATGTTTGCCGCAAGTGACTCCCTGCCTTGGGACATCAACTTGGTCGCCAGCCCGAGCGCGCCAGTACCACAGTCGAAAATCAGCAGGTCGCCGTTGCCGGTGGTCAGTTCGACGCAGGAGGTGTTGCCGCCGAAGTGGATGGTACCCGCCCCGGGGGTCGCGATCGAGCCCCGCGTGCCCCAGAAACGTACTTTCATATGATTCCTTTCTTAGTGGCTCCGGTCGCTTGAACAACTCTGCAAGTTTGGACCGACGCCGTGGGCGACTCGGGGCGCACCAGAACTGTCATCTTACGTCGCCGGCTACGTGCGTGGAAATCGGCACCGCGAAACTCATTGGGCGTGGACCGTGCAAGGCTGGAATGCAGCCGCTCGTTGTTGAAGCCGCCGATGTATTCGGCAATGCCGGCACCCGCACTGCGCACACTGTCGTAGGTGTTTACGTCGACCGAAAGCTAACCCACTTATGGGGTGAGCCCCAGGGACTGGATCACGGGGCAGATGGGGCAGGTCTACCTGGCCGAGTTGCAGACCGACGGTGACGAAGCGCGCACCCTGCGGCCACTGCAGTCGGCCGCCATCACCTACCGCATCGCCTTCGGGCCGCGCGCCGGGCACAAGGTCTTGACCCTGCGGGGCGCGATGGCGCGCGAGGGCATGGCACGCGAGCTTCAGTGCTCCGACATCGACGGGTTCAGCCTGCACGCGGCCGTGCGGGTCGAAGCACACGAGCGCAAGCGGCTTGAGCAGCTGGGCCGCTACATCACCCGGCCGGCGCTGTCCGACGAGCGGGCACAGCTCAACACCGCTGGCCAGGTGGTGCCAAGCTCAAGACCGCCTGGCGCGACGGGACCACGCACCTGGTGATGTCACCGCGGGAGTTCACGCAGCGGCAGGTTGACGGGCTACGGCTGCTCCCGCCAAGGACTGCTTCGCGGCTGTCAAATTCACACACTGGATGCCCGGTCTGGGTCGATTCCGGGCTCCATAAACGGCAGTTGACCGGTCGCCGATATCACACAATTTGCCTGCCAGGAAGCTGCCCGTTGCGAACGACACTTGTCGCTGCATTGCCGAGATCGGTCGCGCGCCAATGCTGACTTTCGGTCCGAACGCCTGCTTCCGAGAAAATTGTCGGGGTAGACCAGACTGAACGCGGCTCGTCAGAATTCCTGAAAGCTGCTGCTCGATGACAGGGTCGACGCCGCTTCTCCCAAAGGCAAACCCTCGGTCAGCCTGTTGCCGTTGAGGGGGAGTTCATATACACGGGCGTCACCCGAGCCAAGCAAACGCCAGCGTGAGCTTTGCTATGGGTTGTTCGTTGACGATCTGATCGTGGGCAACTATCACCCTTTGCACGGGCAACGAAAGCAACGGCAACACAGACCGTGCCAGGGCTTGCTTGTCCTTTGTCGCCAACTTCATTGTTCTTGACATCCCCAGCTTGCCATGAACGCCCAGAAGTTTTGTACCTAGCCGAGTAATGCCCCGGTTCGATTCCGAAAAGCAGAAGAGGAGGTCGGTGAGGATCAAAGTGCCTGTATCGCCGTGGAACCAGGCCGTCTCGTTCAGTATTGGTAGGCCTTCGATGAAGTAGCCTTGAAGCTCGGAACCCCATGGCGCTTCGCGCGGTAGCTGTGAAAACCGGCTGAGGTCTGGACGCTTCTTCTCTAGGCCGGCAGCAATGAATCCCTGAGCCGACGGGTAGGCATTCAGGAACGCAAGGAAGAATAGATAGTGGCTTTTGTTCGGAGCGACAACGTAACGGACGATCCCGACTTTCTGGAGTTCATCGACTAAATCAGGCGTGGGCGCGATCGGAGAGTGAACCCATAGCGATCCGTCTCGAAGCCGAACGATCGTCATTCGGGTCGTGAGGGAGATCGGGCCGAATTTCAGCGGCTGCTGTGCATGCCAGATTGAGTTGGGGACTACGCAGGAGAGCAACATAAAGTGGCTTTTTGAGGCATAACCAATGTGAACCGCAAACTACGACATATCTCGACCGTGGGCAAGTTATACCTCAGCCCCTCCGGACACCACCGCTCGCCTCTCGTCCCGCACCTCCAGCGACGCCCGCAGCAGGCCCCAGTTGCCGGTATCCCTGGCGATCTCAATCAGCCGCCCCAGGGACGGCGTGTGGATGGCCAGCAGCTCATCTTCGTTCCTGCTCCTTGCGCGCGGCCTGGTCAGGTTGATGGGGTTGCTGCCGGCACGTGGTCCAAATTTGATCGGAATTGCGAATTCGTGGCATGGCCGTGACAGACACGCTCCCGCTGCATTGCCGAGATTGGTCGCGCGTCATTGCCGAATTTCAGTCCGAACGCCTGCTTCCGAGAAAATTGTCGGTCTGGACCAGACTGGATGTAGACCTTCACCGCCCAGACACGACCGACGGCATCCAGCTAGATGACGGACTCTCGACAAGAAACTTGCGGCCACCTCAAATCGTGGTCATGCACTGGTTCAGGTTCGTCATTCCATCACGAAGGGCAGGCTATCCCGGGGGCGTCCAGAGTGGTGCCAGTGAACTGGCGATCCGTTTCCCATGAGATCGGGCTATTTCCGTCAGGCTCAGTTCAGGCCGCGACTTCCGTGCGATTGCGAGGGCACGTCCGGCTTCAGCCTCTCGCATAAGCGCCACCAGGCAGGCCGCCTCAAGAATCCTGGAAAGGAACAACTTGGGATCGCGCGCGGTACTTGCCCGTGCCTCTTTCAGGGCGTCATCGATCCGACCGGCTCGAAGCAGATGGACACCCACAGCCCAGCCCCAGAAGCCCAAACGCCGGTCGCGTGGGCTGATGAGCATGCCGTGCTGCATACGGGCGACACCCGCGTCGCGGTCACCCAACAGAGCGAGAGTGGCACCGATTGCCACGTGGGCCTGGGCGTTGCTCGGATCAATCGCGACGGCGCGCTCAAGAATCTCCATGCCACGCTCTTGCTGCCCGATGTCGGCCAACGCGCAGCCCGCCAGCCCCAAGACCTCCGAACTTCCGTCGTCGTCGGCAATCGCTCGTTCGGCCTGATCTGCCGCCTCATCCAGCACCGCGGTTGTGCGCGGCATCAACTGGATATTGACACCGAGCGCGGTGATCAGCGCGAAGTGCGCGCGGGCCAGTGCAAAGCCAGGGTCAGCCTCATAGGCCAACCTGAATTGCGTGCGTGCTTGGTGCATGGCTTCTTCGGTCCAGCCCTTCGTCGCAATGGCGCCGACGCCCAGATGGTAGTGCGCCCACGCGTCAAAATTTTCAGGGCGCAAACGTCGAATCAAGCTAATTTCCGCGCGGGTCAGTTCCGGCTCGATCTCAGTGATGATCCCTCGGACGATGTCGTTCTGAAGCTTGGCGGCGTCATCCTGTTCAGCCTCGAATCGACCGGACCAGAGCAACTGGCCAGACTCGGCATCCGCCAACTGCGCAGTCACACGCACCACGTCGCCCGCTTCCCGCATGCTGCCTTCAACAACGTAGCGCACGCCAAGCGCGCTCGCTATGTCGGCAACACTACCCTTGTGGTCTCTAATCGCGAACGATGACGCGTGTGATATCAGCGTGAAACCCGGCATTCGGGCCAACAGGGCTATGACATCTTCGACCAAGCCATCCGCCATGAATCCAAGGCGTCGGTCGTCTGAATGAACACGAAACGGCAACACGACTATCGCCGATCTGCCTCGGCTCGATGCAGGCGACACCGTCGGATCGGCCGCCAAAACGTGCGTTGCATCATCGCGGAACACGCCAAATATGCGTACCGGGTGCTCAATGTTCTTGACCTTCTGCTCGCCTTGATCGGTGAAGCTGGCGGACACCTTGCCCCGCACCGCACCATGGATGGCGTCAGAGACGGTGATCTGACCCGGTTCTGCCAAAGCCTGGAGTCGAGCGGCAATATTGACACCATCCCCATAGACAGAACCGTCGGTTTTCTCCATGACGTCGCCGGAATGGATGCCGATGCGAAACAGCATGCGGCGCTCCAAAGGAATGTCTTTTTCAGCCTCCGCCAATGCGGCCTGGACTTGCAATGCTGCATTCAGGGCGCCGGCAGCAGTCTCGAACACAGCCAGGACGGAATCACCAGCCATATCAACAACTCTGCCTTGGTGAGCCACCGTCTGGGCGTGGAACACCGCTCGTGAAGCATCCAGCGCCGCTACAGTGCCGCGCTCGTCCAGCGACATGAGGCGCGAGTAACCCGCCGCATCCGCTGCCAGGATCGCCGCCAGTCGTTGCCGAAGTTCACTGCCACTCATTGGTGCAACCCGCAATCGTTGAAGTCGGATCATCTTACCCGGATGGGGCCGCGACAGCTAACGCCTCCAGTGGGAACGTCAGGTCCCGGTCGATGCGTTCATTCGAGCCATGGTCGGCGAACACCCGCTCCCGTTGCATTGCCGAGATTGGTCGCGCTGCATTGCTGACTTTCGGTCCGAACGCCTGCCTCCGAGAAAATTGTCGGGCTGGAACAGACTGGATGCCGACTTTCGCAGGCCGCGCACGTATGACAGCAATCTGCCTCATACCCGCCGTTCAGGGACAAGCTAGCGGCCCAATCCCGCGCGTCGCAGCCCCTCAAGGTACAGTTCAACCTGGTCCTGCCTATCCAGGTAAAAAAGCTTTTCACGCACGAGATCCAGCGAAAAATCGGGCTTCACCTTTTTCATCTCCGACAGCGCCGCCGCGGCTTCGTCGCTGCGTTCCAAATACCCCAGAGCAGCGACCAGGTGCGCTCGGGCCCAATACTGGCAATTGGGGATCAGAATTGCGTTGTTCGCCCAATCAACGGCTTCCTCAAACCGCCCGGCCAGGATCAGCGCTAACGCGCCGTACGAATAAAATGCCCAGCGCCATGGGTCGTTCGGACTGAGTCGAATGGCTTCTTCGAAACACGGCACGGCGTCTGCGACTCGGCCAGAATAGGCAAGAGCATCACCCATGCCGCAATAGGCGATACCCATACCGGGATTGATCGCCACGGCAGCTTTGCAAGCAGCCCGGCCCAGTTCGAACTCTCGCCGAGCAATGTGAACCCGGCCGAGCGCCATACTGCAAAACGAATCCCCCGCATCCAGGCCCACCGCACTCTTGGCGTGACGCAAGGCTTTATCCAATGCGTCGGCCGTCGGTCGGGCATCAAAATAGACCATGTCGAGCACCATGCAATAGGCGAGGCGCGCATGGGCCTGCGCGAACCGCGGATCGAGTTCAACGGCGCGCGACAACATCGCCTGCGCCTGAACATTGCCATCTCGCGTGAACTGGTACATATGCGTCAGTCCAATGTGGTAACAATCCCAGGCGCCCAGATTTTGCGTGGGCTTTTGAATCGCGCGCGTCTGCTCGGCGATGCCCAGTTCCGGCTCCAGTCGCCCGACGATCACGGTGTTGATCTCGTCCTGAAGCGCGAACAGGTCTTCCAGATCACGGTCATAGCGCTCGGCCCAGATGTGCTCGCCAGTCGTGCCGTCAATCAGTTGGGCCGTGACGCGCAGTCGGTTACCGGATTTGCGTACGCTGCCTTCAACTACATAGTTCGCCCCCAGTTCCTTCGCCGCCCGGCGTACATCCACAGACTGGCCTTTGAAGGCGAAACAGGAATTTCGCGCCACGACCCGCAACCAGTGGTATTTCGAGAGCGCCGTGATAAGGTCTTCCGTGAAACCGTCCGCGATATAGGTTTGACTGGCATCACCACTCATATTGTCGAATGGCAGCACCGCCACACAGGGCCGGGCGGAAATCGACGCGCTGTTACTCAATGCCAGGGCAGACGCGCCAGCGATGCTTTGTTGCAGGCTGATGCGGTACGCGCGCACTGGGTGGGCGATGTTCTTGACCTGCTGCTGGCCCTGGTCGACGAAGGTGGCTGACACCTTGCCACGAACGGCGGCATGGATGGATTCCGACACGGTCACACCGCCAGGTTCCGCCAAACCTTCAAGCCGCGCCGCGATGTTGACGCCGTCGCCGTAAACAGTGCCGTCGTCCTTCTCGATCACGTCACCAAGATGGACGCCGATACGAAAACGCATCCGGTGCTCTTCTGATGCAGCGTCAGCCAATGGGTTTATTTCTGCTTGGATCGTCAGCGCCGCACTCACCGCACCGGTCGCCGTCTCGAACACCGCGAGCACCGAGTCCCCGGCCATGTCGATGACGCGGCCCTGGTTGGATTCAATGTGGGTGCGAAAGACTTTGCGGGCTGCGTCAAGTGCGTTCACCGTGGCGCGCTCGTCCAGCGACATCAGGCGTGAGTAACCCGCCGCATCCGCAGCCAGGATCGCCGCCAGCCTTTGTTTGAGTTCAGAGCCGCTCACGAGTTTCAGCCCCTCACGCGGTTCAGTCGGGAAGTGCACATCTTACGCCCGCCAGAAGAATGTGATGAAGCACCTATAAACTCAGCATCAGTTCGGGTTGGTCCGGTCATTCGAGCCACGGTCGGCGAACACCCGCTTCCGCCGCAGTGCAGCCGATCAAGCCTCACTCGTGATTGAACGGCAGGTTGGTGTCGTACGCAACCAGCGACGCCCATCCACCATGCGTCCCGCTGCGCCTCGGACCTGGCTTGCCAGATTCCCAACTCAGTTGAGCTCAACCAGCACCGGCTGGTGGTCGGACGCCTTGGTCTGTGTGTTCACACTGACGCGTTGGACACGACAGCTCAGGGCTTCGCTGACTAAGACAAAGTCACAACTGATGGGCACCGGGCCATCACGCTTGTCGTGCAGCCGAAAGGTCGGCGCATGAGGCGCCTGGCGGCAGGCCTGTGCGTGGATGTCCACCAGGGCGTGGGCCTGCGCCATGCGCTGGCGTTTGGAGTAGAACTCCAGATGGGTGGTCATCACCCGCAGCGGGCCCCAGGCGGCCCGCACGGTGGCCACGCTGCACATGCGCGGCATCGAGCGCACACCGGCATCGGCAGGGTATGGCAGGGGGATGTGCTGCTGCTGCTGCACCGGCAGGCGGGTGGCTGGGTGGGGCGCGGGCATCCGAACATGGTCACGCCCGGGAAGTCTGCCAGGGGTGTCCGCTTCGTGCACAATGGCCCGGCCATGTTGTCCGAGACCTTGCCCCCCCGTCCAGCCGCGGCCGTGATGCGCCAGGACATGATCAGTCATGCACGCCAGGCCATGCTCCACGACGGCCAGCCTTCGAGCAACGGCATGATCGCGCCGTGGCTGGAGCGCTCCTGGCAACGATGCCTGGGCCTGGGCCAATCTCCGCGCCAGGCGGTGGCGTTCGACCTGCTGCCACAAGCCGCGTTGCGTCGCACGAGCGAAGCGAACCGCGCCCTCACGCTGGCCGCGCGGCCGGTGCTCGCGCAACTGGGTCAGGCCTTGGCCGAGACGCGTTACTTCGCCATTTTGACCAATGCCAGCGGCATCGTGGTCGACGCGCATGGCCCGATCGACCGCAGTGACCGGCGCAGCCACCTGATTACCCGTATTGGCGTCGATCTGTCCGAATCCGCCGTCGGGTCGACAGCCATCGGGGCGGCGTTGTCGGAGCTGCAGCCGGTGTGGCTGCACCGTGGCGAGCACTTCTTTGACGATACTGGTTGTTACAGCTGCGCCGGCGCGCCACTGTTTGGTCCGCGCGGTGAATGTGTCGGCATGCTGGATGTCACTGGCGTGGATACGCCGGAGCGCCCCGAATTGGCCTACCTCGTGACCCAGTCGGCACGGGCCATCGAAAACAGCCTGGCCTTGCACCAGCCGCATGACCTGTTGCTGCGACTGACATGGCCCGGACATCCAGCGGGTAGCGACACCGACGGCCTGCTTGGTCTGGACGCCGACGGATTCGTCGCCACCAGCAATTGCGCGGCGCGGCACATGCTGCCGGCGCTGGACCGCCCGCTCGCTGCAGAGGCGCCGCGAGTGCACTTTGGCGAACTCTTTGCGTTGCAGATCGAGATGTTGTTTGACGCCGCACGCAGCGGTTCTGGCGACGTGCTGTTGCCGCTATGGTCCGGGCTGCGCGTGCAAGCGGTTGTGTCGGTGGCAGGCCAGAGGCACGTGATGACGCCCGCCGTGCGCCCGCGGCTGGCACGTGAGGCTGGCACCGCCAGTCCGTCAAAACTGCGCGATATCGAGACCGCGCTGATACGCAAGGCAGTGGACGAGGCCAAAGGCAATGTGGCGAAAGCAGCGGCCCGGCTTGGCGTCAGCCGCGCCACGGTGTATCGCAAGCTCGGCATCCGGCAGGCGTGAGCGCGGGTTGCTGCCGGCTGGCGGCGGGTGGGTCCACAGGTCCGTTCATCGGCCCGCCGCATTGGGAAAGAACAATTGCTCGCCGCCGATCCGGTACGAAGCGATGGCGCGTTGCCCGTCCGCCGAGAGCACCCAGTCGATGAACTTCTGTCCGTCGGCGGCCTTGACGTGTGGATGTTTGGCGGGGTTGACCAGCATGACGCCATACTGGTTGAACAAGCTGCTATCGCCCTCCACCAGCACAACCAGCGCGCCACGGTTCTTGAAGCTCAGCCAGCTGCCACGATCGGCCAAAACATACGCGCCGGTACTGGCCGCCATGTTCAGCGCCGGCCCCATGCCGCATCCACACTCGCGGTAGCCGCTGCTCTTGACGGCCGTTGCGCCGGCGGCCTGCCAAAAACGCAGTTCGGCCGCATGCGTGCCGCTTTTGTCGCCACGAGACACAAATACACTGTCGCTGGCAGACAGCTTTTTCAAGGCTTGCACAATGTCCTTGCCTTTTGCCTTTGCCGGGTCAGCCGCCGGGCCGATCAGGACAAAGTCGTTGTACATCACGGCAAATCGCTTGACAGCAAAACCATCGGCAACCATTTTTTCTTCGGCCACCTGGTCATGCACAAACAACACATCGGCATCACCTCGCCGACCGGCGTCCAGCGCCTGACCGGTACCTAGCGCCACCACCTTGACATCGATGCCGCTGGCCTTCTTGAACGCCGGCATGAGCTGCGTAAACAGCCCGGACTGCTCGGTCGAGGTGGTCGACGCCATCACAATCGACTGGGCATACGCCGTTGCGGAAACCATGTTGCAGCCAAGTACGGCCATTGCCGCAATGGCGGCAAGGCGTCGGCACAAAACCTTCATGCGGTCTCTCCTTGCAAGAAAAAATGGGCTGCCTGCGACGTCTTGTACAAGTGAGCCGCATCGAAAAAATCGGCCACTGGCAGGTCTGCAAGCACGCGCCCGGCCTCCAGATACAGCACCCGGCTGGCCAGCCGCTTGACCTGCCCCATGTTGTGACTGGCAAAAATCATCGTCAATGGTTTTCCGCTGCCCGGTTGCACCAACGCCGCCATCAAGGCTTCCACTTCGCGCTTGGCGTGCGGGTCCAGGCTGGCCGTGGGCTCATCAAGCAACAACACATCGGGCGCACGCACCCACGCCCGGGCCAACGCCACACGCTGCAGCTGACCACCCGACAAGGTTGTGGCGCGTCGCTGCGCCAGCGCGGACAGCCCCACCCGCTCCAGACCGAGCAATGCCTGCCGCTTGGCCTGCGGCCAGCGCACGCCGTCGATCCACAGACCAAGCGCCACGTTGAACAACACCGACGCACGCAATACAAACGGGCGCTGGAACACCATGGCGCAGCGAAGTCCGGCGGCGCCGTTGGCGCGACCTGTGCTGACTGGCTGCAAGCCGTGCAGCACCCGCAGCAAGGTACTCTTGCCGCTGCCGTTACTTCCCACCAGGGCGATCCGTTCACCCTGTGCCACTGCCAACCGCACGTCGGTCAAGGCCTGCACGGAACCCAGCCGGACCGTCACCGAATCGAGTTTCAGCTGTAGGGTCATCAGGCAACCTTCATGCTGCGCATTGCGGTGCGAGCTAGTCTGGGGCGGCCCGGCGCGGCGCTCATGTCAGCCCTGCCCGCGAGGCAACTATCGACACACTGGATCGTGCAACCCAGCGCTGCAGCAGGTGGATGAAGGCGTTGAGCGACAACACGACGGCCAGCAAGATCAGACCCAGCGCCAGTGCCAGCGGCAGATCGCCCTTGCTGGTTTCGAGCGCAATCGTGGTGGTCATCACCCGCGTGAAACCGTCGATATTCCCACCCACGATCATCACCGCGCCGACTTCCGAGATGGCGCGCCCAAAAGCAGTCACCACAACCATCACCAGGGCCAGGCGCTCATCCCAAGCCAACAGCAGGCTGCGCAACCCTGCTTGCGCGCCGAGCGACTGCAACTGTTCACCGTGGGACTGCTGCGCACCCTGCACCACCTGGCGCGTCAATGCCACAACCACCGGCAAGACCAGTACCGCTTGCGCCAGCACCATGGCCTTGAAACTGTAGAGCCACCCCAACGAACCCAGTGGACCGGAACGCGACAGCAGCAGGTAGACGATCAACCCGACCACCACCGACGGCACCGCCAGCAAGGTGTTCAGCACGGCCAGCACAGCCGAGCGGCCGACGAAGTCGGCAGTTCCCAGCCAGGCTCCCAGTACCAGACCGGCGAGGCAGGCCAGCAGGCAAGCCAGCCCGCTGACCGCCAATGAGCGCCCGACAATCGACCATAACACCGGATCGAGCGCGAGAACAAGTTCCAGCGCTGTCGCAGCGCTCTGACCAAAGGTAGACATGCTTGCGGTATCGTAGGCGCTGATCAATCTCCTTGCGATATGAAGCGCCGTGCATAGACTGCAACTCCACTACACCCTCGGTGCCGACAGCGCTCCGGCCACGGTGCGCAACCCCTTGATCGACCTGTTGCAGGCGCTAGCCCGGCATGGCTCGATCTCCGCAGCGGCCCGGGGTCTTGGTCTGTCCTACCGCCATGTGTGGGGTGAACTCAAGCGCTGGGAAGACAAATTGGGCTACGGTCTGGTGGTATGGGACAAGGGCCAGGCCGCGCGGTTGACCGAGTTCGGCGCCAAGCTGATGTGGGCCGAACGCCAGGCCCAGGCGCGGCTGTCGCCGCAGATCGAAGCCTTGCGCGGTGAACTGGAGCGCGCCTTCTCGGTCGCGTTTGACGACCGCGCCCATGTCGTCACGATGTATGCCAGCCACGATGACGCGCTGGCGGCTTTGCGCGAATTTGCCCTGGCTGCCGGCCCGCAACACGAAATGCGGCGTGACGCGGAAGGTCCGCTGCACATGGACATCCGTTTCTGCGGCAGTGTGGACGCGATCCGGGCCCTCAACGAAGGCCGCTGCGAGATTGCCGGCTTTCATACACTGGACCAGCCGGCGCGAGGAACTTTGACCGAGCGGACCTACAAACCCCTGCTGCGCCCAGGGCGCCACAAGCTGATCGGTTTTGCCCGACGCTCGCAGGGTTTGCTGGTGGCGCCCGGCAATCCGCTCGGGCTGGCGACACTACAGAATGTGGCGCGGGTCCAGGCACGTTATGTGAACCGCGCGCTGGGCACCGGAACGCGGTTGCTGCTCGACGAGTTGCTGGATCAAGCCGGCCTGCGCGGCAGTTCGATCCGCGGCTATGACACGCTGGAGCCATCACATGCAGCGGTGGCGCACGCCGTCGCTTCAGGTGATGCCGACGTCGGGCTGGGCATCGAAAGCGCGGCTGTCAACGCTGGGCTGGGTTTTGTACCATTGGCAAGCGAAACCTACTACCTGGTGTGCCTCAAGTCTGCACTGGCGCATCCGGCGACCCTGGCCCTGCTACGGCTGCTGGGCAGCAGCGCCTGGCAAGTACAGCTCGGCGAGTTGCCCGGCTACCGTAGCGCCGACCAGCCCGACGTGTTGACGCTGCACAAGGTATTGCCCTGGTGGGATTTCAAGCCGCGCAAGACCGGAAGCCAACAAAAAGATGGTCCGCGCCAGGCAGCTGGAACGACCTGAATCGGGGATGTTTCATGCGCTCGCGGGTGGCGAACGAGGCACCCCGCACGACCCGATGGTCCCCGGGCTGCGACGCATCGACTGCCGCGGTTGGCCCCGGGATATAACCTGGATAAAAACGCGCGCCGCTACCGGTCCATTCCCGTACCGCGCCCCAGCGAAAACCGCGCCGCGCTCCTATGTGGGCAGCCATGTCCCACTCCACTTCGGCCGGCAGCCGTCGGCCAGCCCAGCGGCACCAGGCATCAGCCTCCCACCAGGTGACGTGCATGACCGGTTGCCCACCGAGCATGCGCCGCGGCGTGCCAAAGCGGGTCTGCATCACGGCGCCACTGGCGACCCCGATCTGGTCCACATAACGCGGAGCGCGACCACCGTTGCCAGCCGACTGCTGCTCCAGCCAGGTCCAGCCTTGGGGATGCCACAGCTCCGATCGGTCGTACCCACCATCGTCGACAAATTCGACGAACTGTGACCATACCACCGGCTGCGCATCGATCTCGAACTCCGGTACGTCTACGTTGAAAGCCCCGTATTCGTTGTCGAATGCGAAACCGTCGCTCCCATCTGCGCCCAGGCGCCAGCGTGCGCCGCCAATCGACACCGGCTGTAGCGACGCCATCGGGCCAGGCACGGCAAGCGGCATTGCCAGGCCCAGCGTCTGCGCCATGGTAATCAGCGCCTCGCCATGGTTGTCTTCATGAAACAACGCCAGCCGGTAGAAGTACAACGCGTCGTCTCCGTCGCCGGCCTTCTCCAGCAGTTCCAGCGTGGACTCCAGGGTGTTCAGCAGGTAGTCGCGAGTCTGTTTCAGGCCCGGTAGTGCGATGTGCCAGCGCGCAGCGTGCGGCACCAGGGTGTCGCTCCAATACCGATCGGCGGCCGGCTCGGCGGACACCAGACGGGCGGCTTGGCCATCCCCCTGGCGCCCGCGCTGGCGCTGCAGGTTGCGGGCGATCCACCATTCCTGGAACCAGCCGATATGACCCAATTCCCAGAGTGGCGGATTGAGCTCATGCAGGTGGGGAACGGCAAAGCCACCGGCCTCCAGCGTCGCACCGAGCAGCCCCATGACATGCAGGCTGTGGTTGCGCGCGTCCATCAACGCGACCGACAGCAACTCCCGACCGGCACGCCGCATGGCGGGCGAGTCGATTCCCTGAACGATGGCTGATTGCATGGTTGCCGATGGTAACAATCGTCGGGCGTGATGCCGCTCACCCAGCGCGAGGTTTAAGGGAAAGCCCCACCCAGCAAGGCCGATTCTGTTTCTACAATCGACCTCGACGTTATTGTCCCCGGGCGCCAAACAGCGGCCCGGGTTGTGCCGTGGAGCCGATGGCTGTTGCGGCTTGTTCTTACTTCGGGAGACCCTTCAATGGATCGTCGTTTCATCATCAAGAATGCCGGCTTGGCCGGTGTGCTGGCGGCTGGCACAGCGCCTGCCATCGTTCACGCGCAAGCCAACGTGCGTTGGCGCCTGACATCGAGCTTCCCCAAGTCCCTCGACACCCTGTTTGGTGTTTCCGACGTATTTGCCAAACACGTCAGCGACATGACGGGCGGCAAGTTCCAGATTTCGACACACGGCCCGGGCGAATTGGTGCCAGCGTTCGGCACAGTGGACGCCTTGCAGGCCGGAACGGTTGAAGCCGCCAGCACCGCCCCGTACTACTTCTTCGGCAAAGACCCGACATTCGCCATCGGATGTGCCATCCCTTTCGGCCTGAACAGCCGCCAGATGACCGCTTGGATGTACGAAGGCAACGGCTTGAAACTGATGCGCGAGTTCTATCGCAACTACAACATGATCAGCTTCCCGATGGGCAACACCGGTGCCCAGATGGGCGGCTGGTTCCGCAAACCGATCGGTTCGCTGGCCGACATCAAGGGCCTGAAGTTCCGTACTGGCGGCTTCAGTGGCGTGGTCTGGGAACGTATTGGAGGTGTGGCGGCCAACATCCCCGGCGGCGAAATCTATGCCGCACTGGAAAAAGGCACGATTGACGCGGCGGAGTGGGTTGGCCCCTATGACGACCAGAAACTGGGCTTCAACAAGATTGCCCAGAATTATGCCTACCCCGGTTATTGGGAGGGTGGCCCGCAACTCGACCTGCATGTCAATATCAAGGCCTATGAAGCCCTCTCGTCCGAGTACAAGGCAATCGTGGAAGCGGCTTCTGCATATGCCCACATCGACATGCAGGCCAAGTACGACGGCCGCAATGCGACCGCGCTCAAGCAGTTGGTGGCTGGCGGCACCAAGCTGTTCCGCTTCCCCAAGGACGTGATGGACGGCGCGTTCAAGGCAGCGATGGACACCTACTCCGACCTGTCGGGAAAGAATCCGGCCTGGAAAAAGGTCTACGAAGACTACAGCGCCTTCCGCCGCGATGCCAACCTGTGGTTCCGATTCTCCGAGGCGGCCTTCGACGACTACATGCAGTCTGCAAGACTCTGAAGCCCTGCGACTGCAGCAAAAAACCCCGCAACAGCGGGGTTTTTTTTGCCTGCCACGGGTTTTCACTACGCTGTTGGCCCATGGAAACCCGCAAACCCAATACTGGCGCGGGTCGCATATCTTTTAGAGCGGCCGCAAAAGGCCGCCAGGCGACGTTCGACTTTCGGAACTGCCCGCTCCTGAACGGTCGTTCACGTATGTCTTGGAAGGTCGGCAATGTGGCGCCAGCTTCGGCAACTCGAGCACCCGCACCCGGCCCATTGCGGTCGTTGGTTTGTCGTCGAATTGAAGCGCTCTGGCGCGCGTCGCAGCAGGCGCACAGCGGCACTGGCTCACACTGGGGCGGTCGGCACTGCGTGTCCGACTGCCCTGCGGTGCGCGCCCGGCGGTCGCATCGCGGAACTCGCTGCGTTCGCTGCGCTCTCTACGCTCAGACAGCCGCGATGA
>JANOTG010000562.1:0-2814 GCA_031416215.1 Betaproteobacteria bacterium
CCGCGCCACAGGAGACATCCCCATGCCATTTGTAGTTCTCAGCGCCGAGTTTGCCCATGAGACCAACACGTTCAGCCGCGTGGAGACCGGCTACGACAAATTCATGGCGCGCTCGCGCTGCCTGCGTGGTGACGAGGCGATTGCGGCTCGCGGTCACGTCAACACCGAATTGGCGGGCTTTCTGGATGCAGCGCGCATGCACGACTGGCGCCTGATCCACGTGCTCAGCGCCTCGGCCAACCCGGGCGGCCCGGTCACCCAGGACGCGTTCGAACGTCTGGCTGGGCCCATCGTGGATGCCGCGCGGCAGCACCAACACCGGTTGCACGGCATCGTGCTCGGGCTGCACGGCGCCATGGTCACCGCCACGCTCGATGACGGCGAGGGTGAATTGCTGCGGCGCTTGCGCGAGGTGGTGGGGCCAACGCTGCCGATCGCCATCACGCTGGACCTGCACGCCAACGTCACCCGCGCCATGTGTGCGCTGGCCAACATCATCGTGTCGTACCAGACCTACCCCCATGTGGACATGCGCCGCACCGGTTTGCAGGCAGCGCAAATCCTGCAGCGCGCGATGGCCGGCGAGATCCAGCCGATGACGCTGCGTGCCCACCTGCCGATGCTGGGCGAGACCACCGGCGGGCGCACCGACAAGGGGCCGATGCTGCAATGGCTGGACCGGGCCCGCAGCTACGAGGCGTCGCAGCCGGACGTATTCGCGGTCAGCCTGAATGCCGGCTTCAGCCATGCCGACATCGCCGAAGTCGGTCCGACCGTGCTGGTTACCTGTCAGGGTGACTTGGCACAACACCAGCAATTTGCAGAGGACATCGCCGACGCCATGTGGGACGCACGGCACGAAGACCTGAACCACTACTACACCGTCGACGAAGCGGCCACGTACTGCCGGGCGCGGCCGCCGTTGCAACGCCCGATCGTGGTCGCCGATTACTCCGACAACCCCGGTGGCGGCGCCTATGGCGACTCCACCCATCTGTTGGCGGCGCTGTTGCGCCATGGTGTTTCCAACGCCTGTTTCGGACCCATGGTCGACGCTGCGGTGGCACAGCAATTGCACCAACACCGGCCTGGCGACACGGTACACATCCTGCTCGGCGGCAAGACCGACCCGCGTTTTGGCGGCACACCGCTGGCTCTCAACGCCACCCTGGTGTTATTGAGTGATGGCGTCTACGTGGGAGACGGCCCGATGATCGGCGGCCAGCAACGCAGCTGGGGGCCGACAGCCGTCATCCGGGTGGACGGCATCGAGATTCTGGTGGTGACCAACGCCGCGCAGATGTGGGACCTGCAGCAGTTTCGCAGCTTCGGCATCGACCCCGCCGCCCGGGCCGTGGTTGCGCTCAAGTCGGCGCAGCATTTCCGTGCAGCGTTTGAGCCGATTGCCTCCGAGGTGATCGTCTGCGACAGCGGCGCGCTGTGTGCACCCGACTGCACGGTGCTGCCCTACGCCAAGGTGCCGCGGCCGATCTTTCCCCTCGACCGCGAGATGGACATCGCAGCCTGGAAAGTCAGTCGGCCGTCAATCCCAGGCGCTTGATCAGTGGCACCCAGCGCTCGGTCTCCGAGCGAACCAGGGAGCCGAATTCCTCCGGTGTTCCGCCGCGGTAGGTGCCGCCCAGTTGTTCCACCAGCTTTTGCCGCACTTCGGGCTGGCCGAGCGCCTTGTTGAACTCGGCATTGAGCCGCACGACCACGGCCGTTGGAGTGCCCGCAGGCACCATGACGCCGGAAAAAGCGACCGCTTCGCCCTTGGCAAAACCGAGCTCACGCAGTGTCGGCACATCCGGCAACAGGCTCAGTCGGGCCGGGCTCGTCACGGCCAGTGGCCGCAGGCGACCCTGGCGGATCAATGGTGTGATGGTTGACTGCGGGTCGATGATCATCGGCACCTGCCCGCCGGCGGCGTCCTGCAGCGCAGGCCCGCTGCCCTTGTAGGGCACATGCAGGAAACGGGTCTGGTACTCGGCGTTGAGCAGTTGCCCGGCCAGATGCATGAGTGTTCCACTACCGGGTGAGGCGTAGGCAATTTCAACGCCCGGCTTGCGCGCGGAGGCAGCCAGCTCCCCGAATGTCTTGTAGGGCTGCTTCTCGTGCACGGCGATCACGAATCCGTCACCGCTCAGCGTGATGACCGGCGCCAGATCGCGCAGGGCGTCGTAAGGGAGCTTGGACACCAGGCCGGGATTGGTGGCAATTGGCGCCGAGGCCAGCAGCAGGGTATATCCGTCCGGTTTGGAGCGCGTGACGATTTCCGTGCCGATGGTGGTGCCTCCTCCGGGCTTGTTCTCCACCACCACCGGCTGGCCGGTCGAATCGGACACCGCCTTGCCGAGCACTCGGGCCATCGTGTCGGCGATGCCGCCGGGTGCGAACGGCACGATGAAGCGTATGGGTTTGGATGGAAACACATCCTGCGCCACGGCGCCAGGTAGCAGCGCGGCCAGCAGCAGGGTGACAACAAATTGGCGTTTGTGCGATTTCATCCGTCCATCGTACCTGTTGTGTACGGGTGTTGCCAAGGCGATAGCGACTTGTCGCGCGGGGCGCTACCATGCCGAAAAACCACGTACGGAGCATCCCCCCATGGACATGAACTATTCCGCCGAAGAGGCAGCGTTTCGCGACGAAGTGCGCGAATGGCTCTCGGCCAACCTGCCGCCCGACATTCGCGCGCGGGTGACCAGCTACCGGCATCTGCCACGCGAAGACATGATCCGCTGGCACAAGATTCTGGCCACCAAGGGTTGGTCGGTACCGCATTGGCCCAAGGAATGGGGTGGCACCGGCTGG
>JANOTG010000563.1:0-4231 GCA_031416215.1 Betaproteobacteria bacterium
CCAGATCGGCCACGCCGCTGTTGGTGGTGTGGGTCAACGCGCCGCCGAGTTCCTCCGCCGTAACCTCCTCGTGGGTGACGGTTTTCACCACCTCGGGACCGGTCACGAACATGTAGGAGCTGTCCTTGACCATGAAGATGAAGTCGGTCATCGCCGGCGAGTACACCGCGCCACCGGCGCACGGACCCATCACCATGCTGATCTGCGGCACCACGCCGCTGGCCATCACATTGCGCTGAAACACATCGGCATAACCACCGAGGGAGGCCACACCCTCCTGGATACGCGCGCCACCCGAGTCGTTGATGCCGATCACCGGGGCACCGACCTTCATCGCCTGGTCCATGACCTTGCAGATCTTTTCGGCATGGGCTTCCGACAGGGCACCACCAAACACGGTGAAGTCCTGGCTGAATACAAATACCAGGCGGCCATTGATGGTGCCGTAGCCGGTGACCACACCATCCCCCGCGATCTTCTGCTCCTGCATGCCGAAGTCGACACAACGGTGCTCGACAAACATGTCCCATTCTTCGAAGGTGCCTTCATCAAGCAGCACTTCGAGCCGCTCGCGGGCCGTGAGCTTGCCCTTGGCATGTTGCGCATCGACGCGCCGTTGTCCGCCGCCCATACGCGCCTGTTGCCGCTTGGCTTCGAGTTGATCGAGGATGTCGTGCATCACTTGGCTCCAGAAAAAAGCTGCGGGCCGCGCCCGGGTAGATGGTGGCGGTGCAAGGCTGCGGCCACCGCCTGCAGGCTGACAAAATCCTTGCCCCAGATGCGTCGGTTGGTCGGCAACCAGCGCAACCAGCCCAGCCGCCGCGCGGCATGGCACAGCACTGCGCGCACCTGCGCAGACTCCTGTTGCAGCACCTGGCCCAACACATCGTCCAGCAGCGACGGATCGGCAGCCAGATTCACCAGCGTGCTCTGCAGATAGATCAACCAGTCGCGCGCCTGCGCCTGCACCAGGGTCATGACCTCCAGCGGGTCGTCCTCAAAGTCGATCAGGCCATCAAACTGGTCCGATACGATCATGTTGCGCGCGAAACACTGGCTCAGGTACTGGCCGCGCGCATGCACCAGCAACAGCTGCTCCAGCCCGGCGCGCCACAGCCCGAACGCCGCCATGCCCTGCTCACGCAAGGTCACAGCCAGGTCTTTGTGTCCCAGGTAATCCATCACAAAATAGTCTGCTGCGACATGGCGCACCGCAGGTACGGGTACGCCAGCCTCTGCCAACGCCGCCAGTCGGCGCAACTCGATGTCCTGCGACCGGGCGCCGCCATGCACTGGCACCGCCTTGAGATAGGGCACCCGCGCCAGCTTGGCAAACCAGTTCAGCACACGGTGGGGCCACAGACTGCGCGGTGCGCGCTGGCCCTTCACCAGCACCCGGCCTTCGGGCAGATCGAAAGTCTCCACCCGGCGCTGGCGCCATCCGGTGGCGGCGTCGATGTTGGCAATCGAAGACGGCGACATCATCCGGCAGCCTTGTTGTCGGGTGCCGTTGCAAATACCTGCAACAACTCGTTTGCCGCGCTGCTGGCCAGTACTTCACCGCGCGCCACACTGGCCGCCAGTGGTGCCAGGTGGCGCGCCACGCCGGCGTGCTGGCGAAACGCCTGGCGCAGGCCGGAGTTGATGCGCTCCCACATCCAACCCAGCGCCTGTTGCTGGCGCCGCTGCGTCAGCCGCCCGCTGCTGGTTTGTAATGCCCGAAAACGTTCGATTTCCTGCCACAGGCGGTCGATACCCTCGCCCATCAGCGCGCTGAGAATCATCACCTGCGGATGCCAGACCGTCGCATCGTGCAGGGCGTTGGCCGGGTTGCCGTGTTGCCCGAGCAGCCGCAGGGACGATGTGATCTGGGCCAGCACCCGCGTGGCGGCGTCGCGGTCCAGATCGGCCTTGTTGATGAGCACCAGATCCGCCAGTTCCATGACGCCCTTCTTGATCGACTGCAATTCGTCGCCGGCGTTGGGCAACTGCATCAGCACAAACATGTCGGTCATGCCGGCCACCGCAATCTCGCTCTGGCCCACGCCGACAGTCTCCACCAGCACCACGTTGTAACCCGCGGCCTCACACACCAGCAAAGCCTCCCGGGTGCGGTCCGCCACACCGCCCAGCGTGCCACCCGACGGGCTCGGGCGAATGAACGCGGCACCGTGCACCGACAGCCGCTCCATACGTGTCTTGTCACCCAGGATGGAGCCGCCCGACACGCTGGAGGAGGGGTCGATGCTCAGCACGGCAACCCGCAGGCCGCGCGCGATCAGGTGCAAGCCGAGGGCCTCGACCAGGGTCGACTTTCCGACACCCGGCACACCACTCAGCCCCAAGCGCAGCGCGCCACCGGTATGGGGCAACAACTGCCCCAATAATGCGTCGGCCTGTTGCCTATGGTCGCTGCGCGTCGACTCCATCAGGGTGATGGCCTTGGCCAGCGCACGGCGCTGCCGCTCGGGCGACCCTTGCGTGATGTCCGTGGCCAGGCTGGTGTTGCCGCTGTTCATGATCGCCCGCGCCTGCCGGTCAGCCAGAAACGCGTCGAAACCTGCTGCATGTTCACGCGGCCAGGGACTTGCGGATCTGCAGCAGCACGTCCCCTGCCGATACCGGGATCGGCGTGCCCGGGCCGTAGATACCCTTGACGCCGGCATCAAACAGCATCTCATAGTCCTGCCGTGGCACCACACCTCCCACAAACACCACGATGTCGTTCGCACCCTGGCGCCGCAGTTCGGCAATGATGGACGGCACCAGCGTCTTGTGCCCGGCGGCGAGCGTCGACACACCCACCGCGTGCACATCGTTCTCGATCGCCTGGCGGGCACATTCCTCCGGTGTCTGGAACAGCGGGCCGATGTCGACATCAAAGCCCAGATCGGCAAACGCCGTTGCCACCACCTTGGCACCGCGGTCATGCCCGTCCTGCCCGAGCTTGGCGATCATCACGCGCGGGCGGCGGCCATGTTCGGCCGCAAACTGCGCAATATCGCCCTTCAATGAGTTCCAGTACTGCATGGTTTCGCCTTCGGCACCCAGGGCATCATACGAGGCCGCGTAGACACCGCTGACCTTGTGCGTGTCGGCCCGGTGCCGGCCATAGGCCCGCTCCAGCGCGTCGCTGACCTCTCCGACGGTGGCACGCAGGCGCATCGCCTGAATGCTGAGGTCGAGCAGGTTGCCGGTGTTGTCCTGCGCCGCGACTGTCAAGGCCTGCAACGCAGCCGTCACTGCTGCCGAATCGCGGCCGGCGCGCAGGGCCTGCAGCCGTCGAATCTGGCCGTCGCGCACCGCCACGTTGTCGATGTCGCGTGCTTCCACCCCCTGCTCCGTCTGCAGGCGGTATTTGTTGACACCCACAATCACGTCCTGGCCGGAATCGATGCGCGCCTGCTTCTCGGCTGCGGCGGCCTCGATCTTGAGTTTGGCCCAGCCGCTGTCCACCGCCTTGACCATGCCGCCCATGGCCTGCACTTCCTCGATGATCTTCCAGGCGGCGTCCGCCATGTCCTGGGTCAGTTTTTCCATCATGTAACTGCCGGCCCAGGGGTCGATGACCTGCGTGATGTGGGTTTCCTCCTGGATGATCAGCTGGGTATTGCGTGCGATACGCGCGGCAAACTCGCTCGGCAGCGCAATGGCCTCGTCAAAACTGTTGGTGTGCAGGCTCTGCGTGCCGCCAAACACCGCCGCCATGGCCTCAATGGTGGTGCGCACGATGTTGTTGTACGGGTCCTGCTCGGTCAGCGACCAGCCCGAGGTCTGGCAATGGGTTCGCAGCATCTGGCTCTTCGGGTTGACCGCTCCGAAGCCCTGCATGATGCGGCACCACAATTGGCGTGCAGCACGCATCTTGGCGACTTCCAGGTAGAAATTCATGCCGATGGCCCAGAAGAAACTCAGCCGCGGCGCGAACTCGTCCACATCCATGCCCTTGGCGACCGCGGTGCGCACATATTCCTGCCCGTCGGCCAGCGTGAACGCCAGTTCCAGTGCCTGGTTCGCACCCGCTTCCTGCATGTGGTAACCCGAAATGCTGATCGAGTTGAACCGCGGCATGTGTTTCGCCGTGTACTCAATGATGTCGCCGATGATGCGCATGGACGGCGCTGGCGGGTAGATATAGGTGTTGCGGACCATGAACTCCTTGAGGATGTCGTTCTGGATCGTGCCGCTGAGCTGCTCCTGCGGTACCCCCTGCTCCTCGGCAGCCACCACA
>JANOTG010000564.1:0-3894 GCA_031416215.1 Betaproteobacteria bacterium
TCTGGCAACAGGAGTACCGCATGAACCCGCAGCAATTCAAACAGCAACTGAGCGACGAAGGTTTTGACGAGATCTTCGACAAGACCCTGCCGGCCGGCCAGTATGTGGCCGAGCACAGCCATCCGTTTGCGGTGAAGGCCCTGGTCACGCACGGTGACGTCGCGCTTGGCGTCGCGGGTGTGGTGACCACCTACCGCGCGGGTGACGTGTTCACCATGGCACTGGGTTGTGAACATACCGAGCGTTATGGTGACGCCGGGGTGAGTTATGTTGTGGGGCGCAAGAACGGTTGATTCTTATTGCATTTTGATCGTGCATCGATCAAAATGCAAGGATGAAAGCCCCTGAGACGCCTGCCGCCACTGGTCCGTTTGAGCGCTCGCTGCAACAGATTGCCAGCGAACTTCTCGCGTTTTCTCCCGGCATCGTGTTGCTCGGGCCGCGTCAGGTAGGCAAAACCACACTGGCCCGGGCGATTGCGGCCAACACGCCAGGCGCCATCAGTCTGGACCTGCAATTGGCCGGAGACCGCGAAAAACTCAACGTCGGCAGTGGCTTTTTACAGGCCCTCCGGGACCGCCTGGTGGTGCTCGACGAGGTGCAATATGTACCCGAAGTGTTCGCCCAGCTGCGCCCCGAGATCGACGCCCTGCTCCGCCCCGGCCGGTTCCTGCTGTTGGGCTCGGCGTCTGGCCAACTGTTGCGGCAGAGCTCCGAGTCACTGGCCGGTCGGGTCAGTTACATCGAGCTCACCCCGTTGCAAATGCACGAGGTGGTCGACCCGAAACTGGACCCGCAAACAACCATGGCGACACTACAGAAACTGTGGCTGCGGGGCGGTTTCCCTGTCAGTTATGCGGCGCCGAGTGAAGCCCTGTCGTTTTCCTGGCGCACCGATTTTGTATCCACTTTTCTGAACCGCGATCTGCGTGAGCTGGGCGTGAACCTGCCGGCACAGACCATGCACCGGTTCTGGCGCATGGTGGCGCATTTGCATGGGCAGCTGTTTAATGCCTCGGCGATCGCCGCTTCGTTGGGTGGACTGTCCCACACGACCGTGGCACGTTATCTGGACGCCTTGGTGGACACCATGATGCTGCGTCGGCTGGAGCCCCACTTTGTGAACATCGGCAAGCGGCTGGTCAAGTCACCCAAGGTGTATGTGCGCGACACCGGGCTGTTGCATGCCTTGCTCCATGTACCGGATGTGAGCAGCCTCATCGGCCACCCGCAGGCCGGACATTCATGGGAGGGCATGATGGTGGAGCATATTTGCGCGCTGGCGCCCAAGGGCGCCAGTGTGGGCTTTTACCGCACGGCTGCCGGGGCCGAGCTGGATGTCGTGGTGGAGCTGGGCAACAAGAAGATCGGCTTCGAGATCAAGTTTTCCAGCGCGCCCAAACTCACCAAGGGATTCTGGCTGGCCTGCCAGGATGTCGGGGTAGCGCACGCCTATGTGCTGGCACCGGTGGCCCAGGGATGGCCGATGGTGGCTGGCGCAAGTCATACGGTCGATGTCATCGCCCCGACGCAACTGGCATGGGCATTGAGCCGGTGACAGGTCGATGGACAACATCGGCGAGCCTGCGGCAGCACAGCCAGGTCAGGCAAACCCCAGCACGACGCGTCGCGTCGTCGCCGACTTCTTCTCGATCTTGGTCACCAGCACGGCGCCGATCTCGGCCGTGTTGGCCACGTGGGTGCCGCCGCATGGCTGGTAGTCGATCATGTTGCCCGCAGCAGCATCCGCGTTGCCGATGCGGATGGTGCGAATCTGGCCGCTGCCGCGCGGCGGTTGCACGCTCATGCTCTTCACCAGCGACGGGTTGGCGTCGAGCTCATCGTCGGTGATGGCACCCACCGTCACCGGCAGGGCCGCTGCCACCAGGGCCGCAATACCGGCACTCAACTCGTCCTTGTCCAAAGGCTCGGTCATGTTGAAGTCGAGCCGCGCATAGTCCGGTGTGATCGAGCAACCGTTCACGAGTTGCGGCACCAGATGGCACAACAAATGGGTGGTGGTGTGAAAACGCATCATCCGGTGCCGGCGCGACCAGTCGATGCGGGCGCTGACCACGGCTCCGATAGCGAGGGCCGCCAGCGCCGCGTCCTGCCCCGGAGCGGGCACATGCACGATGCCGGCGGTCGGTTTGCCGTCGGCGTCCTTGTGTTTGCGGGTGTCTGCGATCTGGATCATCTGCCCATCCGCCAGCAGCAGCACGCCCGCATCGCCCGCCTGACCACCCCCAAGCGGGTAAAACACGGTGCGGTCCAGCACGATGCCGACCGGGCTAACGTTGGTCACGATGGCACTGCACTCGCGCAGGGTGGCGTCGGTTCGGAACAGGTCTTGCGTCATGCCACGATGGTAGCCAAAGTCAGCCTTGCACTACGACATCGAAGCCGACTGGCTGCTCCTGCTGACCTGCAATTTCCGCTGCCACTATTGCTTCATCGAGCCGCGTGATCCAGGCGCCACTAACTTCCTGGAAATTGCACTGGTACGGCTGGGAGGGGGCAGGTCAATCCACACCGAACCGTCAACGCCAGACATCTCCATACAGGCAACAAAAAAGCCCCGACGTGCAAAACAAGTGGGGCTTTGAATTCTGGTGGCTGGGGCACTATCGAATGATGCCCGGCAACCCGCATGGATACTGGATTCCGATCGATCTGGCCCGCGGAGTTACCCCCAAAGTTACCCCCATACCGATTGAAACTGCAAGTTTCACGCTACGGGCATCGCCTCCAACTGCTGCGCGGACTTCATCAGGCCTTGCAGAATCGCATCGAGCACGTGCTGCGGAAATCCCGGCGGCAAGTCCTTCTGGACCGAGGCGATGACCGCCGGCGTCGCGGCCAGAACCTCATTGATCAGCGGCTCCGCGGTTTCACCCACCCCGCATAGTGCCGCCATGGCGTTGAAGTGCCTGCGCTGGATATCCTTCAGCAAATAGTGCTTGTTCTTGCCGGGCACCGACATGGCCAGCTTGGCGTCATGCCAAGAGATCTTGTTGGGGCCTTCCCCTACGACGGGCCAGAGGGACAGGACGTCGTAGAGCGGCGTCAGTTGAAAGCGACCCTGACTGTGTATGCGGATGCTGAAGTTCTTGGCGTGGCCGTCGGTGGCGGCGAGCATCCAGAACAAGAGCTGCGCCTTGAGCAGGCATGCCAGATCGGCATCGCGGTTGACCGACCCTCGAAGAATCCGCGCAATGTCGAGCAGGCCCGGTCCGCGATCGCTTTCATACTTCATCGCGGAAGGTGTCGCGGTGGCCTGGCAAAAATCCTCCTGGACCAGGCGAAGCCAGTACTTCCCGTTTGAATGAAGCTGTCGGTCGAATCGCTCCACCATCAGTACCTTCTGCGCCCCGAATTGGCCGATTTCGCAATGGGCAACAGGCAAGCCGTAGGCACGCAGGATCCGGGCGCAGAGCCATTCGTTTTCTACCGATGTGCGCATATCGGCCTGCATTCCGCCCACCAAGCCGAGCGGCAGCTTGAAGATGTGCGTCGTGGGCGTGGCGCCCAGTGGCCGGCACCACACGCCTTCGTGGCGCAGGAAGGCGGTCTTTTCCTGGGCACCGGCAATTGAAATGCGAAAGCCATCGTCCACGTGCGCTGCAACCACTGACGCCGGCGCCACGGTCTGAATCAGAGCACGCTCGACATCGGCCTCGGAGAGGGTCACCGCATCGATCGTGAACACGCCCTTGGGTTCTTCGCCGAAAGGCAGCAACTGCACAGCACCGACACAATCGCGCCCGATGGCAGCAAGAAGGTCGAACGGGTCGCGCGATTCGGTATGAAAGCGGTGCTGGACGCGCTTGCGAATCAGATCGCCATCGGGCAGCAGGTTGTCGAAGTAGCACTCGACGGGCCGGCCCTTGATCG
>JANOTG010000565.1:0-4132 GCA_031416215.1 Betaproteobacteria bacterium
CTTTTTCGGGCGCTTGGCGCCGTATTTCGAGCGTGACTGCTTGCGGTCCTTGACCCCCTGCAGATCCAGCGAACCGCGCACGATGTGGTAACGCACACCGGGCAAATCCTTGACCCGCCCGCCACGCACCAGAACCACCGAGTGCTCTTGCAGGTTGTGGCCTTCGCCACCGATGTAGGAAATTACTTCAAAGCCATTGGTAAGACGCACCTTGGCGACCTTGCGAAGCGCCGAATTCGGCTTCTTTGGTGTCGTCGTATAGACACGGGTGCAGACACCGCGACGCTGCGGAGAGTTTTGCATCGCCGGACTCTTCGACTTGATCGTCTCGACTTCGCGCCCTTGACGCACTAGCTGGTTAATGGTTGGCACTGAAGCCTCCTGATGGATCACACGCCCAAGGCGCCTGAGATGAAACGTCCCGCGACGCTCGATAACAACACAAGCAAACGCTTGCCCGTTCGCAACTCGCGAAAAGCCTTCTAGTATATCAGCGCCCAGTGCTGCGTGCAAGAGCCTGGACGGCACTACATCGGCAAGCAGGCCCGGTTGACGCCTACCCACTGCTGCTTTTCGCCAACGGGCTCTCGACCGTACATCGATCAGCCACCCCGTGTGGCTACCTGATCCAAAGCCGGATCGCGTCCCAGGCGCGCCCAAGCACGCCCGCCTGCGGTACTGGCTCTAGCGCCACAAGCGGCAGGTCTGCCAGCAACTGCTCACCCATCGACACCTTCAGGTTTGCCAGCACCTGTCCCTTGGTGAATGGGGCCACCAGCGGTTCCGAACGGGCTACCGCGGTCGTGATTTTTGCCGCCATGCCCGCTGGCACGACCACTACCACCGCCTGCGCGCGACCCAGTTTCACGACTGGCTGCGCACCTTTCCAGACTGCTGGAGTGGCAACAACCTGACCGGCATCAAACAATTTCACGGCGTCAAAAGCCGAGAAACCCCAGTTCAACAGCTTTTGCGACTCGTTGGCGCGCGCGTTCTCGCTTGCGGCACCCAATACGATCGACAACAAACGGCGGCTACCATTGCCCGCATCGGCGGCTGCAGGTGACTTGAGATTGGCAAAATCGCGCCGCGCCGTGGCAATCATGCAATATCCCGCCGCGTCCGTAAAGCCGGTTTTCAGGCCGTCGACCGACGGGTCACGAAACAACAGCAGGTTGCGATTGTTGTCGTTGGTGACGGGCGTTCCGGCATAGCGGTATTTCTTGATCGCGTAATAACCTACATACTGCGGAAAGTCGGCCATCAGGCGCGACGCCAGCGTGCCCAGGTCACGCGCGCTGGTAACGTGTCCGGCCTGTGTCAAGCCCTCCGGGTTGCGATAACTGGTCGCTTTCAGCCCCAGCGCAGCGGCCTGGTCGTTCATCAGCTGCACGAATCGCTCGACGCTGCCGCCCACACCCTCGGCCAGGGCCACTGTTGCATCATTGCCCGATTGAACGATCATGCCCTTGATCAGGTCTTCGACCGGCACCTGCATCTTCGGGTCGATGAACATGCGCGAGCCACCCATCTTCCAGGCGCGCTCGCTTACCGGCAGCGTCTGCTGCAGATCGATTTTTTTCGCCCGCAGCGCGTCAAACACCAGGTAGGCGGTCATCAGCTTGGTCAACGACGCCGGCTCTACCGGCAGATCAACCTCCTTTTGCGCCAATACCTGATTGGCGGTCAGATCGAGCAAAAGATAGGCCCGTGCGGCGACCTCGGGCGCCTGGGGCACCTGGGCGGCGGCGCAACATGACCAGACAAGGGCCAAGGCAAACAGTAGGGGTTTCATAGGCTGCATGGGATTGGGAAAAGTGCTGAAGAGCGCCGTTCCAACTGCGCGCGGCGCCACATACGCCTTCAGCGCAATTCAGTTGGCGGTATTCAGGTGGCGGGCAACGAGTGCCTTGAGCACGCCCAATTGTCCGTGAAAAAAATGCGACGCCCCAGGCACCACCACCACCGGAAGGTTTTGCGGGCGCGCCCAGGCCAGCACGTCAGTCAGCGCGACCGTTTCGTCCAGTTCGCCATGCACCACCAGGGGCGTCAATCCCTGCGCGATGACGGGGACCGGAAATCGGCTGACGGCGGTGCCAACCAGGACCACCTGGCGCAACTGATGTTCGCAGCGCAACTGCGGCAGTGCCATGCTGACCACATACGATCCGAAGGAAAAACCGGCCAACGCCAGTTCGCCGTTCGCAGCACAGGCCCGCACGACAGCACGCAGATCTTCCAGTTCGCCTCGGCCTTCGTCATAGCTGCCAGCGCTTTGCCCAACACCCCGGAAGTTGAATCGCACCGCATGCCAACCACATTGCACGAAGGCCCGCGCAATGGTCACCACCACCTTGTTGTCCATGGTGCCGCCAAACAGCGGATGCGGGTGCGCCACCACGACCGTGCCCCTGGCAGGCTCGGGCGCAAAGTCGCGCAGCACCTCCAGCGCCCCGGCCGGACCCACGACAGAGAGTCTGCTAGCGCCCGGATTCACGCCACCACCGTGTTCTCAGCGCCCGGCGTGTGGCGGCGTCACCAGCCGCTCGACGATCCGCCCGTTTTTCAGGTGTGACTCGACGATTTCATCAATGTCCTGGGAGTCGACGTAGCTGTACCAGACCGCCTCCGGATAGACCACAGCCACCGGGCCAGCGGCACATCGATCCAGGCATCCGGCCTTGTTGACGCGCACCTTGCCCGGGCCGGACAGGCCGGCCGCCTTCACCTGCAATTTACAACGGTCAAAACCGGCTTGTGCAGCATGTTGGGCACAACAGGCTTCGCCATTTTTGCGCTCGTTGAGACAGAAAAAAATATGCCGCTGGTAGTAGGAAGTGCGGGCATCACCGGTGGCGGCTGGTATTTGGCTCATGGCCCCATTCTAATTTTTCAATCCGGGCTCCCGTAATCGAGCCAGCAAGTACAACACGGCACCAAAGGGCCAGAACCAGCCGATCCACTGGGCAAGGCCATTGAACCGGATAAACCGTCCCTGCTCCCAGGTCTGCAGCGTCTGACTGAAATAGGGGTCAATCGGCGCCTGGTTGAGCACGCTCAGATAGACCCCCAGACCCAGCAGACCGAGGGCCGCACACAGGCGCTGCCCGGCGGCCGACAAGGCGAGCGCGACAAGCAGCGCCGTCGCCATGCCAACGGCCACTGGCAACTGCAGCCAGTCCCAGGCGTGCTGCGGTGCGTAACTCAACGCAGCCGACAAACCAGTGGCGGCAGCCCCGGCACCGATTGTCACGAACGCAAACAGCACGCGTTGCGTCATCGTGCGCAGGATACAAAAGCCCAGCAGGGACGGGATCAGCAGGCCCAGCACGACACACACAAACTCGGCTCCGGCGAGCAAGGGCTGGAGTTCTACCTCGCGAAACGGCAACCACTCCAGAAATGGTGTGTCGTCCAACAGATCCGCCAGCGTACTTTCGATCCGTTCCGCGACCTGTCCGAGGCCAAACGGGACAGCTGCCGGAAACAGCAGCGCCACTGGCCACAAAGCCAGCAGCACCAGCCCGCCGCTGGCATCCCGCACAAACCAGCGCCCACGCACCCGGCTCCAGCGGGCCAAGGCACCCATGGTCTCGAGCCGGTGTGCGCCCATCGCCCCGAGCCATCCACCGAGCACATTGAGCACAAAATCAAGGTTCGAAGGCACGCGGGCCGGCAGGTAACTTTGCAGGGTCTCCATCAGGAACGACAACAACGCACACACAAGGGAAGCACGCGACACGGCGTGGCGGGAACGCCCGGTGCGCAAGGCTGTCAAAGCCAGCAGGCAGCCCAGTGGCACATAACCAAGTACGTTGGAGGCGAGGTCAAAGCCGGTCCAGTAACGCGGCAGGGGTGCCCACAGAAATGACCAAGGCGCTATGCCCTGATCGCGCCATTCACCAAAGGGATAAAGACTGGCATACACAATCAGCCCGATGCTGCTCAGAGCCAGCGGCCAGGCGGAAGTCCGTTGCATGCTGCAGCCCGTGTCAAAAAGGCTTCACGACCACCAGCACCACGGCCAACAACAGCAACACGACCGGAAGTTCATTGAACCAGCGGAACCACACATGGCCCCTTGCCATCGAACCCGCCTGAAACCTGCGCAGCAGCACGCCGCACGCATGGT
>JANOTG010000566.1:0-3414 GCA_031416215.1 Betaproteobacteria bacterium
CCCGCTGAAACATGCGCCCCATACCGCCGCGTCGGTGATGGGCAGCGAGTGGGCGCGGCCCTATTCGCGCGAGACCGGGGTGTTCCCGCTGGCGACGCTGAAGAACGTGAAGTACTGGACGCCGATCGGGCGCATCGACAACGTGTACGGCGACCGGAACCTGTTTTGCAGTTGCGTGCCGGTGAGTGCGTATTCTTGAGGGGCCGCAGCCCCACGATTTACTCGCCGGAACGATCTGCCGGCTGCAACTGCCTGATCAAGTCAGGAACAAAGACTTGGACGGTCTCCCAGACGAGCTCCAGATTGGTCTCGAAATTTCCATGGACCATTCGGTTGCGCAGCCCCCTCCATCTGGTTCCACGGGATCTCGGACTGCGCCTGTGCAAATGCAGCGTGGTTGTCGAGAATCTGAGCCGCAGCTTCGCCGACTACCAATATGTTTCTGATGATCGCGTCTTGTGTTCTCTGGTCCCGAAAGAATGCATCCTTTGTCGCGCCCTGCATGTATTCCTGGATTCGCTCGCACGCACCAAGAATGTGTTCGACATAGTCAGCCAGCCTTAGCTGACCACGCCGCGAGTTCATACCGGCTCCGCTTCCTTGAGAACCTGATCCCTGAACTTCTTCGGCAAATCGTCGGGGGTCAATACATCGACGGCGATTCCCAACGACTGCTCCAATTCAATCTGAATGGCACCCAAGTCAATTAGCGTTGCGCCGGGAAGCGGGTCCACCAGCAGGTCAAGATCACTCGTCTCGGTATCTTCTCCGCGCAGAACCGAGCCGAAAACCCGCAGGTTGCGCGTCTGATGCAACGAGGCAATGCGCCGGATCAGATCACGGTTTTCCTGAAACACCTCGGACGGTCTACGACCCATGGACTTCCTCCTTGCGAATACAACGGCGGTCTGGCGCATGGTAGCAAAGCGCATTCAGCGCACGATGGTTCGCCATTCGCTCGGAGATCCACAAGGTGGAAAGCGGCGAGTGGCCGCAGGACAACAACCCGCTGAAACATGCGCCCCATCACCACCGGAATGGATCAATCCGGGGCAGGAATCCCCTGCTTATCCGGGATTCACCCGCTGGCCAAGTGCCGCGTCGGAACGTATAGTGACGGTGGGCGCTGCGAAAGATCAGTACAGCCCGCTGGGCGGCTGGAAGTGTTCAGGGTTCGCAACCGTCCTTGTCGCCCGCAGCAGCACCCAAGTCGAGGTCATCCCACCATGCACACACCAGCCAGACCAATCAACGAAGCCCACAGGCTCGACACCCTTCGTTCGCTCAATGTGCTGGATACAGCCCCGGAGGAACGTTTTGATCGCCTGACACGACTGGCCAAGCGCCTCTTTGGGGTGCCGATCGCCCTGGTCAGCCTGGTCGATGCCAACCGGCAATGGTTCAAGTCCTGTGTGGGGCTGGGCGCGACCGAGACCCCGCGCGACATCTCGTTTTGCGGGCATGCCATCCTGGAAGACCATATTCTGGTGGTGCCCGACGCAACGGCCGACGACAGATTTCATGACAACCCCCTGGTCACCGGGGCGCCCAACATCCGCTTCTACGCCGGCTGCCCGCTGACGGTCGTGAACGGCAGCAAGCTGGGCACGCTGTGCCTGATCGATGTGAATCCGAGGGAGATGTCCGAGGACGACCTCGAGCTGCTGCGGGATCTGGCGCGTATGGCCGAGCAGGAATTGTCCGCGGTGCAGTTGGCGACCACCGACGAGTTGACCAGGATATCGAACCGCAGGGGCTTCGAAACGCTGGCCAATCACACGTTGAACGTCTGCCTGCGGCTGAAGCGGGCAGCCACCGTGTTGTTCTTCGACCTGAACGGATTCAAGGCCGTGAACGACACCTTCGGTCACGCGGAGGGCGACCGCGCACTGGTCACGTTCGCAGAACTCCTGGTCCACTGCATGCGGCACAGCGATGTGGTGGGCAGGTTGGGTGGCGATGAGTTCGTCGTCCTGTTGACGAGCGCCACGGCTGCCGAAACGCAGGCCATCCTGGGCCGGATGCAGGAAGAACTGACCCGCAAGAACGAGGAGGCCAGCCGCGGCTACGACATCCGGTTCAGCGTGGGCATGGTCGAATTCGACTTGGACACCCACAAGGACATCCAGGGTGTGCTGGCTGCAGCGGACGCCGCCATGTACCAGGACAAGCTGAAGTCGAAGGCGGCGAAGGCTTGACGCGCGCCGCATGATGGGCCCCGATGGTCTGCAGCAGGCCACCGAAGCCGCCATCCTGAGTGCCAACTACATCAGTGCGCGCTTGAAAGACTACTACCCCACCCTGTACACCAGCGCTAACGGCCACGTCGCCCACGAGTGCATCCTGGACCTGCGGCCGTTGAAGGAAAGCAGTGGTGGCGCCCAGGGCATCAGCGCCGAGGACGTGGCCAAGCGCCTGATGGACTACGGTTTTCATGCGCCCACACTCAGCTTTCCCGTGCCCGGCACACTCATGGTGGAGCCCACCGAGAGCGAGACCCTGGGGGAGCTCGACCGCTTCATCGCCGCCATGACTGCCATCCGCGAGGAGATCCGCAAGGTCGAATCCGGCGAATGGCCGCAGGACAACAACCCGCTGAAACATGCGCCCCATACCGCCGCGTCGGTGATGGGCAGCGAGTGGGCGCGGCCCTATTCGCGCGAGACCGGGCTGTTCCCGCTGGCGACGCTGAAGAACGTGAAGTACTGGACGCCGATCGGGCGCATCGACAACGTGTATGGGGATCGGAACCTGTTTTGCAGTTGTTTGCCGGTGAGCGACTACGCGTAGTACGCTTCGGGAGTTTGGGTTTCGTTGATGCTCCGGCATCGGCGCATGGTTGCTGTCGACGATATTGACTTTGCGAAAGCTGACGAATTGCGTCTTTGCGCCCATTTAAGGCAGTCGCAGCTGCGAAATGGTTGGCTGCACTGCGGCGTACAGAGTCGCCCACCAATACCCGCAATGCAGCGGTCCGAATGCATGAGGTTGGGTGCCGGTCACCCGCCGTTCGTGTAGGCCAGCTATCGGCCCATTGCGGTCGTTGGTTTTTCGGCTGGCGCGATGCCCTGTTTGGGCCAGCGTGGCGGGTGTCCGCGCAGCTCTGCTTGCAGTCTCGCGCAGATGGTGTTGCAGCACACCATGGGGTTGGCGCGACCCCGGATGCGGGAGTGCGTGACTCTGTGGCATGCGCGAATACTTCCAGCAGACCGGCGCAGCCACCCGCCACGCCTGCATGGGTGGTTGGCTGTGGGGAGGTCCGGGCCCCGACTCCCGCAGACCACAAACCTGGCGGCACCGGCCTGTGGGGATGGCGCGCGGTGCGCCTCTGTGGCGCTGAGGAGGCAAGGCCCGGACACAAACAGTCCGGGGGACTGTTTGTGCCTGCCGAGCGGACGGGCCACTGGCCCGGCG
>JANOTG010000567.1:0-21836 GCA_031416215.1 Betaproteobacteria bacterium
AGGCGCCATCATTGGCCTTGAACGCCTGGTAGTCGCCGTCCAGCGTATCCAGCATGATCTTGCGCAGGGCGCCATCTTTGTCCCGTGCCAGCAGTGGGTCCCAGTTGCTGCCCCAGATCAGCTTGAGGACGTTCCAGCCCGAGCCGCGAAATTCACCCTCCAGCTCCTGGATGATCTTGCCGTTGCCGCGCACCGGACCGTCCAGGCGCTGCAGATTGCAGTTGATGACAAAAATCAGGTTGTCCAGGCCCTCACGCGCAGCCAGTCCGATCGCGCCCATGCTCTCCACCTCGTCCATCTCGCCGTCACCACAAAACACCCATACCTTGCGGTTGTCGGTCTGCGCGATGCCACGCGCCTGCAGGTACTTGAGAAAACGCGCCTGATAAATTGCCATCAATGGGCCCAGGCCCATCGACACGGTGGGGAACTGCCAGAACTCGGGCATCAGCTTTGGATGCGGGTAGCTGGAGAGGCCGCGCCCATCGACCTCCTGGCGGAAGTTCAGCAGCTGCTCCTCTGTCAGCCGTCCCTCCAGAAAGGCGCGCGCATAGACCCCCGGTGATACGTGACCCTGGATATAGATGCAGTCGCCACCGTGGCCCTCGCTCTCGGCATGCCAGAAATGGTTGAAGCCGGCTCCAAACAGATTGGCCAGCGAGGCGAAAGAGCCGATATGCCCGCCCAGATCACCACCATCCACCGGGTGGTGGCGATTGGCCTTGACCACCATCGCCATGGCGTTCCAGCGCATGTAGGCGCGCAGGCGCTCCTCGATTTCCAGGTTACCCGGACAACGCTCCTCCTGATCCGGCTCCAGGGTGTTCACGTAACCGGTGTTGGCCGAGAACGGCATGTCGATGCTGTTCTGGCGCGCGTGTTCGAGCAGTTGCTCGAGCAGGAAATGCGCACGCTGCGGCCCAGCGCTCTGAATGACGGCGCTCAGCGCGTCCGTCCATTCGCGGGTTTCCTGGGCATCGTCATCGTTGGCGGAAGCACCGAAAAGATTCTGGGGAACGGCGGCCATAGGGGTCTCCTGGGTTCTACGCGGCTTGTTACTACTGTATGGCAATTATTCCACAGAAACCTTCGCATTTCAAATAACGCACTCTTAATTCATATTATGAAATATGCTCAACAACCGATCGGCTTGAGCAGACCCATTGGCTCCCCTACACTCGCCCCATGCCTGCTCAATCCGTGGACACCAGCCAACCCGGTGTTGCCACAGCCGAGCGTGTCCGGCGCTGGTGGTGGCGCCTCAACCCGCAGCGGCAGGATCGGTTCGCCGTGCTCGCCCCGTTGGCGGCAGTGCTATTGTTTCTCGCAGCCATCATTGCCTCCTTCGCCTACCTGCGGCTGGAAGAAATCGACCGCGAACACGAGGCTGTGCGCCGAGACGTGGAGTACACGCAACAACGGCTGCGCCTGCGCCTGCTCGAGCGCCAGGAGCAACTGATGCGGATCGCGCGCGACATCTCGAACCAGGAGCTCGACATCGACGAGTTCCCGATCCGGGCGGAAGCACTGGTCAGCCAATACCCGGATCTGGAGCGGGTCAGCTGGATCGACGAGCGAAAACGCGTCAAGGCGAGTTATGCCACGGCCAACCTGCAACCCGACCAGCGATTGACGCTGGGTGAAACGCTCAGACAGGGCGACACCCAAAGCTCTTACAGTCTTACCCGCGAACTGCAACAACCTATTTATGCCCAGCGTGCGGCGTCGGCCAACAGCGCCGCCTATCTGCAGTTGCACGTGCCGCTGACTGACAACAAGGCGCGTTTTGCCGGTGTCGTACTGGCCGAATATTCGGTCGATGGCATGTACCGCTACGGGGTACCGGCCGAGGTCGCTGCCCGCTACGCCGTCTCGCTGCGCGACGACAAAGGAGTGCGGTTGGCAGGCACCGCAGTACCGGCGCGCAACCCGGCCACCAGCCTGTTGCCCTGGGTCAATCCGGTCAACGAATACGAGGTACCGGTGTCGCCGGTCGGCAACGGCCTGGTGCTGCGTGCCCAGGCCTATCGCACGTCGCTGGGCGTCATCGGCAGCGGCTTGTTCTGGCTGGTCGGTGTACTGAGCGGCATGACGGCCTGGATGTTGATCGCCAACTGGCGCCATACCCGGCGTCGCCAGCAGGCGCAACAGGCGCTGGTGTCGGAAACCAACTTCCGCCGCGCCATGGAAAACTCCATGCCCACCGGCATGCGCGCGATGGACCAACAGGGACGCATCACATACGTGAACGCGGCCTTTTGCCAGATGACCGGTTGGAGCGAGGCCGAACTGGTCGGCCGCACCGCTCCGTTCCCGTATTGGCCCGACACCGATCATGAAACATTGACCCAGATGCTGCGCGACGAGCTGGCTGGCAAGACCACACCCGGTGGCGTGCAGATGCGGGTCAAGCGACCGGACAACAGCCTTTTTGATGCACGGCTGTATGTCTCGCCCCTGATCGATGCGCGCGGCACCCAGACCGGCTGGATGACGTCGATGACCGACATCACCGAACCCAACCGCATCCGGGAGCAGTTATCGTCGTCGTTCGAGCGCTTCACCACCGTGCTGGAGGCATTGGATGCGTCCATTTCCGTGGCGCCGCTGGGCAGCGATGAACTGCTGTTTGCCAACAAGCTGTACCGGCTCTGGTTCGGCGCCGAAACACTGGGTCATCTGAAGCTGGTCGCCCAGGCAGGTATACCGGCCCAGGCAACGAACGACGAATCGACCGATCAGGTGGACTCGTTCGCCGGGCTGCCGACCAACACGCTGCCCGATGCCGACAGCGAACATGCCGAGGTCTACTTCAGCGAGCTGGGACTGTGGCTGGAAGTGCGTTCCCGTTACCTGAGCTGGGTCGATGGTCGCCTGGCCCAGATGGTGATCGCCACCGACATCACGGCGCGCCGACTCGCCGAGCAACAGGCCGCGGCGCAAGCCGACCGGGCACACAACGCCAGCCGCCTGATCACCATGGGCGAGATGGCATCCAGTGTGGCGCATGAATTGAACCAGCCACTGACGGCGATCAACAACTATTGCCACGGCATGGTTTCTCGCATCCGGGCCCAGCAGATCACCGAAAAAGATCTGCTGGGCGCGCTGGAGAAGACTGCGAAACAGGCGCAGCGGGCCGGGCAGATCATTCAGCGCATCCGCTCCTTCGTGAAACGCAGCGAGCCAAACCGCGCCTGGTCGCGCGTGCACGACATGATCGACGAGGCGGTGGAATTGGCGGAGATCGAGCTGCGCCGCCGCAACGTGCGTCTGGTGCGCCATATCGAGCCGCACCTTCCGCTGTTGCTGGTCGACCCGATCTTGATCGAACAGGTACTCATCAACCTGCTCAAGAATGCTGCCGAATCGGTCGATACGGCGCAACGCAGCACAGCGCAGCGGCGAGCCGAGTTGCGCGTCGCCCAGAGCCAGGTGGATGGTGTGCCGGTGGTGGAGTTTTCGGTCATCGACTCTGGCAACGGACTGGCCCCCGAAGTGCTGGATCGCCTGTACGAAGCGTTTTACTCGACCAAGACCGACGGAATGGGAATCGGGCTCAACCTGTGCCGCTCCATTGTCGAGTCACACCACGGCCGGATGCGGGCCCAGAACCTTTACAATGACGACCAGCTGGTGGGGTGCCATTTCGCGTTCTGGTTACCCATCGGCGACCCCCAGGCCGTCGACCCGATCGAGCGGCGCAAACAACTCAGAACCCCAGGATAGTCGCATGAGTCTGATTCCGAAAAAGGGTACGGTGTACGTTGTCGACGACGACGAAGCCGTACGGGACTCGCTGCAGTGGCTGCTGGAGGGCAAAGACTATCGGGTGCGCTGCTTTGATTCTGCGGAGTCATTTCTCAGCCGCTACGATGCCCGTGAGGTGGCGTGCCTGATAGCCGATGTGCGGATGGGCGGCATGACCGGCCTGGACCTGCAGAACCGGCTGATGGAACACCACTCTCCCTTGCCCATCGTTTTCATCACCGGCCATGGCGATGTGCCGATGGCAGTGGACACGATGAAAAAAGGCGCCATGGATTTCATCCAGAAGCCGTTCAAGGAAGACCAGTTGGTGAGTCTGGTGGAACGCATGCTGGAACACGCCAAGGAGTCGTTTGCCGACCACCAAACTGCGGCGAACCGCGATGCGCTGCTTTCCAAACTGACGTTGCGGGAATCCCAGGTTCTGGAGCGCATCGTCGCTGGCCGGCTGAACAAACAGATTGCAGACGACCTGGGTATCAGCATCAAGACGGTCGAAGCGCACCGCGCCAACATCATGGAAAAACTGAACGCCAACACAGTCGCCGACCTGTTGAAAATCGCCTTGGGGCAACACGCCGGCAAGACCTGACGACAGCTGCCGGTCACCCCGGCACAGGCCTTGCCAGTTCGGCTTGGCACCCATTCGCAACCCAGTAAGCAGGACCACGATGCAACCAGCAATCGCCCAGACCATCGACGGCAACGCCCTGTCCCGCAACATGCGGCAGGACATCGCACAGCGTTGTGCCGTCCTCACCGAACGCGGCGTACGGCCCGGCCTTGCCGTGATACTGGTCGGTGAAGACCCGGCAAGTCAGGTCTACGTGCGCAACAAGATCAAGGGCTGCGAGGACGCCGGCATGTACAGCGTGTTCGAGAAGTATGACGCCCAGCTGTCGCAGTCGGAATTGCTCGGGCGCATCGAGGCTCTGAACAACGACGCCACCATCCACGGCATCCTGGTGCAGATGCCGTTGCCCAGACACATCGACCCGCACCGCGTGATCGAGGCGATTGCGGTCAACAAGGACGTGGATGGTTACTCCACCATGAGCGCGGGCGAGTTGATGACTGGTGCGCCAGGCTTCAATCCCTGCACTCCCTATGGCTGCATGAAGCTGATCGCTTCCACGGGTGTCGCGCTGCGCGGCAAACACGCCGTCGTGATCGGGCGCAGCAACACGGTGGGCAAACCGATGGCCATGATGCTGCTGCAGGAAAGTGCGACGGTCACGATCTGCCATAGCGCCACGGCGGACCTGAAGCGGCACACGCTGCAGGCAGATATCGTGGTCGCAGCGGTCGGTCGGCGCAACGTGTTGACGGCCGACATGGTCAAGCCGGGCGCCATCGTCATTGATGTCGGCATGAACCGCACAGACGAAGGCAAACTGTGTGGCGATGTGGATTTTGTCGGCGTGCAGCAGGTGGCTGGCTACCTCACCCCGGTGCCCGGTGGTGTCGGGCCTATGACCATCACCATGCTGCTGTCCAACACCGTGGAGTCGGCCGAACGCGTTGCGTCGGCACGTCAGCAACCTGTGGCCATCGCGGCATGACAACCACGGCAGCCAACGCCCTGCTGCGCTCCGGCACCCTGCCGGCCTTCGACGCGATTACTCCGGCTGATGTGGAGCCGGCCATGCGCCATCTGCTGGCCGATTGTGAGCAGGCATTGCGCACGGTGGTAAAAGCTGACTTTCCGGCAGACTGGCAATCCATTGCCGCCGTGCTGGACAAGTCCACCGAAGCCCTGGGAACCGCCTGGGGCGCTGTCAGCCACCTCAACAGCGTGGCAGACTCGGCGCCGTTGCGCGCCGCCTACAACGCCAGCCTGCCTTTGATCACCGAGTTCTGGACCCGGCTGGGTGCCGACCAGCACCTGTATGCCAAATACAAGGCGATCGATCCGGCATCACTCAACCTGGAACAACGCCAGGCGCACCACAACGCGCTGCGGGATTTCGTGCTGGGTGGCGCCGAGTTGAGCGGCGACCAGCGAGGACGTTTTGCTGCGATCCAGGAACGTCTGGCGGAGTTGGGCCAGAAGTTCAGCGAAAACGCGCTGGACGCCACCGACAAATTCAGCTATTTCGCCAGCGAGGCGGAACTCGCCGGCGTACCAACCGACGTCCAGCAGGCAGCCCGCGCAGCGGCACAGGCCGAGGGCCAGGCGGGCTACAAGCTCAGCCTGAAAATGCCGTGTTATCTGCCGGTGATGCAGTTTGCGCAAGATGCAGACTTGCGCCAGCGCATGTACCGCGCCTACGTCACTCGGGCGTCAGACCAGGCCGAAGGGGAACTCGGACAATTCGACAACAGCAGCGTGATGCGCGAGATCCTGGCTTTGCGCCGGGAGAAGGCATTGCTGCTCGGATTTTCCGACTACGGCAGTCTGTCACTGGCGCCCAAAATGGCGGAGTCACCGGCCAAAGTGGTCACTTTCCTGCGCGACCTGGCGGCGCGTGCCCGTCCCTACGCGCAACAGGATCTGGCCGAATTGCGCGCTTTTGCGGCGCAACAGTTGCAGATGACGGAACTGCAGCCCTGGGACATTGCGTTTGTCAGCGAAAAGTTGAAGGAAGCCCGTTTCTCATTCAGTGAGCAGGAGGTAAGACAGTACTTCCCCCTGCCCAAAGTGCTGAGCGGCCTGTTCAAGATCGTGGAGACTTTGTTCGACGTCCGCATCGGGCCCGACAACGCGGCGGTCTGGGATGGTGGCGTGTCTTTCTATCGTATCGAGCGCGTCGCCCCCAACGGTTCCGGGGCGAGCGCCTTGGTCGGACAGTTCTACCTTGACCCGACAGCGCGCAGCGGCAAGCGCGGCGGCGCCTGGATGGACGACGTACGTGGCCGCTGGCTGCGCCCCGACAGTGGCACATTGCAAACCCCGGTGGCCCATCTGGTGTGCAATTTTGCGGGCCCGGTCACCATGCACGGCAAGGAGCAACCTGCCCTGCTCACGCATGACGATGTGATCACCCTGTTCCATGAGTGTGGTCACGGGCTGCAGCATCTGCTGACGCAGGTAGACGAGCGGCAGGTGTCGGGCATCAGCGGTGTGGAATGGGACGCGGTCGAGTTGCCGAGCCAGTTCATGGAAAACTTCTGCTGGGAATGGTCCGTGTTGCGCCATATGACCGCCCATGTCGACACCGCAGAACCGCTGCCGCGCCCCTTGTTCGAGCGCATGCTCGCCGCCAAGAATTTCCAGAGTGGCATGCAGACACTGCGCCAGGTGGAGTTTGCCCTGTTCGACATGTTGCTGCACACCACCCATGATCCGGCAGCGGATTTGCTGCAATTGCAACAGCAGGTGCGCAACGAGGTGGCGGTGCTGCTGCCACCGGCATGGAGCCGCAGCACCCACACTTTCAGCCACATATTTGCTGGGGGTTACGCGGCCGGGTACTATAGCTACAAATGGGCTGAGGTATTGAGCGCCGATGCCTATGCGGCATTCGAGGAAACCGCGGCTGCGGATGGTTTGCCAGACCCCGAAACAGGAAGAAGATACCGCGTAGCGATTTTGGAGTCTGGTGGTAGCCGACCGGCACTGGAATCATTCAAGGCCTTCAGGGGCCGGGAGCCTCGACTGGAAGCCCTGTTGCGGCACCAGGGTATGGCTGAGGCTACGGTTTCGACATGAAAGGAACGAGCGCATGAACCAATCGACCTTCACTTACAAGACCTGTCTGCTGCTGGCGCTGCTCGCGTCGGCCCCCTTATCCCTGCAGGCGCAAACCGTCTACCGCATTGTCGGAGCCGATGGCAAGGTCAGTTTTTCCGACCGGCCGCCGGCGGACGCCAGCAAGGCGACAGCGACAAACGCCGGTGGCAAGGTGATCTCGGGCGGCGACAACACCGGCCTGCCGTTCGAATTGCGTCAGGTTGCCGCACGGTATCCGGTGACGCTGTATGCCGCTGCCAATTGTGTGCCATGCACAAGCGGTCGACTGCTGCTGCAGGGGCGCGGCATACCGTTCAACGAATTCACCGTGGCAAGCCCGGAGGACGGCGAAGCTCTCAAACGCCTGAGCGGAGACAATTCATTGCCCTTTCTCACCATCGGTGGCCAGAAGATCAAAGGCTTCTCGGAGTCCGAGTGGACCCAGTACCTGGCGGCTGCCAACTATCCGCAGACTTCTGTGCTGCCCGCGTCCTACCGTCAGCCAGCGGCCAAACCCCTGGTCGTGGTGCAAAAACCGGCGACGCCCAAGCCGGACGATGAGGGTCAGGGTCGTAGCGAAGAGAAGTCAGCCGAAAATCGCCTGCCCACCGTTCCAGAGCCGGTACCCGCCAGCCCGACTGGCATCCGCTTTTAAGGCCCGCGCGCCGCCGCGAAGGTGGCGCCCATGGTCAATCGAAAACCAGCGTTCTGACACCTGTCTCGGAGGCCAGCAAGCACAAAGAGGCTTTCTGGTGCGCGAACACGCCGACAGTCACGACACCGGGCCACTGGTTGACCATGGACTCAAACGCCAAGGGGTCGGTGATCGACAAGCCGCGCACATCGAGCACAATCTGACCGTTGTCGGTGCGCAGCGGGACGCCGTCTCGGAGCCGGATTTCCGGCGCGCCGCCCAGAGCCCGAAACTGCCGCATCAGCCGGGCACTGGCCATGGGGATCACCTCCACCGGCAGCGGAAACCGGCCCAGCCTATCGACCAGCTTCGACGCGTCGGCGATGCAGACGAACCGGTCGGCCAGCGCGGCCACGATTTTTTCGCGCGTCAGCGCTGCGCCGCCTCCCTTGACCATAAAACCGCGCGGGTCGATTTCGTCGGCGCCGTCGACGTAGACCGGCAGATGTTCGACCAGGTTGGCATCCACCAGATCGATGCCCTGCGACCGCAGCAATGCGCTGCTGGCCTCGGAACTCGAAACTGCGCCGCGCACCCGGTGTTTGAGCGTGCCCAGGGCGAGAATGAACTTGTTGACGGTCGAGCCGCTGCCCACACCCACAATTTCTCCGGGCACGATGTACTGCAGGGCCGCCTGCGCGACCAGTGTCTTGAGTTCGTCTTGGGTGGGCATGGGTAGTACGGCCGTGTGTGCGCCGGGATTGGCGACAATCACGCAACCTGTTGTGAATTATCCAATGTCATTTGTACCCTACGGCTTGGCCCGCCCCTTTCTTTTCGGCCTGGATGCAGAAACCGCTCACGAACTCACATTACACGCGCTGAAGCTCACGCAACGCACACCCCTGGCACTGGCCTACACCAACAGGCTGGTCCGGGACCCGGTGCGCATTGCCGGTCTGGTGTTTCCGAACCGGGTCGGCCTCGCAGCCGGCCTGGACAAAAACGCTGCCTGTATTGACGCACTCGGTGCCATGGGGTTCGGCTTTGTCGAGGTGGGAACCGTAACGCCGAAAGCGCAACCGGGCAATGCCAAACCGCGCATGTTCCGTCTGCCCCAGGCCTCGGCCTTGATCAACCGCCTGGGCTTCAACAACGACGGCCTGGACACATTCATCGCCAATGTGCAGCGCGCCGGGTTTCGCCGCAACGGCCGCATTCTGGGGCTCAACATCGGAAAAAACGCCACGACGCCGATGGATCATGCGGTCGATGACTATGTCGCGTGCCTGAATGGCGTTTATGCGCACGCAGACTACGTGACGGTCAATATCTCCAGCCCCAATACCAGCAATCTGCGCGAGTTGCAGCACGACACTGCCCTGGACACGCTGCTGGCCGCCCTGGCCCAGCGCCGCCAGGTGTTGCAGGACGAACAGGGCCGCACCGTACCTTTGTTTGTCAAGATTGCCCCGGACCTGGATCTGGCACAGGTGCGAAAGATCGCACAAATGCTGCGCCGCCACACCATGGACGGCGTGGTGGCGACCAATACCACGACGGCCCGCGATGCCGTCGCCGGTTTGGCCCATGCCAGCGAGACCGGTGGCCTGTCAGGCGCGCCCGTACGCGACGCCAGCAATCGCGTGATCGCACAGTTGCGCCAAACGCTGGGCCCGGACTTTCCCATCATCGGTGTGGGCGGCATCCTGAGCGCGCAGGACGCCGTGCAGAAAATCGAGGCGGGAGCCGACCTGGTGCAAATCTACACCGGGCTGATCTACAAAGGGCCGGCTCTGGTTACCGCATCGGCGCGTGCGATTCGCCTGCACCGCACAATGGCCGGGGCCTGAGCACGGGACACCGGCGCACCGGTCGGCACGGGGACAAACGGCGGCTACAACAAGCCACGCACGTGGCGCCCAATCGCCAGCGCGCTGGTCAGCCCGGGAGATTCAATGCCAAACAGATTGACCAGGCCGTTGACACCGTGTTGTGCCGGACCCTGGATCATGAAGTCGCGCTGGGCTTCGTGCGGCGCCTGGATTTTCGGGCGGATGCCGGCGTAACCCGGGGCGAGAGCGCCGTCCGGCAACGCAGGCCAATATTTGCGTATCTCGGCGTAGAAGGCATCTCCGCGGCCCGGATCAACAACCAGATCGTCTGCCGATTCAACCCATTGCACATCAGGACCAAATTTCGCCTGCCCCGCCAGGTCGAGTGTCAAGTGCACACCCAGACCGGCCAGTTCGGGCACCGGATACACAAGGCGCTGAAACGGTGCCCGTATGCTCAGGCTGAAATAGTTGCCCTTGGCATAGTAGGCCCGCGGCAACGAAGTGCTGTCCAGCCCATGGAAACGATGCGCCAGGTCCGGTGCCCACAAGCCGGCGGCATTGATCACCGTCGTGGCCACGAACCGGGTGCCGTCGTGCGTCAGAATTTCCAGGCCGTCGCTCCTGCACCAGGCGGTGTCGACCGCCGATCCGAATGCAACCATCCCACCGGCGCGCTCCAGGTCGCCGTGCATCGACAACATCAGGGCGTGGCTATCGACAATGCCGGAGCTTGGTGACAGGAGGGCGGCGCTGCAACGCAACTCGGGCTCCAGTGCACGGGCAGCATCGTGATCCAGGGTCTGCAAATCGGCAACGCCATTGGCCACTGCGGCAAGCCGGATCTGCTCCAGCCTCGGCACCTGATCGGACGATGTCGCAACAATCAACTTCCCACATCGCCGGTAGGGCAGATCCCGCTGCTCGCAATACTGGTACAGCAAGTTGCGCCCCGCCACACACAACACAGCCTTCAACGAACCCTGCGGATAGTAGATGCCGGCATGCACCACCTCGCTGTTGCGCGAGCTGGTGCCTGTACCGATGGTCCTGGCCGACTCCAACACCAGCACCTCACGTCCGTGCAGAGCCAGTTCCCGGGCGACCGCCAGCCCAACCACTCCAGCGCCGATCACGACGCAGTCCACGCGGTCCATGGTGCGCTTGTGTACTGCCGAAAGTCGGCTATTTGAGTTGTATCGAGCCGGACACCGTCACGGACACGGCGCTCTTGCCGGCCTCCACCGGAACTGCCGCGTCGGCCATGGCGGCCTTGGCTTCGAGGGCCATCATGCGTGGACGCGGCACAAAACCCTGGTCATTCGCACTCACCGACACTTCGCGCAAGGTGTAGGCGGAAAACCCGAAGGCCTTCGCCACTTCGCCCGACTTGAACTTGAACCGCTCGATCGCGCTGCCCTGCACCTCGGCTTCGGCCCGGCTACGCTGTTCGCGACTCAATCCGAATGACACGGCACCCACCGTCAAGCTCTGCACCTTGCCTGCCGTGGTACTGATGCGGGCGAAATCGCGGCCCTCCAGCACCATCTCGGTACTGCCCTGCCAGCCAGTGATCTTGCCTCCCTGGCCGTACCGCGGGTACAGGCCGAAGTTGCCGGTGCGCACATCCAACTGGCCCGGCAAAGCAGCCTTTTTGGCCTCCACCAGCGCCGCGTCCAGTGCCAGCTTGAGTTGCGCCTGCACGGTGGCCGCATCGGGCCCGTCGCGGGTAGTGTTCATGCTGACGGTCAGCAAGTCCTGCTGTACTTCCAGTGTGGCACTGGCAGACAGCTGGACCACGTTGACCGGTGTCGCAGCGACGATGGGCTGCGCAATGGCCGCTACGCTGCCGGCCGCCGCCAACACCGCGGTCATGAGTGAACGAGAAACATGCATCTATTGCTCCCTGGGTGAAATGGTCGATCTTCGACGCAACTTCATTGTCGCCCGCGGGAACTGCCCGTCACAGCGCTCAAGGAGGTGGTTTCCTGAAATCCGGCTTCTCCCGGCGCAGCTGTTGCCGCATTTCGGCACGCTCGCGCGGACTGAGGTGCCGCCCAAGCACAACGGGCGGCTCCTGTTCCGGCGCGGCGATCGCATGCACCGTTGCAGCGGAGCCCGAACGAGTCGCCTGCGCAGCGCCGCGCAGATCACCCCGCAGTTGATCACGCGCAGCCTGCCGGTCGGCACCTTGCCCGCCACCTTGCCCGGGCTCGGCCAAGACGGTTTGGGTCGATAACAGGCAACACGACAACACGACAATTCGCAACATGGTGCAAGAATAACGCCTAACGCGGCGCCATCGTCTACGCAGTGCCGTGCCATGTTGTACCAGCACACGCAGCATTTGTAACAGTGTGTCAATGTCGCAGGAATCCCCCAGGATTGGTCGGACATTGCTCCGAGAATCGGGCCTGTTACAAATTAGGGGGAACAACGATGGGCCAGACCAGCAGCCGCAACGACAAGATTCTTGTGGTGGATGACGACCAGCGCATCCGCGACTTGTTACGGCGTTATCTGGTGCAGGAAGGCTTCGACGTCATGCAGGCCGAGGACGCGAAGGCGCTCAACCGAATCCTGCTGCGTGAAACCGTCGACCTGATCGTGCTTGACCTGATGTTGCCGGGTGAGGACGGACTCAGCATCTGTCGGCGTCTGCGCGCGGCCAACGACAAAACACCCATCATCATGCTGACCGCCAAGGTGGAGGATGTGGACCGGATCGTGGGCCTGGAGGTGGGCGCCGATGACTATCTCGGCAAACCCTTTAATCCGCGCGAATTGCTGGCACGTATCCACGCCGTGTTGCGCCGCAGGCCGCCAGCGGAAGCTCCCGGTGCACCGTCGAGCGAGAACGAAGTGGTGAAATTCGGACCCTACAGCTTCGACCTGGCAACGCGCAGCCTCGTCAAAGGCGACCAGGAGTTGCCTTTGACCACCGGCGAATTCGCCATGCTCAAGGCTCTGGTCCGGCATCCGAAGCAGCCCTTGTCCAGAGACAAGCTGGCCCAAATGGCGCGTGGCCGCGAGTTCGAACCGTTTGACCGCAGCCTCGATGTACAGGTGTCCAGACTGCGCAAAATGCTCGAGACCGATGCTGCGGCGCCGCGTTACATACAAACCGTGTGGGGCGTGGGTTACGTTTTTGTACCGGACGGCAGCAACTAGACCTGGCACTGACCCAATACGTCAACAAGATCAATGTGTTCCTGACCACGTGACACCGGATCCCCGCCCGGCCGACAGCAGCCCGGCCGATTTGGAGGCTGCGGCCGCGCCACCACCCCGTAGCCGCCTTGCCGCGCTAAGCCTGTTCTGGCGCACCTTTTTTCTGCTTGGCGTGTTGCTGTTGTTCAGCATACTGGCCTGGTTGCAAACGCTGCGTACCTTTGAGTTGGAGCCGCGCGCGCTGCAGGCGGCGAAGCAGATCGCGTCATTGGTCAACCTGAGCCGGGCCGCGCTGGTACATGCCGACGCCATCGCACGCGTCTCGCTGATCAAGACCATGACCGAACAGGAGGGCGTGCGCATTCTGCCACGTGAGCCGGACGACCAGTTTGAGCCGTTCGACAATGACCCGGTGGGGCGGCGCATGGCTCAGGAATTGGTACAAAGGCTGGGACCGGATACGGTTCTGGCGAACCGGGTCAACGATGCGCCAGGCCTGTGGGTGGGGTTCACGATTGAAGGCGACGGTTACTGGATGCTGGCCGACCGTTCGCGGCTGAACCCGCCGGCCGGCACCACCTGGATCATCTGGCTGGTGGCGGCGGCTGCGCTGTCGCTGGCCGGCGCTGCGTTGTTGGCGCGCCTGATCAGCCAGCCATTGAAAGACCTGTCCGAAGCGGCCGGACGAGTGCGCGACGGCGATTATGTGGCCAGCAGGCTCAGCGAATCCACCGGCAGCAGCGAAATCCGGGAGGTCAACGTCGAGTTCAACCGCATGGCGCACAAACTGGCGCAAATCGAACAGGACCGCACCGTCATGCTCGCCGGCATATCCCACGATCTGCGCACGCCGCTGGCACGCCTGCGCCTGGAAGCCGAGCTGAGTGTGGCTGATTTGCAAGCACGCCAGCACATGGCATCGGACATCGAACAGGTCGACGCGATCATCGACAAATTCATGGACTACGCACGCCCCGATCAAGTGCAATTGCAGCGCGTCCAGTTGTCCGACGTGATCGAACGTCGTGTGCAGGCGCTGCATGTCCGCCCGGAGGTTCGGTTCACCATCGACGTCCCGGCACAACTATGGGTCTTGGCGGACGCGGTTGAACTCGATCGTGTGGTGTCCAACCTGATCGAGAACGCCATGCGTTATGGACGCACTGTCAGCAGCGGCCGGGCCGACATCGAACTACGGGCAAGGGCCAACACACCATGGGTATTGGTCGAAGTACGCGACCATGGCCCCGGGGCCGACCCGCAACACCTGGCACATCTGACCCGGGCGTTTTTTCGGAGTGACATGGCCCGCACATCGGCCACGGGCGCCGGGCTCGGCCTTGCCATCGTGGAAAAAAATGTGCAGCGCATGGGCGGTATGGTGCAAATTGTCAATCGCAACTCGGGCGGCCTGTCGGTGCGACTCCAGCTTCGCCAGGCGCCATGACGGATCGGGCTGGACGCGCCGTCAGGTCAACCGCCGAACAACATCACAATCGCCCTGGCCTCGATCGCCCGGCCCTCCCCGACCGGCCCCAGGTGCTCGGCGGTCTTCGCCTTGACGTTGACCTGGGAGCGGTCGATTCGCAATGCCCCGGCGATGGCATCGCGCATGGCGCCAATCCAGGGCATCAGTCGGGGTGCCTGGGCTATCACCGTGCTGTCCAGGTTGCCGATCTCGAAGCCCGCCGCACGGACCTTGTCTGCGGCGTGTGCCAGCAAAAGCAGCGAGTTCGCGCCGGCGTAACGGGCGTCGGTATCCGGAAAGTGCATGCCAATGTCGCCCAGCGCCGCGGCACCCAGCAGCGCATCGGTCAAGGCATGCAGCAATACGTCGGCGTCCGAATGCCCCAGCAGGCCACGCTCATACGGGATCGTCACACCGCCAATCACCAAGGGTCGGCCAGCAACCAGCTGGTGCACGTCCCACCCTTCACCGATGCGCATGCGCGCCATGTGCGAGGGCGCCTCAGGGATAGTCATAGTCCAGAGCCTTGGTCGTTGTGGGTGTGGGGCGTTGCAGCAGAACCGCCTGCGCCAGCGCGAAGTCCTGGGCGAAGGTGACCTTGAAATTCGATGCGCTCCCCGCAACCAGCAGCGGCGACAGGCCACGCGACTCCATGGCCGAGGACTCGTCGGTCAGGCCGTCCGGCGCACTGTCCAGTGCCTCGCGCAACGCGGCCCGGCGAAACATCTGTGGCGTCTGTGCCGACCAGTGCACCTTGCGGTCCGGCGTCGCCACGACCCGGCCTTCCCGGCCGACTTTCAGGGTGTCGGTCACGGGATGGGCCAACAGCCCGCCCACCCCATCGTGCCAGCAGGCTGTGATCAGGCGTGTGATCAGCTCCGGTGTGATCAGGCAGCGGGCGGCGTCATGCACCAGGACCCAGTCTGTGTCGGCGGCGCCCATGGCTTGCAACGCAACGAGCCCGTTGGCGACCGTGGCAGCGCGGCTGTGTCCGCCGCAATCTGCCAGCGACCAACGACCGGCATGGCGGGAAGCATAGTCGGCCAGAAATCCGTCATTCGGCGCCACTACCACCAGCGTGTGCACAACGACGGGCACGGCTGCGAATGCCGCCAGCGTATGCAGCACCAGCGGCTGACCAGCGATCGACCGGTATTGCTTGGCAACAACCGAGCCGGAGCGGCTGCCCAGGCCCGCGCACGGAACAAGGGCCCACACACGAGGGGCGCCAGTGCCCGATTCGGGGGACGCGACCCGGCTGTCCTTCGCGCCTGGCTGCAAAGGGGTTTGAACAGGGACAGGCAAGTCGGACACAGCTGCATTCTAAAATCAAGAATTGCACCCCTCCCGGCTCGTATCGAGGGGCTTTTTCTTGCCTGCGCATTGGCGCCCACCACTTTCCCATGGATCTACCCAAACTCAGCAGCGGCAAACGCTACACCCTGCCCCGGCCTGTGGGCTCGGCCGACGCCATGCTGCTGGCCCAGTTGGCGGAGCGCGAAAAGGCAGCCGGTCGGCTGACTGCGGTCGTGACCGCTGACGCCAATGACGCCCAGCGCCTGCTGGCCGAGATTCCCTTCTTTGCGCCGACCGTGCGCTGCGCCTTGTTCCCCGACTGGGAAACACTGCCCTACGACACGTTCTCGCCGCACCAGGACTTGATCAGTGAACGACTGGCCACCTTGTGGCGGATCTCGCAACGCGACAAGGACGCCGGTGCCGACCTGGTACTGATCCCGGCCAGTACCGCGTTGTACCGGTTGGCACCACCGTCGTTTCTTGCCGCCTACACCTTCCACTTCAAGCTGCGCCAGCGGCTCGATGAGTCCAGACTGCGGGCGCAACTCACCCTGGCTGGCTACAGCCTGGTGACGCAGGTGGTCAGCCCGGGTGAGTACGCCGTGCGCGGGAGCCTGATCGATCTGTACCCGATGGGCTCGGCCGTGCCCTATCGGGTCGACCTGTTTGACGACGAGATCGACAGCATCCGCACATTCGACCCCGATACCCAGCGCAGCCTGTACCCGGTGCCCGAGGTGCGGCTGCTGCCGGGACGCGAATTCCCGATGGACGACGGCGCACGCAGCCGCTTTCGCAGCCGCTGGCGCGAGTTGCTCGAAGGCGACCCGACCAAGAGCCGTATCTACAAGGACATGGGCGCCGGCGTTGCCACCGCCGGCATCGAGTACTACCTGCCGCTGTTTTTTGACCAGACTGCCACGGTATTCGACTACCTTGGCAACCAGGACACGGTCGTCCTGCATGGCAACCTGGAACCCGCGTTCGCCCAGTTCTGGCAGGACACGCGCGACCGGTACCGTCTGGTACAGGGCGACCCGGAACGCGGCAGCCTGCCACCGGCGGCCTTGTTTCTGAGCGCGGAGCAGTTTCACAGCCTGGCCAATACCCATGCCCAGCTCGTGCTGCGCCCGGTCGATGCCGGCGCGGCATCCGGTGATGGCCTGCAAAACAACTGGGCCAGCCTGCCGCCGCTCACCGTGGTGCGCGGCGCCGAAGAGCCGCTGACGCGACTCAAGCAACACATTGCCAGCAGCCACCAGCGCGTCCTGATCTTGGCAGAGAGTGAAGGACGGCGGGAAAGCCTGCTCGACTTCCTGCATGCCAGCACACTCGACCCGGCCCGTTTTGACAGCCTGGACGGTTTCCTTCAAAGCGACGACAAGGTCGGCCTGGTGACCTGCCCCCTGATGAACGGGTTCTCGTCGCTCGACCTTGGCATCGACTTCATCACCGAGACCGAGCTTTTCGCCACCGGCGCTGTGGCGCGCAGGCGGCGCAAGCAGGAACAGGTGAGCGATGTCGAGGCGCTGATCAAGGATCTGAGCGAACTCAACGTCGGCGACCCGGTGGTACATAGCGCACATGGTGTCGGGCGATACCGCGGTCTGGTGCATCTGGACCTGGGGCAGAAAGACGACCAGGGCGAAGCGGCGCTGCAGGAGTTCCTGCATCTCGAATACGCGGACCAGGCAACCTTGTACGTGCCGGTCAGCCAGCTGCAGTTGATTGGGCGTTATACCGGGGTCAGCGCCGACGAGGCACCGCTGCACAAACTGGGCTCCGGGCAGTGGGAGAAGGCAAAACGCAAGGCAGCCGAACAGGTGCGCGACTCGGCCGCCGAATTGCTCAACATCTATGCCCGGCGCGCCCTGCGGGAAGGTCATGCGTTTCGCTACTCGCCCAACGACTACGAGACCTTCGCCAACGACTTTGGCTTCGAGGAGACCGCCGATCAGCGTGCCGCAATCCACGCTGTCATCCAGGACATGATCAGCCCGCGCCCGATGGACCGCCTGGTGTGTGGCGACGTGGGTTTTGGCAAGACCGAAGTGGCATTACGCGCCGCCTTCATCGCCGTCACCGGCGGCAAACAGGTGGCTTTTCTGGCACCCACCACCTTGCTGGCGGAGCAGCATTTCCACACCCTGCTCGACCGCTTCGGCAAATGGCCGGTCAAGGTGGCCGAGATGAGCCGATTCCGATCGGGCAAGGAAATCACCGCCGCCATGAAGGGATTGGCCGACGGCACGGTGGACATCGTGGTGGGCACCCACAAGCTGCTCAGCCAGGACACGCGTTTCGCCAACCTGGGCCTGCTGATCATCGATGAGGAGCACCGCTTCGGCGTGCGCCACAAGGAGGCGATGAAGGCATTGCGTGCCGAAGTCGACGTGTTGACACTGACCGCGACGCCCATTCCACGCACGCTGGGCATGGCGCTGGAAGGGCTGCGCGATCTCAGCGTGATTGCTACCGCGCCACAACGCCGTCTGGCGATCAAGACCTTCGTGCGCACCGAGGGTAACGGCGTCATCCGCGAAGCCGTGTTGCGCGAGCTCAAGCGCGGAGGGCAGGTGTACTTCCTGCACAACGAGGTGGAGACCATTGAAAACCGGCGTGCCCGCCTGGAAGAACTGCTGCCCGAGGCGCGTATCGCGGTAGCCCATGGACAGATGCCGGAACGCCAGCTCGAGGCGGTGATGCGTGACTTCATCGCGCAGCGCTACAACCTGCTGTTGTGCTCAACCATCATCGAGACAGGCATCGACGTGCCAACCGCCAACACCATCGTCATGAGCCGGGCTGACAAGTTTGGCCTGGCACAACTGCACCAACTGCGGGGCCGGGTTGGCCGCAGCCACCACCAGGCCTATGCCTACCTGATGGTGCCCGACCTGGAAGGTCTGACCAAGCAGGCCAGCCAGCGGCTGGATGCGATCCAGCAGATGGAAGAGCTGGGTTCGGGATTTTATCTCGCCATGCACGACCTGGAGATTCGTGGTGCCGGCGAAGTGCTGGGTGAAAACCAGAGCGGGAACATTCTCGAGATCGGTTTTCAGCTTTACAACGAGATGCTGGCTGAGGCGGTACGCTGCCTCAAGGCCGGCAAGGAGCCAGATCTGTTGGCACCACTGGGCGCGACCACCGACATCAACCTGCATGCTGCGGCCTTGTTGCCAGCCGATTACTGCGGCGACGTCCATCTGCGGCTGAGTTTTTACAAGAAACTGGCCACTGCGAGGAATAGCCAGCAGATCGACGCCTTGCTGGAGGAACTGGTGGACCGCTTTGGCAAATTGCCGCCACAGGCGCAAACCTTGTTCGATGTGCACCGGCTGCGCGTGATCGCGCGGCCCTATGGCGTGCTCAAGGTGGATGCAAGCCCGCTGGTGACCACCATCACATTTCGCAAGGAAGCTCCGGTGGACCCGATGCGCATCATCGACCTGATCCGCAAACAGCGCCACATCAAGCTGGTGGGCAACGAGAAGCTGCGCATCGAACGGACCCTGGAGCAACCGGGCGAGCGGGCACTCATGGTGCGCGACGTGTTGCGCCAATTGGGGCAGCCGGTGGACGAAAGCCGGGCGGTGCCGGCATGACCGTGAGAACTGCCACCAACAACCCGCTGCGGCCCACGGAGTACGCGCCAGGCCTGTGGCTGCAGCGCTGCCATGCCCCTCTGGCGTTGGCCGATTTTGGCCTGATCGCCTTTGACATGGACTCAACCCTCATCACCATCGAATGTGTGGACGAGATCGCCGCCGCGGCGGGCCGCAAGGAACAGGTGGCGGCGATCACCGAAGCTGCCATGCGGGGGGAGATCGTCGACTACAAACAAAGCCTGCGCGAACGCGTTGCACTGTTGCGCGGGGTGCCGGAAACGGCTCTGGAAAGGGTTTACCGTGAGCGACTGCAGCTCAATCCCGGCGTGCACGAACTGGTGACGGCATGCCGAGCCGCCGGCCTGAAGCTGTTGCTCGTCAGCGGTGGCTTCACCTGGTTCAGTGATCGCGTCTGCGCCATGCTGGGGATCGATTATTCCCGCTCCAACGTGCTGGAGATACAGGACGGACGACTGACCGGTCGCATGGTCGACCAGTCGTGGGGCGACATCTGTGACGGCGAGGAGAAGAAGCGCATGCTGCTGGCCACCTGCGCACAGCTGAACCTGCAGCCGTCGCAGGTCATCGCCGTCGGTGATGGTGCCAACGATCTGCCGATGATGTCGGTGGCCGGCCTGTCTGTCGCCTACCATGCCAAAGCCAGGGTGCGCGAGCAGGCCATGGTGGCCATCAACGAGGGTGGGCTGGACCGGTTGCTGGAAGTGTTTGCCTGATCGCGCACTCCAACGCCGTGCAGAGTGATACTCTGCGTAACCGCAGACCATGACCAAATTTACACAAAGGACACAACCGATGCCAAAGACCACCACGCAACTTTGTCTGTTGTTGATTGCACTTTGTGCCGCAACAGCAACGCATTCACAAACGGTAGACGATGCCTTTGCCGCTCGCAAGGCCAAAGACCATGTTGTTGCCCTGAAAATGTTCTTGAGTCTGGCCGAACAAGGGAACGCCAAGGTACAGGAGACCCTCGGTTGGATCTACAGGAATGGCGAAGGTACGGCCAAAGATGACGCCCAATCACTGGAGTGGTTTCGAAAGGCTGCGGATCAGGGCAACGCCGCTTCGCAAGAGCAAGTGGGGTGGTTATTGAGAGAGGGGCGTGTTGTTGCAAAGGACGATGCACAGGCGGTCAGCTGGTTTCGTAAAGCTGCAGAGCAAAACAGCTCGGGGGCCCAGTACGCGCTGGGGCTGTCGTATGCCAGCGGACGCGGTGTGGCGAAAGACGAACAGGAAGCCAAGAGTTGGTATGAAAGAGCGGCCAAACGCGGGCATGTGCGAGCCAAGGCCAGCCTGGAAGAACTGAACGAAAAATACTCGCAGCCAGGTCCTGAAATTCCTCAGGCCTGTGCCGCCTACTATGGTGGATGGGCTGGCAAATGGAGTATTGATCAAGGACCAATGCGGCTGTGGGTGCACAGCATCAAGGCAGACTGCTCAGCAAAAACATCCTACATGAATAGCGAAAGCCTCGAAATGCCACCCGAATTTCGGACCCGCGAAATCGGCAAGGATGGCACGTTTTCAATCTCGTGCGGCGACACTGGGACTTGCACTTTTCAGGCCAAAGGGGATGAGCTGTGGGGGCGTTATCACAATTCATCTGGCGGGCGTAATACCATCGTGATGAGAAAAATAAAGCCATAGGGCTTGCGCATTTACCACTTGCCATGGCAGCGGCCATTTGTGATGATTGCTTGCGAGACGTTGTCAGCGGCACTGAATCGCTTGCGGCAGCAGCTGCACGGGTTGCCGAGGCACGCTTTTGCGACGGTTTTGTGGCCTGATACCAAAGTGAAGGAGCGGATGTCATGAATGCGCATGTTGAGCAGAACCTGATCTCCAGAATCAAGGCCTTGTCGCCGCAGCAGGTGACCGAGGTTGAAGACTTTGTGGAGTTCTTGACAGCCAAGGCCAGGAAGCGTAACGCCATTGACCGGCTCCTGGCAATCGCTCCGGCGCTCGAAGCGGCCGGTTTGGAACCGCCGGGCGAAGCAGAAATTACCGCCGAGGTCAAGCTTGCACGCGCTCAGCGCCGTGTGCGCGAAGCGACGGGGGATATGGGTGCGAATCGTTCTTGACACCAACGTCGTTGTCTCGGCGTTGTTGTGGCGTGGCAAGCCTTTTCAATTGTTCGAAGCCATACGGGCGAGCAGTCAGATAGAGATTTACAGCAGTTCCGTGTTGCTGGCTGAACTGGCCGATGTCCTGAGGCGGCCATTCGTAAGCAAGCGGCTGGCAGTCATCGGCAAAACAGCGAACGAGGTGCTGATCGACTACATCGACGCCATTGAATTGGTCGAGCCCACCGAAGTGCCTCGTGTCGTGCCAGGCGACGCCGACGACGACCATGTGATTG
>JANOTG010000568.1:0-3286 GCA_031416215.1 Betaproteobacteria bacterium
CGGAACCAGACAGACAGCATGTGGTGCCAGCCGCAACGCGATGGCAAGCATGTCATCGACTGCGGCGATCTCCAGGTTGATGGGCACGTCGATAGCAGCCTTGAGCCGGAATACATCGTCATCGCGGATGTGACGACGGTCTTCACGCAGATGTACCGTGATGCCGTCCGCACCGGCTTCGCAGGCCATCAGCGCCGCCAGCACCGGGTCTGGATGGGTACCACCGCGGGCATTGCGTATCGTGCCAACATGGTCAATGTTCACACCAAGGCGGATTTTTCGCATGATCAGCATCCAGTCCCTGTTGTCGCGTTCCGGTTGGCCACGATGTCGGCCGCCATGCGAATTGCGGCGACCAGACTGCCCGGGTCCGCCAAGCCCTGACCGGCCAGATTCAGCGCGGTGCCGTGATCCGGCGATGTGCGAACAAATGGCAATCCCAGCGTCACATTGACTCCACCGTCGACATCAAGCGTCTTCAGGGGAATCAGGGCTTGGTCGTGGTACATGCAGATTGCCACATCGTACTGCCGACGGGCACGCTCGGTAAACAATGTATCGGGCGGCCATGGCCCAGTCGCACAGAGACCCCGAGATACAAGCTCTCTGACGGCTGGCTCAATGATGTCGATCTCTTCGCGGCCCAGTGCACCGTCTTCGCCGGCATGGGGATTAAGGCCCGCAATCGCGAGGCGCGGCTGCAAAACGCCAAAGTCCCGCACGACGGCTTGCGCCGTTGCCAGGGCGGTAGCAACGATTTTCTCTGTGCTCAGACCGGCTATCGCCGAACGCAACGACTGATGCACTGTAACCGGCACCACCCTGAGCGTCGGAGAAGCGATCATCATGGTCGACCGAAACGGCGGACCCGCCAGATGCTCGAGAAATTCGGTGTGACCCGGGAAAGCAAATCCAGCGGCGTACAGGCTTGATTTCTGGATCGGGTTGGTCACCAAGGCTGAGGCCTGCCCACAACGCACAAACTCCACGCCGCGGCGAATCGATTCGATCACGGCCGGCGAATGCAACACCGCCGGCCGGCCGGCGGTGATCACCCCGGGCACATCCATCTGGAGCACCGGCAATGCGTCGACGAAAACATCGTCCGCTTCCCCCGGATGCCCGATCACCCGAACCGGGAACCCCACCTCTGACGCGGTACGCTGCGCCCATGCCAGATCGTGCATCAGGAAAAACCGGCAATGGGTTTCGCGCAGCCGGTGCCAGGCCTTGAGAGAGATCTCGGCACCAATACCGGCCGGTTCACCCATGGTCAATGCGATCGCCATCAACGCCCACGCAATTCAATGCGGCCCATGTTTTGCACGTCCAGTCAGCAACCAGGCAATAGACAACAGCAACACGGCGTAGTTCAGCGCCATGAACCAGGGTGTATTCCAGGCCAGGCCGTCAAAGCCCCATTGGGTGAGCGGGTAGAGCACCGGTGACGGGTAGAAATCAGCCGAATGCGTGAACACATCGATCGCGATATGAGACCACCAGCCCAGCAGCGGCACGTACCACAGGCGCACGCCACGCCAGACGCGCCAGGCCAGCGCACTGCCCAACGCGGCAACAACCGCGCTGTGCATCACGCAGTGCAGGTGGTGGGTCAGTGTTTCAACCAGCAACGGTGCGGTCGGCTCCTGGCCAGGCATTGCCACCGCATAGTCGCGCAGCGCCGTCCACGATCCATCGCCCAGCAAGGCCCAGGTCGCCGATGGCAGCAAATGCACAACATCCGGCAAAACGGCCATCGCCACAGTGGTTATGGCGATGCGCCGCGGCACCCGCCAGCGCTGCTGCGCCCACATCAGACCCACACCGGCCCAGGCACCATGCGCGAAGATGTCCACGCAGGTGGCCTCAGACCACAGCAACGCACTGTTGCCGCAAAGTCGTCACTTGGCCGGCGCCGGTTCGATGCCAGTGACCACGTAGGCACCTTGTTGCTGCTCGGCACTGAAGCGGATCCTGTCGCCGGCCTTGAGTTTCTCCAGCAGCGTCGTGTCTTTCACCTGGAACACCATGGTCATGCCGGGCATGTCCAGATTCTTGATCGGGCCGTGTTTGAGGGTGACTTTTTTCGCCTCGATGTCGACCTTGCGCACTTCGGCATCGGCCATGTCTTTGGCAGTGGTTGCGGGGGCTTGCGCAAAGGCAGCAAAACAGGCCAATGCGAGCGCGGAGCTTGTGATCAATGATTTCATGGGAGTTCCTTTAAAAATGTGGAAGGGCGGGATAACAAATAACAAATAGCGGGTAACGGGTAACGGGTAACGGGTGATGGGTCCATGCTCAACGCGCCAGGCTGGTCTGCCGGCTACTGCTTGGCCACCACTTTGATTTTTCCGACCATGCCAGCCTGGAAGTGCCCGGCAATGAGGCAGGCAAAGTCAAAATCGCCCGGCTTGTTGAAGGTCCAGATGATTTCGCCCGTCTTTCCAGGCGCCACATGGGCCATGTAAGGCTCGGAATGCTCCATGTTCGGGAACTTCAGCATCAGCGCGGCATGTTCCTCCAGTTCTTGTCTGCTGCCAAGCACCAGTTCATGCATCACCTTGCCGGTGTTTTTCATCACAAGCCGGATGGTCTCGCCCTGCCTGGCTTCGATCTTGTCCGGCGTGAAGCGCATGGTGTCGCCCATGCTGATCTGGATCGTGCGGTTCACAGACTTTGCATCACCCGCGATGCCCCAGGGTTTCTGTTCTTTTTTCGCGGCCACGGACTTGGCCGCATGGGTGTCGCCGTGGGCGACGGCCGGGGCCTGCAGCACAAGCAGGCTACAGGCCAGAATTGTCGGCAAAAATTGAAATCGCATCGTTTTGTCCTTCATGGATGTGGGGGTCTATTAATGGGACATCGGTCCACTGGGCTTGCGTACCTGTACCTGCATGGCCTGCTTGATCGGCTCCTGCAGCGGCATGGCGCCCGCACTTTCACTCTTGAAGCGTGCCGGGTTCGGCAGGGCACCGGTCCACTCGAAGGCCTGGGTGCCGGGGGGCTGCTGGTACCAGCCCGGGTCGCTGTAGTCACCCGGTTTCTGGGTCTTGCGTACCTTGACCATGCTGAACATGCCACCCATCTCGACCGGGCCGTAGGGGCCGGTGCCGGTCATCATCGGTGCCGTGTTGTCGGGGATTTCCATCTCCATCTCGCCCATGTCGGCCATGCCGCGCTCACCCATCACCATGTACTCGGGCACCACCTTGCGGATCTGCGACAACAGGCCGCGGTGGTCGACACCGATCATGGTCGGCACATCGTGCCCCATGGCATTCATGGT
>JANOTG010000569.1:0-2369 GCA_031416215.1 Betaproteobacteria bacterium
CCTGCTGTTGAACCGCTTCGCGCTGGAGCGGTTGCTGTGTCGCCTCGCCGTCTCACCCCACGCCGACCGCTTCCTGCTCAAGGGCGCCCTGCTCTTCTCGCTCTGGTATGACCAGACCCACCGCCCCACGCGCGACGCCGACCTGCTGGGATTCGGCCCTGACGACGCACAGACCTTGATCACCACTTTCCGTGACTTCGCCGCCATCGACATGGACGATGGCATCACCTTCGATCCGCAGTCGGTTCGCGCCGACCCGATTCGCGACGACAACGTCTATGGCGGGCTGCGCGTGCGCCTGAACGGACGCATCGACAACGTGCGCTGCGCGCTGCAGATCGACGTGGGTTTCGGCGACGCCGTCACACCCGAGCCGCAGACAGTCGTGTTCCCGGTCCTGCTGAACGACCTGCCCGCGCCCTCGCTGAAGGTCTATCCGGTCTACACCGTGATCGCCGAGAAATACCACGCGATGACGATCCTGGGCCTGGCCAACACCCGCATGAAGGACTTCTTCGACATCGCCACCATCGCCCGGCGCACAGACCTCGACGGCGCGACGCTGGCCCGCGCGATTGGCGCCACCTTCGCGCGCCGCAGCACGGCGCTACCCACGCATCCCCCAGTGGCGCTGACTGACGAGTTCGGACAGGACGATGCCAAGCAACGCCAGTGGCAGGCGTTCCTCCGCAAGGGCCGCATTGACGCCGGCTCGCTGGCCGAAACCGTCGACCTGCTCCACACGTTGCTGTGGCCCGCGACCCAGGTGGCGCTCAGCGCCAGCGATGCCAGCGCGACGTGGCAGGCCCGGCAACTGCGGTGGGCCTGAGATTCGTACCGCTACGCAACTGCGCCGCTGTGCCCCGCATTGGCGATGGGGTAATCGGGAATGTCCAATATCCAGTAGTCACCGAGCGGCAACCCGCGCGGATACTTGGCCAGATTTGCAGCAATCCACCAAAAGTATTGGACAGTCAAAAGCCGAAAGTGAACAACCATGCGGCTTCCCGGCCCGATCGTCCTGCCGCCTGTTAATCCGTAGGTCCCTGGTTCGAGCCCAGGTCGAGGAGCCAAAATACCGAAATGTGAGAAGCACTTGGGTCAAAAGCCCAGGTGCTTTTTTCTTGTCCGCCGATCCATTCCGAAGGACTCCCGTGGCGACCATGCCACAACATCACCCAGGGCCACTCATGAACCTCGCATCCACCTCCATGGCCCCTTCCATTGACACGCAGGAGGCCGACGCTGCTGCGCTCGCCTGCACGGTGCAGGCAAAGGCAGAGAACTTGGTTCATGTTGCCGCAATGTCTGACGGCGTCAATCAAGCGCACGTTGCCGAGCACATCCGGGGCCTGGTCGCGGTGACCATGGCGCATCTGTCAGTCAATGCGTCTGGCGCCACTATAGGCCATGCCGGGCACTGGCAGGGTTGGGCTCTGGGCGTTGCCGATGGGGTCGAACAAGGGGTGCCTGCGGTGGTCTGAGCGGGAATCCTGTCGGGGTTCTGCATGGGGTCAGTCGGGGGGAGCGCCGCGTCAATCTGATCCAGCGAAGATGCCAAGTCTCTTCGCAATAGTCGTTGCCGTACAGGCAGAATGAGCGGCAACGCAAACGACACCAAAGGCGCAGCAATGAAGTCATCAGTAATGCCGACGTTCGACGGACTCTTCCACCCGTTGCTTCAAGCGCTACGCCAGCTTGGTGGTTCGGGATCGATCGATGAGATATTTGCGAAGACTGTCGAAGTGGCTGGACTGTCAGACGAAGTTGTTGCCCAGATGCATGACCCGGAGAAAAGCAACATCACCGAAGTTGGTTATCGCCTGGCTTGGGCGCGGACATATCTGCGCAAGTTTGGCCTGCTGGAGAACTCAAGTCGGGGCATCTGGTCACTCACCGCGAAAGGGACGGCTACCGAAAACATCGATCCCGTCACCGTCGTGAAATTCGTACGCGCCATAGACAAACAGGGCGTCCCGAAAAGCTCAACCAAGACCACTGCCCAGGAGATTAGCGGCGATTTGCCTGAAGAGGACCGGTGGAAGGATAGGCTCAGCGTCGTGCTTACACAGGACCTCAGTCCGCAGGGATTTGAGCGGTTGGTTCAGCGCATCCTGCGTGAGTCGGGCTTCGTGGCCGTAGAGGTTACCGGCAGGACGGGGGACGGCGGCATCGATGGAAAGGGCATCGCCCGTATAAACGGGTTCATGAGCTTTCATGTCCTATTCCAGTGCAAGCGCTACAAGGGATCGGTTGGTTCGTCAGAGATCCGCGATTTCCGGGGGGCCATGGTAGGACGTGCTGACAAGGGCTTGTTCATAACGACCGGCACCTTCACGCCGGCAGCCATAAAGGAAGCAACCCGAGAT
>JANOTG010000570.1:0-1790 GCA_031416215.1 Betaproteobacteria bacterium
GTTGAGCACCACCAACACACCAAAATGCACCAGATCGATACCCAGCAGCTTGGCGGCCGGGATCAATATCGGAACAAACACCAGCAACAGCACCGACACGTCGAGGAAGCAACCCAGCACCAGAAACATCAGGTTGACCAACAGCAGAAACTTGACCTGCGACAGTTGCATGCCCTGTGCCCATGACGCCATCGCCTGCGGCACGCCTTCGGCGGTGAAGGCATAGTTCAGGATGAAGGAGCCGGCCAGGATGATGGTGATCACGGCACTGCTGCGTGCTGACTCCAACACCACGCCCCAGAAGCTGCGCCAGCTGAGAGCCCGGAACACCAGCGCCAGCAATAAGGCGTGCAGGGCCGCAACCGCCGCGGCCTCCGTCGGTGTGAAGGCGCCCGAATAGATGCCGCCCAGCAGGACAATGGGCATGGACAGCGGCAAGATGCCGCGCACCAGCAGCGCGGGCCATTCGCCGCGTGGCACGGGTTCGTCACGCGGCATGTCACGCCGTACCGCCATGATGTGTACTACCACCATCATCAGGACCGCCATCAACAGACCTGGTACCACGCCGCCGAGAAACAGGGCACCGACGGATGCACCGGAAACCAGGGCATAAATCACCATGGGAATCGAAGGCGGAATGATGGGGCCCAGCGTGGCGCTGGCCACTACCACCGCAGCGGCAAAACCGCGCGTGTAACCAGGCTTTTTCAGCATCTGGCGGATTGTCACCAGACCGGGGCCGGCGGCGTCGGCAATGGCACTTCCGCTCATGCCGGAGAAGACCACACTGACCAGGATGTCCACCTGGGCCAGACCGCCACGCATGCGCCCCACCAGAATGCGGCAGAAGTCGAAGATGCGTTCGCTCACCGTGCCGGCGTTCATGATGTTGGCGGCAAACACGAACAGCGGCACCGCCAGCAACACGTAGCTGTTGTAGAGCCCGTTGCCGACCTGCTCCGCCATCAGGCCGATGTCCTGCCGCTTGACCAGCAGGTAGGCGATGCCGGAGGCCAGCATGGAAAACCCGATGGGCATACGCAGCAACATGCCGCTCACCAGCACCAGCAGCAGGATCGTGAGTGCAAGGTTCATCGATGGATCGGGCTACTGGCGCAGTTCGGCTTCCAGGCCGGCGCCACGCCAGGCGTTGCGGATCGCCCAGGCGCATCGCACCACCAATGCCAGCATGAGAAATACAAAGGGCAGAAATACCCACATGAAGGGCAGGCCCAGCACCGGCGTACCTTCGCGCGCCATGAAGCGCACATAGTCCCAGGTACCGGGCAGGCTGGCCAGCGCCAGACCACCGATGAGAAGGCTGCCGGCAACACGCATGACGCGGCGTGCCCCCAGGCCAACCCGGTTCCAGACCAGGTCGAACACCACATGCTCGCGTTCCGGCACCATGAACGCGGCGGCCCACAGGATGGTCCAGATATAGAGGATCACCGCCGCCTCGTCAGTCCAGGCCATCGGTTTGTTGAAGGCAAAGCGCGCCGTGATCTGGATGATGAAGACCACAAACAACAACAGGAACAGGCCACCACCCACCACGTTGGCGGCGGCCTTCAGACCGCGCACCCGGCTTACCGCACGGCGTTGATGCGTTCCACCAGACCTTTAGGCCAGACCTTGGCGTATTCCGAGTTCTGGTAAGCGGCCTGCACGGTCTTGCGGAAGGCTTCGACGTCAGGGGTGCTCACCTGCAGACCCTCCTTCTTGAAGAAATCCACCAGTTGCGCCTCTTCCTTGATGCGGTTGTCGTTGTTGAACGCAATGGCCGC
>JANOTG010000571.1:0-6049 GCA_031416215.1 Betaproteobacteria bacterium
AAGCACACGACCTGCCACGCAAGCTCAAGACTGCAGCCTTGAGAGCGGGGCGCGCCTGGCTGCATGCCACGCTCAGCGTGAAGTACAGCAAGATCACCACCGACGCAATGGGCGAACACCGACGCCCCGGCTTGCCTGCAAGTGGCATGTTTGTCATCAACCCGCCACACACTCTCAAGACAGGCCTGCAGTTGGCGTTGCCGCAACTGGTGCAACTGCTTGCGCAAGACCGCCATGCGCAGTTCTCGCTTGACTCCGGCAGCTGATCTGAACACGTTCGCTACTGCCCGTGCACGCGCCAGAACCGACGTATCTGTGACAAATTCACGCAACGTTGGGTCGTGCATCTGGAAAATAGGTCGATCGGACTATTGCAGCAGGGTTTTTGACTGGGTCGCCAGCCTGTCACTCGACTGGCAACCTGTTTCGTATCTGCCGGTCAGCGCCGCGGTGCAAAATGCCAGACGCTCCTCCAGTCTGGCGGGTTTCGACTACACCAGCAACTCCGTGAACCTCAGCGCACAGTTCACTTATTGACAGCCTGACAACCCACCAAAACAACTCCCTGGCAATCACCATGAAACATCGAATTACGCAGTTGCTGACCCCTGTTGTCCTGGCCTTGGTCCTTGCGGGCTGCGGCGACAAAGCCGACAAAAAGGTCGCCACCCAGGTCGCCGCCAAAGTGGGCTCTGAGGAAATTTCAGTACACCAGATCAATCAGGTGCTGGCCCGCACCAACACCGCCAACACGACACCCCAGGGCGCCCAGGCGCTGCGTCGCGAAGTGCTGGAAAAGCTGATCGACCAGCAATTGGCCGTAGACCAGGCCACAGAAAGCAAGCTGCACCGCTCACCCGACATCGTGGCGCAGATCGAGGCGGCGCGGCGCGAAGTGCTGGCCCGTGCCTATATCCAGCAGGTGACGGCGGCACTGCCCAAACCGAGCGCCGAAGAAACCAAAAAGTACTACGTCGAGCATCCGTCGCTGTTCTCGGAGCGCCGAGTATTCAATATCCAGGAGCTCATCGTTCCGGCGTCGGTCGGGCCACAGGTTGCCGACCAGATGCGAACCATGCTGGCGGCCGGCAAGACCATGGAAGAACTCGCGGCCATGCTCAAGTCCAAAGACATCAAATTTGGCGGCGGTGCAGCGCAGCGCGCCGCCGAGCAGATTCCTCTTGAGCTGCTGAGCAAAGTCCATGCCCTCAAGGACGGTCAGGCCACCATCATTTCCACGGCACAGGCTTTCACCGTCATACGCGTCGCGTCCAGCCAGTCGGCACCGGTGGCCGAAGCCGCCGCCTTGCCACGCATCGAGCAGTTTCTGGCCAACCAGCGTGGCGTGGAAGCGGTCACCAAGAACCTCAAGGACTTGCGCGCCAAGGCCGGCGTGACCTACATGGGCGATTTTGCCCAAGCCGCCGCCGCCGTGGGTGCTGCTGCCGCAGCCGCGCCGTCAGCCTCTGCCGCTGTGGCTACACCCGCAGCCGCGGCCACACCGCTGCCCGCCGCAGTGGTTGCGCCGACGGCCGACGGCAAGACCAAGACGGCCATCGAAAAGGGCGTCGCCGCCATGAAATAGACCAGTGACCCTTCGCCACCCGACCGACCAACCAATCACACCCCACAGTGCAACGGACCACGCCATGACCCTTCGCAATCTCCGAATCCATTACCTGCTGGTGGCGGTCATGCTGATGCTGTACAGCACGCTCAGCGCGGCGCAGGCCAAGCCGGACTACCCGCTGGGCGCTGGCGACGCGCTGCGGGTACAAGTGTTCCAGAACCCCGACCTGACCATCGAAACCCGGGTGTCCGAGAACGGCTCCATCACCTACCCGCTGATCGGTTCGGTCGAGCTTGGCGGCCTGTCGATCGCCGCGGCCGAGAAGAAAATTGCAGATGCCCTGCAAAAAGGCGGCTTCATACGCCAGCCGCAGGTCAACATCGTGTTGATCCAGATCCGCGGCAACCAGGTGTCGGTGCTCGGGCAGGTCAACCGGCCGGGGCGTTTTCCGCTGGAGACCGATAATCTTACTGTGTCATAAAATGTGGCATGATATGTTCATCTTTGCTTTCGAGGGGATGAGATGGACATCGCCAAAGAATTCGATGACTACATCTCCTGATCCTGATCCTGATCCTGATCCTGATCCTGATACTGATACTGATACTGACTTTAATTCCTCGACCCTGGCTTGCGAAACTGATCGATCCCCCAGCCAAGCAAGTAACCCAGCAAGCCGTATTGCATCAAGCCAAAAACAAACAGCAACCCAAGGTCAACCAAGATGCTTTTCTGATCGGTTGCAAACAGCAGCACCCCCAACCGGGAAACAATATCCGCCAGGGAAGATGCCGGAATCGTGAGAATCGCTATCAGCCAGGCGGCATCAAATGTGGTCTTTGCAACCAGAGTGATGTATCCAAACAGCAGGGCAAAAACCACACACGCCAAGACCGTGAAAACTACTTTCATGTCGCCGCCATCATTGCCACGGAACTGATGGTAGTTTGCTGACCCCACTGTCGCGGCGCGCAGACAAACGACTCATCTCACTCAAAAAGTCGTTGGGACTCCATGGTCTAACCCACGGTTTCGAAAGACTCACCTTGCCAGCCTCAAGCGACCGATAGGCTGAAACAGTACAGTTCGTTTCGTTCGCATTTTTTGGATTGAAGTCCCATTTTCTTCTTGCCCTTTCATTGCCTGCTGCACGATCAAAAGCGACGTCATCTGTGACAGAGATTCTGAAAACAGCTGTTGGTTGACGACCTTCATACGCAAGAGTGTTTTCCCAATTCTTTGTGGTGTTTCGCCCTTGCATCGCTGGTGCATCCGGAAAATTGCTGGAAATGACCTGGCCATTCGTCTCTGCCAACAGCACATGTCCAACGGAGCCGTCTACCATCGCTTTTTCCCAAACGACAGCGACAATATCACGCAACCCCATTGGATCAACGAATCCAATCGGATTTGACGAGGCATAGGAATACGTATTCATCCCCCCCTCCAACCCAATCGGATCGGGCTGGGTATACCTCCCCGTGCTGGGCTGGTACGAGCGGAAGTAGTTGTAGTGCAATCCCGACTCCTGATCAAAATACTGGCCTGGGTAGCGCAGGTTGAACTCTATCGCCGGAGTGGTGCTGCGCAGCAGGGGCGCTGCTGCGGGCGCACCGGGCCTTGGGTCCGGTATTGATTTGAGCACACCGGTGGGCTTGTTGTCACCAAAAGCGCTGTAGGGCCACTGCCACACCGGGCGGCGGCTGCCGTCGGTGATCAGGCGCGGCGTGTTGATGTGGTCGGCGTGGATGGCAAACAACCTGCCGCCACGCACCAGCCCGACGGGTATGGCCAATCCACCTTCGACCGGCAGCCAGATGAACTCACTGCTCCCTGGCAGAAGAACGCCGCCACCGCCGTACTCACCCAGCAAGTTGTGCTCACCAAGGTCACCGTCGGCATGGACAAACGTGTTGCCCAAGTCGGCATTGCTGGAAGCCGCGTTGGCGGCAAACCAGGTCGTCACCACCTGAGCGGCCATGTTGGTGAACACCCGTCGCACCCAATTGACAAACCCGGTGGCTTCACTGTTGGATGCAGGGCGCGCAGCGGTGTTTACCGGCTCGCTCTTGAACACGCGCTGCCCCAGTGCGTTGTGGGCATAACGCGTCTCGGCAGGCCCCCGGGCGGTCGTGGTAATGGTCTTGGCCAGTCGGTTCGCGCCGTCGTATTCGAAACGGCGCACCCCATTGGACAGCAGATTGCCGGCGGCGTCATGGCTGTAGCTGACCGTCGATGTGCTCGACGCCTGTACACCGTTGGCGGTGCTCGACAACACCTGGCCAAACCCCGTCATGCGGTTGCTGGCGGGTTCGACCAGCACGGTCTGCTGTATCGACCGGGTGGTGTCGGTGCTGCCCGGGGGCGCCTCGAGGTCGCCCGCCACACCAAGCAACTCGGTCGCGCCCACGCGATTCGAATTTGCGTCGTAGACAAAACCGGCCTGGTGACCGTCACGCTCAAAGCGCACAAGCCGGTCGCGGCGGTCATAACCGACAGACCAGCGAATTGGCACCGCAGACGGCGCGACCGCAGGAGAGCTTGGCGCGCCCACGGGCAGGCTCCACAGTCGCTGCTCGATTGCCGTGATGCGATTGGCGGCGTCGTACACATAGCTGGCAAACTCATTGCTGGTGATGCGTCCTGCGGCATCGAACTCGCGCCGCGCGCTGTCGCCACTGGCCCAATTCCAGGCACGCGGCTGGCCAAAGGGGGTGTACAGCAGATCCACCACAAACGGCCTGACAGTGGGTCTGCTACCGGGCAGCAGCACGTCGATACCGGAGATCAACCCGGTGGCGTCACGCTTGTACAAGACCTTCAGACCACTGGGGTAGGTGATTGCGGCGAGCCCGCCGCCGGGATGGTATTGGTATCCCACGGCATGGGTTGTGGAGGTCCCGCCCGGACCCAACCTCGACTGCCGCTTTTGCAGCAGGCGGCCCTGGAGGTCGTATTGCAGGCTGGTGCTGCTTGCGGGGTCCTTGTGCTGGGTAACCTGCCCTGCCTCGTCGTACCTGAATTCCTGTGCTGCGCCATCGGCCAGGGTCACGCGCGTGAGGCGCCCGAGCGCATCGCGCTGGTTGCGGGTAGTCTGCCCGCGCGCATCGGTGCGCGCAACCAGGTTGCCGGCAGCGTCGCGCTGGTGGGTAACGGTGCCTCGGTCCGGGCTGGCTTCCTGCGCCACATCGCCCCAGGCGTCAGGCGCAAAGCGGGTGGTGGCCGCTTTCGGGTCAGTAAACCGGACGGGCTGGTCGAGTGGGTTCCACTCGATGGCGGCGACCGCGTTGTCGGGCAGGATGGTTGACGTGGTGCGGCGCAATGCATCGCGCCGCTGCTCGGTGGTCTGCCCCAGGCCGTCCGACTGGCTGGCCAGCTCGCCATTGGCGTCGAAGGCAAAACGCGTGGTCTGACCGACGCCATTGCTGATCGCTTCGATGCGGTTCAACCGATCCACCATGCGGCGCAGGGTTTGCGGCGTACTGCCTGAGGCGTCGGCAGCGCTTTCCCACACCCGGTTACCCATGGCATCGAGCACATAGTCGATCACATGCCCGCGGTTGTTGGCCACGCGCACCAGGCGTTGTGCGGCGTCGTAGCTGAGGTAGGTGATGGTGCCGTCGGGCATGGTGACCCGGCTGATCTGCCCCGAGGGCAGATAGTCGAAGCGCGTCTGTTCCCCGCCCGATGTGTGCATGGTGAGCCGGCTGCGGGCGTCATACATCCACTCGGTGACCAGACCACCGGGGTCGATCTGGCGCACCAGACGACCCTGTGCGTCATGGGCAAAACGCGTCACCCGCCCGAGCGCATCGGTGGACGAGACACGGTTGCCACGCTCGTCGTAGCCAAACACGGTGACCGAGCCCAGTGCGTCGCTGGCGGTGGACACCAGCCCCTGGCCGTTGTAGGTCCATCGCTGCACCCGTGTCATGCCGGTGACGTGGTCGGTCACCGTCCGCGCAAGGGGGTTTGCGTTGCTGTCGTAATCGACCGCCTCCGTTCTGCCGGCTTCGGTCACCGTCACGGGTAGCCGCCAGACAGGGTGCCATTGGGTCACCGTGGTCTGCGCCAACGCCGTGTCAGCGGCGCGCGTGGTCGACAGCGGCAGGCGTCGCTGCACGTCCCAGGTACGGGATGTCGTGACGCCGAGATAGTCGGTCTCGGCTTCGACCAGGCCACTGGCACTCTGTGTCCTGCGGGAAGCAGCGGTGCCCGGCGAGCCACCAGGCGCATCGGCGCTGGTGACGGCCAGTCGGTTGGCTGCAGTGCCGTAGGTGTAACGACGCTGGGTGCCCAGCGGATCGGTCACGGATACCGGGTCACCCGCAGACGCGCCATACAGCACCGAATAGCGGTCGGCGCCCAGCGCGTGTTCGCTCTGCACGGCGCGCCCGATATCGTCGTAGCTGTAGGTGGCAAGCCGGATCCCGCGCTCGTCGATCAGGCCGCTCACCGCCAGCGGCCAGCGGCTGTCCT
>JANOTG010000572.1:0-12950 GCA_031416215.1 Betaproteobacteria bacterium
CTGAGTTGTGACGGCGCGCCGTGTGGTGGTGGTGGACTACGGCATGGGCAACCTGCGCTCGGTTGCACAAGCGGTGCAGGTCGCCGCGGCCGGGACGGATTTTCAGGTGCTGGTATCCAGCGAGCCGGCGCAGGTGCGCGCTGCCGACCGTATCGTCTTGCCGGGCCAAGGGGCGATACCCGACTGCATGCGCGAATTGCATCGCTGCGGCTTGACCGAGTCGGTCTTGGATGCCGCGGCGCGCAAGCCGCTGTTTGGCGTCTGTGTTGGCATGCAGATGCTGCTCGACTACAGTGAAGAAGGCAGTCGGGGCGGCACGGGTACTGCGGGATTGGGCTTGTTCCCTGGCTCGGTGCAGAGATTTTCGCTGTCTGGCCGTTTGCAGCCGGACGGCAGCCGCTACAAAATACCGCAGATGGGCTGGAATCAGGTGACGCAGTGCCTGCACGATGGCCGCAAACACGCCATGTGGGCCGGCGTGCCGGACCACAGCTACTTCTATTTCGTACACAGCTTTTATGCCAGACCGTCTGATGCGCGCCACAACACCGGGTTGACAGACTATGGTGGAAGCTTTGCCGCCGCAATTGCACGCGATAATATTTTCGCAACCCAGTTTCATCCAGAAAAAAGTGCTACCCACGGCCTTGCGTTGTATCGCAACTTCCTAGGCTGGAATCCCTGACCCGATTTCGCCCACGCTGCACCATGTTATTAATTCCGGCCATTGATCTCAAGGACGGGCATTGCGTTCGACTCAAGCAGGGTGATATGGGCCAGGTCACGACGTTTTCCGAAGACCCGGCCGAGATGGCGCGGACCTGGGTCGACAAGGGCGCGCGGCGCTTGCACCTGGTTGATCTGAACGGAGCGTTTGCCGGGCACCCGAAAAACGAACTGGCGATCCGCAAGATCCTCAAGGGTGTGGGCAGCGAGGTCGACGTACAGCTTGGCGGTGGAATTCGTGATCTCGATACGATCGAGCGTTATCTCGACGCCGGTTTGCGCTACGTCATCATCGGTACTGCCGCCGTGAAGAACCCGGGCTTCCTGCAGGATGCCTGCACCGCGTTCGGCGGACACATCATCGTCGGCCTGGACGCCCGTGATGGCAAGGTGGCAACCGATGGCTGGAGCAAACTGACGCGCCATGACGTCGTCGATCTCGGGAAAAAGTTCGAGGACTATGGCGTCGAGGCCATCATCTACACCGATATCGGACGCGATGGCATGCTGGCCGGCATCAACGTGGATGCGACCGTCAAACTGGCCCGGGCGCTGAAGATACCGGTCATTGCGTCGGGCGGCTTGGGCGGCATGGCGGATATCGAAGCCCTGTGCGAAGTCGAAAACGAAGGCGTTGAAGGCGTGATCTGCGGACGCGCCATCTACTCCGGGGAATTGGATTTTGCTGCCGCCCAGGCGCGCGCGGACGAATTGAACGGCTGACACGCCAGCTAGCCGCATGCTGGCCAAGCGCATCATTCCTTGCCTGGACGTCGCGGGCGGCCGGGTCGTCAAGGTCATCAATTTCGTCGCGCTGCGTGACGCCGGTGACCCGGTGGAAGTCGCCGCACGCTACAACGAGCAGGGCGCAGACGAACTGACATTTCTGGACATAACGGCCACCAGCGACAACCGGGCCCTGACTCTGCACATGGTGGAGGCGGTGGCCAGCCAGGTCTTCATTCCGCTGACGGTCGGTGGTGGGGTGCGCAGTTCGGACGATGTGCGCCGGCTGCTCAACGCCGGTGCCGACAAGACCAGCTTCAACTCGGCGGTGCTGGCGCGGCCGGATCTGATCGACGAGGTGTCGCAACGTTATGGAGCCCAGTGTATTGTGGTGGCGATTGACGCCAAGAGGCGCTCACCACAGGAGTGCAGGCGTCTGGCAGCCGACGGGCAGCCGCTCGGTGCCGGATGGGATGTCTACAGCCACGGTGGTCGGCACAACACCGGAATCGACGTCTTGTACTGGGCTCAGGATGTGGCGCGGCGCGGTGCCGGCGAGTTATTGCTCACCAGCATGGACCGTGATGGCACCCAATCAGGTTTTGACCTGGAATTGACCCGCGCTGTCGCGGATCTCGTCGAGGTGCCGGTGATCGCGTCAGGGGGCGTGGGAACACTGCAGCACCTGGCCGATGGCATACGCATCGGTGGTGCCGACGCCGTGTTGGCGGCCAGTATCTTTCACTATGGCCATTTCACGGTGGCGCAGGCCAAGCAGCACATGGCGGCTCAGGGGATCGCGATGCGCCTCTGAGCAACCGGCCTGGTTTGACCCTGAGGGCAATCGCCGACAATACCGGGATGGATTGGTTGGATCAAGTCAAATGGGATGCAACGGGCCTGGTTCCCGTGATCGCGCAGGAAGCCGGCTCAGGCGACGTATTGATGTTTGCCTGGATGAACCGCGAGGCTTTGCAGCAGACGGTCGAGCGGGGTCGTGCCGTGTATTTCAGCCGTTCGCGCAATGCCCTGTGGTTCAAGGGTGAGGAATCTGGCCACGTTCAGGCCGTACATGAAGTCCGCATGGATTGTGACAACGACGTGCTGCTGCTGCGTGTGACGCAACACGGGCATGATCCTTCGATCGCCTGCCATACCGGGCGCCACAGCTGTTTTTTCAAGATACAACGCGGTGGCAGCGTGGCAGGCACATGGGAAATTGACGCGCCGGTCTTGAAAGACCCGCAACTGATCTACAAATGAGCCCGTGTCGCCCATGCCTGAAAACCAGAACACCCTGTACCGGCTGGCCACCGTCATCGAAAGCCGTCTTGCGGCCCATGGTGGTGATGCCGATCATAGTTATGTCGCGAGGTTGCTGCAGCGCGGCCCGGACGCGTTCCTGAAAAAGATCGGGGAAGAAGCGACCGAAGTGGTGTTGGCGGCCAAGGACGTATCGCATGTACTGGCGCAGGGAGCCGATGCCGGAGTGTCGCGCTCACACCTGGTGGCAGAGGTGGCCGACCTGTGGTTTCATTGTTTGGTCGCATTGACCTACTATGGTCTGCGTCCGGAGCAGGTTCTGGCTGAACTGGAGCGCCGCGAAGGTACCAGCGGAATCGAGGAAAAAGCACTGCGCAAGCTGCTGCAGCGGGAACGGGATACTGGTGTTTTGCAAGGACCAACATGACTGACGTGATCGATGTGGTGACAGTGGACAGTGAAAAGGCGCAGGGGCTCAAGACCATTGGCTGGGTCAGTTACCTGCTGCATCTGGTCGTGGCGGTCGGAGCCATCATCCCGGGAGCGCAGGCGGGTGCGGTCTTGCTGATCGTCGCCTTGGTGATCGATCTGGTGAAAAAGGACGAGGCCGCTGGCACCTGGCAGGCGAGCCATTTCTCCTGGCGCATCCGCTCGGTACTGATCGCCGGCCTGCTGTACGTGCTTACCGCGCCACTGTTCCTGTTGTTGCTGGTGCCCGGCTATCTGGCGTGGATGGCGGTCTCGATCTGGTTTTTGTACCGCATCGTGCGCGGCATGGTCGCCATGAACGCCAACCGGGCCGTGGCTGCTTAGGAGTGCGCATGCAACACGACCCGAATTGCCTGTTCTGCAAAATTGTCCAAGGCAAGATTCCGTCGCGCAAGGTCCACGAAGACGAGCTGGTGTATGCATTTCACGACATTCATCCCTGGGCCCCGGTCCATTTTCTGCTGATTCCAAAAGTTCATATTCCGTCGTTTGCGCAGTTACAACCGGCGCACGCGACGCTGATGGGGCACATGATGTTGTTGGCCCCGCGGCTTGCGCTGCAAGAAGGATGCCGGCCTTACCCCGAGGGGGGCTTTCGCATCGTGAGCAATACTGGCGCCGAGGGCGGGCAGGAGGTGCACCATCTGCACATCCATGTCATGGGTGGTCCCAGGCCCTGGCTGAGAGGCTGATCGCGAGGGCGTTCGCCGCTGGCTGCCCCGGGCGACTAAAATCGACATAACCGAACAGGAGTGAAACATGGGAACGTTCTCAATTTGGCACTGGGTGATCGTGCTGTTGATCGTGGTGATGGTGTTTGGCACCAAGAAGCTGCGCAACATGGGCGGAGATTTGGGTGGTGCTGTCAAAGGCTTCAAGGATGGAATGAAAGAGGGCTCTGCCAGCGTCGAGGAGAAGCCGGCTGCGGCGACGGGGCAGGTCGCCAATGCGGTGCCGGCACCCGCAGCCGACAAGACCACCATTGACGTCGAAGCCAGGCAGAAGTCCTGATTCCCGGCCAGGCCTGCCGTGATCGACCTTGGCATATCGAAGATGGCGCTGATCGGCGCGGTGGCGCTGATCGTCATCGGACCGGACAAGTTGCCGAAAGTGGCGCGGACCGTGGGTGCCTTGTTGGGCAAGGCGCAGCGGTATGTTGCCGACGTCAAGTCCGAGGTCAGCCGGTCGATGGAGCTCGACGAACTCCGGAAAATGAAGGACACGGTGGGCGCCGCGGCGTCGGACCTCAGCAGCACCATCAGCGCAGGTGCGAGTGACTTCGAAAAGTCCTGGGCCGACGCTACCGATACTGCCAGCAGCACCTCCTTGGAGACTTCGACGTCGGCAGCGGTCAGTTATCCGGTATACCGACATCCGAACAAGCGCTGGCGCGTCAAGCAGGGAGCTACGCCAAACTGGTTCAAGGCGCGCACCGGCATGCGTACCCGTGCGCTGTCGGGCGCGGCCCGGGTCGCCAGATTCAGGCCCCAAAAATTAAGTTGACTTCCCGCACGTTTGCCGTGGTCCCGGTGGCAGTGAACTGCGCCGTGGCGACGAGCCCCCAAAGATGACCGACCCCCAGACGCCCAAAGACGAACTCGCAGGAACCGAGCAGCCGTTCGTCCAGCATCTGATGGAGTTGCGCGATCGATTGGTCTACAGCCTGATCGGATTGGCGGTATGCATGGCATTGCTGGCCATCTGGCCGTCCCCCAGCGGCTTGATCGACCTGATCGCCGCCCCGATACGCGCGCACATGCCGCCTGGAACCAAGCTCATCGCGGTGGGTGTGTTTTCGCCGTTTTTTGTGCCGCTCAAGGTCCTGATGATGGCCGGCGTGTTGCTGGCGCTGCCGTGGCTGATGTACCAGGCCTGGGCATTTGTTGCACCCGGACTGTATGGCCATGAAAAGAAGCTCGCGTTGCCGTTGATTTTTTTCGGCAGCTTCCTCGCCTATGCGGGTATCGGTTTTGTCCAGTTCTTCGTGCTGGACAAGATGTTCGCCTTTATCCAGGCGGTGACGCCAGACAGCGTTGCCGCAACGCCGGACATCGCCTCCTATGTCGAGGCCATCCTGAGTCTGTACCTGGCATTCGGTGTTGCGTTCCAGGTGCCCATCGTGGTGGTGTTGCTGGCACGCATGAATATTGTGAGCATCCAGAAGCTGAAAGACTTCCGTGGCTATTTCATCGTGCTGGCATTTGTGATTGCTGCCGTGTTGACTCCGCCCGATGTCGTGTCGCAACTGGCGTTGGCCATACCCATGTGCTTGTTGTACGAGGCGGGCATCTGGGCTGCGCGTTTTTTCATCAAACACACAGCGGCGCCGACAGAGGAGCCGCAAACCGAAGCAAAACCCTGACGGTCGCCCGCTGCCTGTGTCGTCTATTGCGACGGCTTGCGTGGTTTCGGGCGTACACCCGGTGTGACGCCGATGTCGAGCTTCTGGTCCTGGCGTTGCACACGAAAGCGCGCTTCCTGGCCGGGTTTGAGGGCGGCCACCCCTGACAGCAGCTCCGCCACACTGGCGACCTCTTTCCCGGCGACTGCGGTAATGACGTCACCCGGCCGGATACCAGCCTGGGCGGCCGGGGCGTTTTGCAGCACACCGGTGATGATGACTCCCGTCTTCGCCTTGACACCAAAGGTTTCAGCGATTTCGGCCGACAACTCGTTGGGTTCTACACCAATCCATCCGCGCGTCACCTGCCCGTCCTTGACAAGGCCTTCCATGACCAGTTGCGCGGTCGAGACCGGTATCGCAAAGCCGATGCCCAGACTGCCACCCGAGCGTGAGTAGATCGCTGTGTTGATGCCCAGCAGCTGCCCGCGGGTATCGACCAGGGCGCCACCAGAGTTGCCCGGGTTGATTGCTGCATCGGTCTGGATGAAGTTCTCGAAGGTGTTGATGCCAAACTGGTTGCGGCCCAGCGCACTCACAATGCCACCAGTGACGGTCTGCCCGACGCCGAAAGGATTTCCGATGGCCAACACCTGATCACCTACCTGCAGAGCATCCGAACTGCCCATGACAATCACCGGCAAGCGGTCAAGCTCAATTTTCAACACCGCGAGGTCGGTTTCCGGGTCGGTCCCCAGCACTTTTGCCAGAGTGCGTCGCCCGTCATTCAGCATGACCTCGATTTCATCCGCACCTTCCACGACGTGGTTGTTGGTCAGTATGAAACCATTGGCGCTGACGATCACGCCGCTGCCCAGACCGGCCTGGGGCTCATTTCCCTGGTCACCGAAGAAAAACCGGAACCAGGGCTCGCTTCCCTTGGGTCCCTTGTTCGCTGCCTTGCTGGTGTTGATGCTCACAACCGCCGAGGATGCTTTTTGCGCCGCGAGTCGAAAACTGCCCAATGGTATGCCCGCAGGCGCCGCCTCTGGTGCGTGCATCAGTGCCATGACACCGGGTACCGAGCCTGGGGAGCGACCGAGCCAGTCGGGTTTGAGTGTGGCAACGACAAAAAACGCCGCCAGTGCGATCGTCGCGGTCTGGGAAAACAGCAACCAGAGTCGTTTCATGCGTCAAATTGTAGGCGGGGCAGACTCCGGGCGTGCCACATCATGGCCTGAAGTGGCAGGTACGGTATCCTTGCCGGGAGCCTTGGCAATTCGCGCGAGCATGCACAACCACCACCAAACCATCCATGTGGAACCACAGGCGCCGGCCAAGCCGGCCTTCGCCGCGCCGTGCAACGGTTGTGGCGTTTGTTGCCTGGTCGCGCCTTGCCCGCTGGGAATTCTGATCTCGCGACGGCGCTACGGGGCTTGCGCAGCACTGCGCTGGAACAGGTCGGAGCGGATGTACCGGTGCGGCGTGGTGGAGCAACCCGTACTCCTGTTGGAGCGCATTTTGCCCCCGGGCGCACGTTTTTTGGCGCATCCGTTGTCGAATCCTTTGCGGCGCCTGGCGCGGCGCTGGATCGCGGCCGACAAGGGCTGCGACTGCTCTTTGCAGGTGTCCATGACCGACGCTGCGAAGGTGTGGAAGATCCACCCGTCGGTTTGAGGAGCATCGCCCGATGGAACGGCATGCGCTGACCCGGACTTTCGATGCGCTGTTGGCGCCGGACCGGTTTCGCGACCATGGTCCGAACGGCCTGCAGGTCGAGGGCCGCAGCGAGGTGCACAAGATCGTGTCCGGCGTCACCGCCAGCCGCGCGCTGATCGAGGCGGCGATCAGCTTGCGCGCTGACGCGCTGTTTGTGCACCACGGGCTGTTCTGGCGTGGTCAGGACGGGCGGGTGGTCGGCTGGCTCAAACAGCGACTGGCCCTGCTGTTGGAACACGATATCAATTTGTATGCCTACCACCTGCCCCTGGACGCCCATGCCGAACTCGGTAACAACGCCCAACTCGCGCGTGTGCTGGGCTTGCAGGTGACGGGCCGGTTCGGCGAACAGGATCTGGGTTTTTTGGGCAAAGCCGTGGATGGCGGCGGCTTTGCGCATGTGCAAGCGCTGGCAGACCATGTGCAAGGCGTGCTTGGCAGACCGGTCACCCTGGTGGGTAACCCCGAACGTCCGCCGCGCAACATCGCGTGGTGCACAGGTGGGGCGCAGGGGTATTTCGAAGCTGCCATCGCATCCGGCGCAGATGTTTTTCTCACCGGCGAGTTATCCGAGCCCCAGGCGCACTATGCGCGCGAATGTGGCGTGGCATACCTCGCCTGCGGCCACCACGCAACGGAGCGTTATGGTGCTCCGGCGGTGGCGGCGCATATTGCCGCGCAGTGCTCGCTGGAGCATGTTTTTGTGGACATAGACAATCCCGCCTGACGTGCGTCTGCAATCACGGCGCCGGCTGTCGCCGGCCCCGGGCATACGTCGGCTCGCCGCATGACCCGCGACGACGAATCGCGCCGGGACTACTTCTTGAGGCTGTCGCGGATCTGGCGCAGCAACAAGACGTCTTCCGGGGTGGCCACGGGCGCAGGCGGGGCAACCGGTACCTCCTTCTTCATGCGATTCATCTGCTTGACCATCATGAAGATGATGAACGCCAGAATCGCAAAATTGACAGCCACGGTGATGAAGCTGCCATAGGCAAACACGGGCACACCCGCCTTTTTCAGGTCGGCCAGCGCCATGGCGGTACCCGCAGGCACCTTGCCAAGCACCACAAACATGCTCGAGAAATCGATATTGCCGAAAATCGCGCCAACGATGGGCATGATGAGGTCGTTCACCATCGAATCGACGATCTTGCCGAATGCCGCTCCGATGATTACGCCGACCGCGAGGTCCATCACATTGCCCTTGAGGGCAAATTCCTTGAATTCCGACATCATGCTCATGGGGTTCTCCTGTGATTGTGGTGAAGTCGCCGCAGGTGGGCGGCTGGGGCGGATTATCACAGCGCATTGCGCCGCCGGAACGTAAAGTTTGTGCTGCGCAGCCAACCGCTTCGAAGGTGTTTCTCGAGCCGCCGCGCAACCCGCTTGCAGGGCGTCAGCTACAATCCAAAGTTGACCCAATAGTGATGTTTTCATTGAGGAATCCCATGAGTGACACGCAAGTCGACAGCAGCAAAAGGACGTGGATCATTGCGTCTGGATGTGTCGGTGCTGTGGGCGGTGGCTTCGCAGCGGTACCGTTTGTGAGCAGCTTCCTGCCCTCAGAGCGCGCCAAGGCCGCGGGAGCGGCGGTCGAGGCCGATGTGTCGACGTTGAAGCCTGGTGAAATGATGACCGTGGAGTGGCGTGGCAAACCGGTGTGGATTGTCCGGCGCACGACGGAACAGGTTGGAGGGCTGAAGTCCTTGACCGGGCAGCTGGCCGACCCGGCATCCAAACGCAAACCGGACGAACTCACGCCCGAATATGCCCGCAACGAAGCGCGATCGATCAAACCCGAATTGCTGGTGGTAGTGGGCATTTGCACCCATCTGGGCTGTTCTCCGTCGGAAAAATTCAAGGCCGGCCCGCAGCCTTCCTTGCCGGACGATTGGCAAGGTGGCTTTTTCTGCCCATGCCATGGCTCCACCTTCGACCTCGCGGGACGGGTGTACAAGAACAAGCCGGCGCCGGACAACCTCGAAGTGCCGCCCCACATGTACCTGTCCGACAGCCGTTTGCTGATCGGCGAAGACAAGAAGGCCTGAGAACATGACCACCCGCAGTACCGGAGCACATCGTGGCTGAAATGAAGGAAATTTCCCCCAACGCCCCAGCAGGTCAAAAACTGCTGAACTGGGTTGACAACCGGTTTCCACTCAGCAAGTTGTACAACGAGCACCTGGGTGAGTACTACGCTCCGAAGAACTTCAACTTCTGGTACATCTTCGGTTCATTGGCCCTGCTGGTGTTGGTGATCCAGATCGTGACCGGCATATTCCTGGTGATGCATTACAAGCCGGATGCGGCTCTTGCTTTCGGATCAGTCGAATACATCATGCGGGATGTTCCCTGGGGCTGGCTGGTGCGTTACATGCACTCGACCGGTGCCTCGGCCTTTTTCGTGGTGATCTACCTGCACATGTTTCGTGGTCTGATCTACGGCAGTTACCGCAAGCCGCGAGAATTGATCTGGGTGTTTGGCTGTGCCATTTTCCTGTGCCTGATGGCCGAAGCCTTCATGGGGTACCTGTTGCCCTGGGGTCAGATGAGTTACTGGGGCGCACAGGTGATTGTCAACCTGTTTGCCGCCATTCCCTTCATCGGTCCTGATCTGGCACTGCTGATCCGTGGCGATTACGTCGTCGGCGACGCAACCTTGAACCGCTTTTTTGCTTTCCACGTGATCGCGGTCCCGCTGGTATTGCTGGGGCTGGTGGCGGCGCACATCATCGCCCTGCACGAGGTGGGCTCCAACAACCCGGATGGCATCGAGATCAAGGCCACCAAGGGCAAAGACGGGCACCCGCTGGACGGCATTCCGTTTCACCCCTACTACACGGTGCATGACATTTTTGCCGTCAGCATGTTTCTGCTGGTGTTCAGCGCCATCATTTTCTTTGCGCCCGAGTTTGGTGGCTATTTTCTCGAATACAACAACTTCATCCCGGCTGACCCGTTGAAGACGCCTTTGCACATTGCACCGGTCTGGTACTTCACGCCGTATTACTCGATGCTGCGAGCGATCACCGACGAGATGAAGTATGTGTTGGCCGCATGCGCAGTCGTCGGTGCCCTGTTGTTGGTTTTCAAGGTCAAGCTGCCCGGCTTCCTGAAGCCGGTCGTGCTGCTGGCCGCCGCCGCGTTGGTGGCCATGCTGGTGGCGATCGATGCCAAGTTCTGGGGTGTCGTGGTGATGGGCGGTGCGGTGGTCATCCTGTTCTTCTTGCCCTGGTTGGACTACAGCCCGGTCAAGTCGATACGCTACCGGCCCGACTGGCACAAGCTGATGTATGCGGTCTTTGTGGTGAATTTTGTCGTCTTGGCGTATTTGGGAGTGCAGCCTCCCTCGGCTATTGGCGAGCGTGTGTCGCAGGTCGGCACGCTGTTTTATTTCGGCTTTTTCCTGCTGATGCCGTGGTGGAGCACACTGGGCGAACCCAAGCCGGTGCCACAACGCGTCACCTATGCGGCACATTGAGCAGGAGAGTAGCACCATGAAGAATGCTGGAATTCGCGCAAAGTTTCTGGTTGTCGTGTTGGCCTGGCTGGGGCTGGTTGGCGCTGCCCATGCAGCGGGCGGCGGCATCACCTGGGACAAGGCGCCCAACAAGACCAATGATCTGGTGGCCTTGCAAAACGGCGCCAAGCTGTTTGTCAATTACTGCCTGAACTGTCACTCTGCCGCCTACATGCGCTACAACCGGCTGACCGATCTGGGCTTGACAGAGCAGCAGATCAAGGACAACTTGCTGTTCGCCACCGAAAAGGTCGGTGAAACGATGGTGTCAGCCATCGACCCGAAACAGGCCAAGCAATGGTTCGGGGGCAACCCTCCCGATCTCACGGTGATTGCCCGTTCGCGCTCGGCCGCCGGGCAAGGCAGCGGAGCGGACTACCTGTACACCTTCCTGCGCACCTTTTACCCCGACGACAGCAAGGCTACGGGCTGGAACAATCTGGCCTTTCCAAGCGCCGGCATGCCCCATGTATTGTGGCAACTGCAGGGTGCGCGACAACCGGTGTTCGAGGTCAAGTCAGACCACGGGCAGGACGTGAAAACCTTCAAGGGTTGGGAACAGCTGGCGCCTGGCAGTATGTCGCCGCTGGAATACGACCATGCGATCGGCGACCTGGTCAGTTATCTGCAGTGGATGGGAGAACCGTCGCAGAACACGCGCACCCGGGTCGGTGTGGGTGTCATGTTGTTCCTGCTGATACTCACTGTTTTCACCTGGCGCCTGAACGCGGCGTACTGGAAAGACGTCAAATAACTTCGCCCAAGGCCCGCCGTCACGACGGGACTTGAATTTCCAGAGTGGGTTTGCCATGATGCAGCCCACTCTTTTTAGTTTCGGCGACAGCTTGCATGCAACAGGCTTGTCGTCAGGACCGTGATTTGATTTTTAGGAGTCTCCCACCATGATGGTGCTGTATTCAGGAACCACTTGCCCGTTTTCCCATCGATGCCGATTCGTGTTGTTTGAAAAAGGCATGGACTTCGAGATTCGCGACGTCGACCTGTACAACAAGCCGGAAGACATCAACGTGATGAATCCCTATGGCCAGGTGCCGATCCTGGTCGAGCGGGACCTGATCCTGTATGAATCGAACATCATCAACGAATACATCGATGAGCGGTTTCCACACCCGCAGTTGATGCCTGGGGACCCGGTGGACCGGGCGCGGGTGCGATTGTTCCTGCTCAACTTCGAAAAGGAGTTGTTCGTGCATGTGTCGACACTGGAGTCGCGTGCTGCCAAGGGCAACGAGAAGCTGCTGGAAAAATCGCGCTCGCATGTGCGTGACCGCCTGACCCAACTGGCGCCGATCTTTCTGAAGAACAAGTACATGCTGGGCGATGGTTTTTCCATGCTCGACGTGGCCATCGCGCCCCTGTTGTGGCGGCTCGACTACTATGGCATCGACCTCAGCAAGAATGCGGCACCGCTGCTCAAGTACGCCGAACGCATCTTCTCGCGCCCGGCGTATATCGAAGCGCTGACCCCTTCCGAAAAGGTCATGCGTAAATAGACCTGCAGGCTTGCTGATGATCGACGCGCAAGCATCCACCTCGACCCGCCCGTACCTGATCCGGGCGTTGTACGAGTGGTGTACCGACAACGGATTCACTCCCTATATCGCCGTGCAGGTGAACGACGCCGTGCAGGTGCCGCGTGAATACGTCAAGGATGGCGAAATCGTGCTGAATATCAGTTTCGACGCCACCAGCGCATTGAAGCTGGGAAACGACTTCATCGAGTTCAACGCCCGGTTCGCCGGAACTGCGCGCGAGATCATGGTGCCGATCGACCGTGTGATAGCCATCTATGCACGGGAGAACGGCCAGGGCATGGCCTTTCCGTCCGCCGGGCCGTCGGGTGGCGGCGCAGAGCAGTCCAAGGCCATACCTCCGACAGCGGGCGGGCGAAGCGTTGACGCCGATGTGAAGCTGGTGTCGTTGGCGAGTGCCCCGGGACCCGATGGCGAGCAGCCGCCCGAGCCGCCGCGACCGGGTCCACGCAACAAGCCGACCCTGACCCGAGTGAAGTAGCGGCGCCGGCCGATTCGCGCAACAACGGTCCTGTAAAATTCAGCAGCGCCGATTTAGCTCAGTTGGTAGAGCAACCGCCTTGTAAGCGGTAGGTCGTCAGTTCGATTCCGACAATCGGCACCATATTGC
>JANOTG010000573.1:0-1541 GCA_031416215.1 Betaproteobacteria bacterium
CAGTGCCAGCTTCACCCGCGCCAGCTCCCACAATACGCTGGCGATTCCGGGCTGGGTGGGCATCACGACACCAAAATCGCGCACCGCCTCGATGCCCAGCCGAACCGCTTCAACGCTGCGGCCCTGGCTGGTATCGACCAGGATCTTTGTGTTGTAGATGTGTGCCTTGGTTATCAGGTCGGGTGCATCACGCACCAGACGGCCGAACAGTTCGTCGGCCTCGGCAAAACGACTGCTGAGGTAGGCGCATTCGAACAGTTCGCAGCGGATGGCAAAACCATGTGCTTTTTCCGCCGCCGCAGCGTCGATGGCCGACAGGCCAGCCAGCAGCACGCTGCGTGCGTCCTCGTAGGCCATCGATGCGCGCGCCCGTCTGCCGGCACGCAGACACAGCATGATCAGGTCGCCGCGTTCCGCCGGATCGGTGATGCTGGGCATGCCTTCGATCAGGTTGGTGACCACCTCGAACAGCGCCTCGTCGAGTTCTGCCTCCGAGAACAGGCGGCGCATCACCTGGCCAATTTTGCGGCGCAGCGCCGAACGCTCGTCGTCGGCGATCAGCGCATAGGCGCCCTGTTGCACGCGGTCATGCACGAAGCGGTAGCGTTCACCCGAGGTCGGTTCCACCAGTGCATCGTCGACGGCGGCGTCAAGTGCCGCAGCGACGCGATGGGGTGCCATGCCGAGCACCGCGGCCACGATCAGAGGCGCAAATACCGTGCCCACGCACGACGCCACGCGCAACGCCGCGCGGGTATCTGGCGCCAGACGTGACATGCGGTCGGCCACCAGCTGGGCCACGTTCTGGCTGTAGTCGCGGGCGCGGATTTTTTCCAGGTCCCAAACCCAGCGACCGGTCCGGGTGTTGAAGCCGAGCAGAGCGTCGTCGTACAGCGCACGCAGAAACTGCCGGACAAAAAACGGGTTGCCGCCGGTTTTGGCGAATACTGCCGCACCCAGTGGGGCACCGTCGGGCAGCGGCAGGCGCAGTGTGTCGGCCACGATGGCGCTGGTGTCCGCCAGCGTGATCGGCCCGATGAACAATTCCGTTGCCTGTACGCCGGCGGCGCGCATTTCCTCCAGGGCCGAAGTGAGCAGATGGGCGCCTCCGGTCTCGCTGTCCCGATACGCCCCGAGCAGCAGCAGGTGGTGCAGGCTACGGTCCGCGGCCAGTGTGCTGACCAAAGACAAGGACGCCGCGTCAGCCCATTGCAGGTCGTCCAGCAGAATCACCAGCGGAGGCGCGGGGGTGGCGAACAGGCCGACAAAATCACGAAACACAGTGTTGAAACGGTGCCGCGACTCGACCGGCCCCAGTACCGGTGCCGGCGGCAGCGGCCCAGTGAGCAACTCGACATCCGCAATCACGTCCACTACGACGCGCGCATTCGCGCCCAGAGCGGCGCTCAACCTGGTCCGCCACTGCGACGTCTGTTCTTCGGAAGCGCCCGCCAGCTGCTGCGCCAGCGCGGAAAAGGCCTGTACCAACGCAGAGTAGGGCACGTTGCGCTTGTACTGCTCAAATTTGCCAGCGATGAAGA
>JANOTG010000574.1:0-11233 GCA_031416215.1 Betaproteobacteria bacterium
CTGAGATGAACAGCCGTTTATCAGGAAGAGAAGTCCCGAGCACTCGGGGTGGATCCTCTGATGGATACGGCATCAAAGTGCCCAAAGCGTGATAGACCACGGTCTTCACAAACACCATAGAGGATCCGTCATGAATCGTAATACAGGAATGAACGCAGGGCAAATCATCGGCACCATGAACGGCCAACAGGTGGTTGGGCTGGACATTGCCAAACATGTGTTTCAGCTGCACACGGTGGACATGGGCACGGGTGAGATCATCAACACGCAGGTCAAGCGCGCGCGGGTGCTGGAGCACTTTGTGAACAAACCAGCGTGCCTGATTGCCATCGAGGCCTGTGGAGGCGCACACCACTGGGGGCGCGAGTTGCGAGCGCTGGGGCACACGGTGCGCTTGCTGCACGCCAAGGCGGTGCGCCCGTTCGTGTCGGGCAACAAGACCGATGCCACGGACGCGCGGGCGATCTGGCTGGCCGTGCAGCAGCCCGGCGTCAAGTTTGTGGGTATCAAGAGCACGGAGCAGCAGGCCACACTCACGATGCACCGCCAGCGTGAGCTCATGATGAAGATGCGCAACATGCAGGTCAATGCGCTGCGGGGCTTGCTGTACGAATTTGGTGCCACCTTTGCCAAAGGCCACAAGGCTGTGTTTGGTGAGATCGAGCAGGCGTTTGCGGACTTGAGCGCCCAACTGCCCCAGATGGTGGCCGAGGGGCTGCGTGAGCAAGTGGCACGCATCAAGGCGCTGAATGAGGACATGACCCGGATCGAAAAGCGTTTGGCGCTGCAGCTCAAGGACGACTCGGACATGAAGCGCATCGCCCAGATACCTGGAGTGGGTTTGCTCACAGCCACGGCGGCTATTGCCACGATGGGGGAAGCCAGTGCCTTCAAATCCGGGCGTGAGTTCTGCGCCTGGCTGGGGCTGGTGCCGACACAAACGGGCACAGGCGGCAAAGTGCGCTTGGGGCCGATCTCCAAGCGCGGGGACACGTACCTGCGCACGTTGCTCATTCACGGGGCCAGGAGCGTGCTGAGTCACTCCAAACAACCTGGGCCTTGGCTTGAAGGGATCAAGAGCCGCCGGCCGGCCAACGTAGTGATCGTGGCGCAGGCTGCCAAGACGGCGCGCACGATCTGGGCGGTGACGGCCAAGCAACAGGATTACAAACGCGGACACCAAAGCGTCAGGCCGCAGCCGGCCTGATGACGAAGTGGCCAATTTACCAACCAACCAACCGAAAGGATATGGTCAGTCTTTGTAGGGTAGTGAGGCAGTAAAGAGTGAAGTGATGTGAAACAGGTCAGACCGGGGCGAGCTAAACCTGCATGGTTTGCCGGACATAAAGAGTCCGCCAAAGGAGATGAGGCGCTTGTCAGCGGATATGCATCGGGGCCAGCGGGCGAGACTGGGAAACCAGACGGACCACGCAATCAAGGCCGGATATAAGGACGCAGCCGACTTCTTCGCAACACAACGCAAATTCTTCTTGCTACCCGGGAGGCATCCATATAAAGAAACCATGATCAAGTTCCAGAACATCTCACCGCTGGCCCGCAAGGCTATCCTGTCGCTGGCCCTCGTTGCGCCAATTGCAATCGCCGGCCACCTGAACTCGTTGCTGAACGCCGATCTCGACGGCCGCCAGGAAGTCAACACCAGCGGGAACAACGCCATTGTCGGCGACCCAAACGGGCGCGGCGAGTTCTACGTGTTCAGCATCGACTCCGTCGGCCAGACCGACAACTCGCGCGTGCTCTGCTACAACCTGCAAGTCAAGCGTATCGCCGAACTCGAGCTGGCGCCGGGCAACGGCCGCGCTGCCCATATTCACAAGGGCAAAGCGGGCGAGAACGGCCCGGTCGTCGCCAATCTGGCCTGGCCGCAGGACGGGCAGGCTGCCGACTGTCTGGATGCACGCCTGCGCCCGGCGCAGTTCCCCGTGGGCGACAGCGTCGTGGCTGACATCCTGGCCAACCCCGAGAGTTACTACGTTAACGTGCACAACACCGAGTTCCCCAGTGGCGCCGTCCGGGGCCAGCTGCGCGCGGCCAAGTTCTGATGTCCTGACGGGCCAACAGCGGCGGGCCTATTTGGGTCGCGCTGTGAAGTACCAGAACCAAAGGCGGCCGCTGTCGCCGCCCGCCGCTGAAATTCTCGGTAACAGGCCATTATTCACGTGTTTACATATTGATGCGGTGTTTCAGGCGGGCACCTGTTGACGCCGACGTCAGGTTGACCCAGGCTGCCGATTTCCAGTGACCCAGCGCGGTGCCCTCGGAATCGTTCCTGGGTGCGGGATAACGGCCCGTCATGGTGGGTCAGGCCAAAGTCGGCACATGGGTCCGATTTGCTTCGGCGACAACACAGCGGATGGCCCGCGCCGGTCCGTCGAAGGCGGCGAACAGCCCGTCGCCCGCCGTGTCGATTTCGCGCCCGCGAAAGCGCAGCAACTGGGTGCGCACCACCGCGTAGAAACCCTCCAGCAATTCGCGCCAGCGACGGTCGCCGAGCTCAGCCGCCAGGGCGGTCGAACCGGCAATGTCGGCAAAAAGTATCGTCGCCAGGACCCGGTCCGTCACATGGTCGTGCAGCTCTCCGGTCAGGAACAGCTCGACTTCATCGAGTTCCTGCTCTGCGGGACCGAGCCAGAAGAAGTGGTCGGCACTTGAAGACTCCCGCAGCGTCGCACCCGGGATCTGCTGCGCCATGCAGCGGGCACCTTCGATGGGAAACATCCGGTCGCCGTCACGGTGGATAATCAGCGTCGGGGCAGAGATGGCTCGCAGCACGGCCCGCACGTCGATCTCGAACAACATCCGCACCAATGCCGCTGCCGCGCCCGGGCTGGAGGCACGCCGCTGAAACCGGGCCCAGCGCTCGCGCGCGTCCTTGTCGTTTGTCTGCGATGGAGCGAACGCACCCAACAGCACACCGCTGCCCCAGCCGCTTTCCAATCGTTCCAGCATCGCCGCCTGCTGCTGCGGGCGCGCACCCCAGGGGTGGTCTTGCGCCCACGCGCCACGCGCGAACGTATGCGCGAGCACCAGGGCAACCGTGCGCTCCGGGTAGGTCGCGGCAAACAGGACGCACATCGGGCCGCCCTCGGAGACTCCGATCAGCGCGGCACGACGCACGCCGACCGCGTCCATGACGGCGCGCACATCGTCCATGCGTTCTTCCAACGTCGGAAGGTCCTGCACCGGCACCGGATCGGACATGCCGGTTCCGCGTTTGTCGAACAGGATCAGGCGCGCAAACGACGCCAGCCGCGTGAAGTAGCGGCTCATCTGCGGGTCGTCCCAGACATACTCCAGGTGCGAGACAAAGCCCGGCACCAGCACCACGTCCAGCGGCCCCTGCCCGACCACCTGGTACGCGATGTTGTAGCGCCCGCTCTTCGCATAAAGCGTCTTTGGCTGAGTCAGCATGGTGTGGCGTCTCGAGAGTTTTAGGCCAGCTGCGAGATACGCGATGCTGTCCGACAATGCACTTTACCGCAGCGACACCGATGGATCGTCGCGTAGTTCGAGGTCAGGCTTTTTGTGAGGGCCCTTGCATGACACACGGATTCACAACACCCCGCTTTGACGGCGTACGCACCGCGTTCGCGCGAAGCTTCGACGAGGGGCTGGAGCACGGGGCCGCAATCTCGATTTGGGTGGACGGCGAATGCGTGGTCGACCTCTGGGGCGGTCATCGCGACCTGGCGCGCAGCCAGCCCTGGCAGAACGATACGCTGGTGAACGTCTGGTCCTGCACCAAGGGCGTGGTAGCCACCGCCGTGGCGATGCTGGTGGAGCGCGGCCTGCTGGCCTATGACGCGCCGCTGGCCCGTTATTGGCCCGAATTCGCGGCCAACGGCAAGGGCGCGATCACGCTGAACCAGGTTCTGTCACACCAGGCCGGACTGGACGGTGTCACGGTGGACATGCGCCTCGAGGATGTCTATGCCGGCGCGCCCTTCGTCGCGGCGCTGGCTGCCATGGCGCCGCTGTGGGAGCCCGGCAGCCGCTGCGTCTACCACCCGATGACCTTCGGGCACCTGCTGGGCGAGGTGGTGCGCCGCATGACCGGCCGCAGCCTGGGTCGCTTCATCGCCGACGAGATTGCAGTGCCGCTGGGCCTGTCCATCTACGTGGGCCTGCCGGCCGAGCAGGAGCACCGGGTGGCCGAGATGTCGGGCGACGACAGCATCTATGTCGCCCATGTGGCCGGCGGGAAGACCGCCTACCCCTATTCGTTTCGAAATCCCGAGCTGTTTGCGCAGACGCCCAACGCCCGCGCCTGGCGCGCGGCCGAGATTCCGGCCGCCAACGGCCATGCCGACGCGCGCTCCCTGGCCAGGCTGTACGCCACGCTGGCGATCGGCGGCGAGCTTGGCGGGCACCGGCTGCTGTCGCAGGCCGGCATCGCGGCTGCGGCCCGCGAGCGCTTCCGTGGCATCGACGCCTGCACGCTCGGCGCCACGGTGTTCGGCGCAGGCTACCGCGTCGACTCGGTCGGTTTCGGCCGCTCGGTGGGCAAGGGCAACTTCGGCCACACCGGTTGGGGCGGATCGGTGGGTTTTGCCGATCCGTCCCGGCGGCTGGGGTTCGCGTTCGTCACCAACCGCTTGCTGGCCTTCGAGGATGGGGTGGACCCGCGGCGGCAGCGGCTGCTGGATGCGATGGATGCGGCGCTGTAAGGCGGTTCGAATTGCCTGAATCAGGCGATTTTTGTCCGTAACCCAAAATGTCAATGTAGCGTCGCCGGCAACTCCCCGGCGTCGCGCTTGCTGTATGCGAAAAATGAAAAATAGGCCCCATTAAATCTATTGGACGGAGTCGCCATTGGAAATTAGCATGGCCAAGCAACTACCTGGAGACGTTGATTGGACCTCGCCCGCTTCCCCCGCATCCGACTCGGTCATTTCCCCACCCCACTGGAGCCCATGGATAACCTGACGCGACTGCTTGGTGGGCCGCGTTTGTGGATCAAGCGCGATGATTGCACCGGCCTGTCGAGCGGTGGCAACAAGACGCGCAAACTGGAATACCTGATGGCCGAAGCAGTGGCGCAAAAGGCTGACGTTGTGATCACGCAGGGCGCGACACAGTCCAATCATGCCCGTCAAACTGCCGCCGCTGCCGCCAAGCTGGGCATGCAATGTCACATCTTGCTGGAAGATCGCACTGGCAACAAGCAGTTCAATTACACAGAGAATGGCAACGTACTGCTCGATCGGCTGCATGGCGCCACGGTAGAGCGCCGCGCCGGCGGTAGTGACATGCATGCCGAGATGGAGTCTGTGGCACGGCAGTTGGAGCGCGCTGGCCATCGACCCTATGTGATTCCCGGCGGCGGCTCGAATCCGGTCGGCGCGCTGGGTTACGTCCATGCGGCGCTGGAGTTGGTGAACCAGTCGGTTGAGTTGGGCCTGCGAATCGACCACCTGGTACACGCCACCGGGAGTTCAGGCACCCAAGCCGGTTTGGTGGTCGGTATTCAAGCCATGCACAGTGCGATTCAGCTGCTTGGAATTGGCGTGCGCGCGCCGAGAGAAAAACAAGAAAGCATGATCTACGATTTAGCCTGCCGCACCTGGGCTTTTATGGGATTGGCTGGTGAGCTGCCTCGCGCATCGGTACAAGCCAACTGCGACTACGTGGGTGGCGGCTACGGCGTTCCGACGCCGGGCATGGTGGAAGCAGTCACGTTGTTGGCCAAGACCGAGGGCATCCTGCTTGACCCGGTTTATTCGGGCAAGGGCATGGCCGGCTTGATCGATCTGGTTCGCAAGGGCCATTTCGCAAAAGACGAAAACGTTGTCTTTCTTCACACAGGTGGATCCATTGCGTTGTTCGGCTATCCCGACGCTTTTGGCCTGCCGACATCTTGAAATCAAGCCCTTTCAGAGTCGACGCCCAAGCTGTGTTGGCTTTAGACTTCGTGGGGCCAGAGCAACAAGGAGGAATCGATCTGGCACCATTCTTGCTCTAATATTTTTAACCCGCGTGCGGGCCCGGAGGTGGGTTCTTTTCAATCCGCCCAAACATCGGCACTTCCTTTTTACTCACCGGAAACACCATGAAGCAACTGCTTAAAACCCTTTTCATCAGTTCAGCCTTTACCCTTGCCATGGCTTCTCAAGCCGTGGCGCAAACCAAGGTCATCATTGGTCACTTTGGCGACCCGGCACCCTACAAGGCGATCGTTGCCGACGGGACGCTTGAAAAAGCCACTGGCTGGACCATCGAGTGGCGCCAATTCGCCTCAGGCGCTGAGGTTAACGCGGCCATGGCCTCTGGTGGCATTGTGATTTCCGAGATTGGCTCTTCGCCCCTTTCAGCAGGACTCAGCTCTGGCCTGGACTACCAGATGGTTTCCGTGGGCAAGGTCATTGACAGTTCAGAGGCACTGGTTACCCGCAATGGCGCAGGCATTGACAAGCCCGCCGATCTGAAAGGCAAACGCATTGCGGTGCCAATCGGCTCCACAGCGCACTTCTCACTGATGGGCGCATTGAAGATGTACAACCTGACGGAGAAAGATGTGACGGTCGTCGGCATGTCACCCGCGGAAATCGCCGCTGCGTGGGCCCAAAACGCGGTCGATGCAGCGTTCGTGTGGTATCCGGTCCAGGCCAAGATTCGCGAAAACGGCAAGGTCATGACGACTGCAGGTGCCATCGCCAAAACGGGCTTCCCCACTTTCAATGGCTGGGTCGCCACCAACAAATTCGCTGCGGCCAACCGTGCCGGCTTGATCAACTTTCTCAAAGCCATGAACGAGATCAATGGCGACTACAGCAAGAACAAGGCCGCGTGGAACGCAGATTCACCCAAAGTCAAAGCGGTGGCTACCAATGTCGGCATTACTCCCGCTGCTGTCGTGGCGGCATTGGACGGTGCCATCTACCCCGATGGTGAGCTCAACATGTCGGCAGCCTGGATGGGCGGCGGTGCAGCCACCACGATTAAATCCACCGCCGACTTCCTCAAGGGTGCTGGCCGCATCAACGCGGCGGCTGACAGCTACACCAAGTTCGTGAATTCCGAGTTCGCCAAAGCCGCCGCTGGCAAGTAGTCGGCTGTGTGCACGGTTCGCGTGCTGGTCTGACCGGTTCGGGCCGGGTCAGCACGCGCCACAAACCACTTGAGGCCCACCATGACAGCACTTGCCATCAAGAACGCATCGGTGTTCTACCCGGTTCCCGGTAAACCGTCCGTTCACGCGCTGAAAAACATCAACCTCGAGATTCATGAGAAAGAGTTTGTGGTGGCATTGGGCGCATCGGGCTGCGGCAAATCAACCCTGCTGAATCTGATTGCCGGATTCATGGCACCCAGTGAGGGCGAAATTTCTCTCAATGACCGCGTCGTCACAGGGCCCGGTGCTGACCGTTCGGTGGTGTTTCAAAAGCATGCGTTGTTGCCCTGGCTCAATGTGCTGGACAACGTCGCCTTCGGCCTGAAGATTCAGGGCCACGACAAAGCCAAGCGCGAAGGCATTGCGCGAGACTTCATCAAGCTGCTCGGCCTTGAGCAGTTTGAGCAATCGGCCACCTATGAGCTGTCGGGCGGTATGCAGCAGCGCGTTGGCATTGCCCGGGCGCTGACCAGTGACCCGGCTATTTTGCTGATGGACGAGCCGCTGGGCGCACTGGATGCGCTGACGCGCGAGCGCGCGCAAGAGTTGATTTTGAAAGTCTGGCGCGACACCGGCAAGATGGTGTTTTTTATCACCCACAGCGTGGAGGAAGCCCTGTTCATGGGCACCAAGCTGATAGTGATGTCGCCTCGCCCCGGACGCATTTCGCATGTCTTCGACTTGCCATTCAGCCGGCGCTATTTTGAAACCGGCAACGCAAGGGCTATCAAAGCGTCTGCAGATTTTATTGCCCTCAGAGAAGAGATTTTGCAGATCATCTTTGCTGATGAAGCAGGAGCTCTTCATGAGTGAACCCCGCACAAATTCTGGCACCACCTTCTGGGCTGGCCTCATGAAGGCAAAACCGGCCAAGCCGGGTGAAATATATGGCGTACCTGGCCAGGGTGACAGCTTGAAAATCAGCGCTGTCGTTATTGTTGGCCTGATTCTCTTCTGGTGGCTCGTCACTTATTTCGGCGTCGTCAAGCCGCTGTTCCTGCCGTCTCCGGTGGCCGTGGTCGAGGCTTTTTTGACCATGCTGAAAGAGGGTTTTACCGGAGCCAGTTTTTGGGAACACACCTGGGTCAGCACGCTGCGGGTTTTTGGTGCGTTCTTGCTGGCCTGTGTGGTAGGGATTCCGCTTGGCATTGCGATGGGCATGAGCCCGGTTGCACGCGGCATTTTTGATCCGCCGATCGAGTTCTATCGCCCGATTCCGCCACTGGCTTACCTGCCGCTGATGATTATCTGGTTTGGTATTGATGAGTTGTCCAAGGTGTTGCTGATTTTCCTGTCGGTACTCGCACCGATGGCTTTGGGTGCGCGTGCAGGCGTCAAGTCTGCCGCCATTGAGCAGATTCATGCGGCTTATTCGTTCGGCGCGACGCGCTGGCAAGTGATTCGCATGGTGGTGTTGCCGTCCGCCATGCCAGAAATATTTACCGCCATGCGCGTTGGCATCGGTTTTGGCTGGACAACGCTGGTGGCTGCTGAAATGGTCGCCGCGACCTCCGGCTTGGGTTACACCGTTTTGTCCGCTTCCAGATTCTTGCAGACGCCCATCGTCATCATGGGCATTGTTGTGATAGCGGCGATTGCCTACGCTTTTGACCACTTGGTGCGTTTTGTCGAGCGTCGTGTCGTGCCCTGGAAAGGGCGTGGGTGACGCTGTCTGTCCTGCCTCACCGGCGGATGGGTGCAGGGCTCGCCATCGTGCTCGTGCACGGGTACCTGGGTGGTTCGAGCCAGTGGGACGCACAGGTTCAATTCCTGAGCCAACACTTTGATGTCATCGCTGTGGATCTGGCCGGCTACGGCGACGCCCACCACCTGCCTGCCCCCACCGAAATGGCCGCACATGCCCAAGCCGTGCTGTTCACCCTCGATCAGCTGGGTATAGACCGCTTTCACTTGTTGGGCCACTCCATGGGTGGCATGGTGGCTCAAGAAATCGTCAGTCTCGCGCCGGCCAGGGTGCGCAAACTGGTGCTGTACGGGACCGGGCCGCAGGGCAGCATTCCCGGGCGCTTCGAGACCATGGCGCGGTCACGCGAACGACTGGCCGAAGATGGTGTGGAAAACACCGCCAGGCGCATTTGTGCGACCTGGTTGCTCGACAACGAGGCCTCCCCAGCATTCCAGTCACTGGCCACGTTGGCCACCCGCGCCAGTGAACAGGCGGCACACGCCGGCCTGATCGCCATGGAGGCTTGGGATGGGCGCGACCGTCTGAGCGCGATTCAACAGCCTACCTTGGTGGTGTGGGGCGAGCGTGACCGTTCCTATGCTTGGTCGCAGATTGAAAAGCTCTGGCGCACCATCCCCTGCGCCTGCCTTGCCGTGTTGCCTGCGTGCTCCCACGCATTGCACCTGGAGCGAGCAGCGTTGTTTCACACACTGGTGCTTGAGTTCTTGCTCTCGGATGAAGCCGCCGCCAGCCCTTGAAATGGCCCAGGTCCGCGGCCGTGCCAGTCGAACGGCCGGCGACAATATCCGCATCCGGGGGGCTGCGGCGATGGAACTGAAATGGCTAGACGACTACATTGCACTGATCGAGACGGGCAGCTTCTCGGCCGCCGCCGCGCGTCGGCATGTGTCTCAACCAGCCTTCTCGCGCCGCATTCAGATGCTCGAAGACTGGCTGGGCGTGACCCTTATCGACCGCAGCCGAAAACCACTCCAGTTCACTCCCGTGGCCAGGGACAACCAACTTGAATTCCGCCACCTGGTGGCGCGTATCTATGAATTTCGTGCCATTCTCAAGTCCGAGTCGCTGGACAGCGTGGGCATCACCATTGCTGCGCAACACACGCTGGCAGCAGCGTATGTGCCCGGTTTTCTTACCCGGCTGAGACATCTGGGCGTTGACCAGAACTTCCGGATTCGATCAGAGAACCGCTCAGACAGCGTTGCGTTGCTGTTGCGTGGCGAGGCCGAGATACTGATCACCTACGAGACGCAGCAGTCACCCTGCAACATCTCGGCTCAATTGGCGCTGCGCCACGTACTCGGTCAGGATGAGCTGAAGCTCGTGGCCAGCCCGCAATTGCACAAAGTGTTGCGCTCGGTCGCGGCAGGGGACCGCGTACCGATGCTTTGTTATCCGCCGGACAGCTTCTTTGGTCATGCAGTGCGCGCCGAAGCCTTGCCCGATTTGATGCGTCGGCAACAGGTGATCGTGCGCTGTGTGAGCGAGTTCGCAATGGGGCTACGCGAGCTGGCATTGATCGGTCAGGGCGCAGCCTGGTTACCTGCCTCGCTGATCCAGGAAGATCTGGCCTGCGGCAGACTCGTGCCGCTGAACCAACTCGGCCACTCCGTTCCCCTGGAGATCGTTGCCTTCTTTGCCATTCTGACGGGTGAGCGTGGCGAATTTTTGCAGCGCAGTTTTGTATGGATGACCGAAAGTTCACCCTCGGCAAAGAGCACCGAAGCCCGTCGAGGCACAACACGTCAACCGCGCGGACATCCACCAGCGCAGGCGGCCCGACGTCGCGCCAAAAATTGAACATGCCGTTACAGACCGGCACCTGCAGCACCTCACGCGTCGCTGCCGACGACGAGTTGCGCCGATCGAACCCAGGAAAGGCAACGCCAGAAAGCGTTTGAGGAAGACAGGAGAGAGTCGAACACGGTCAAAGCAGGTGCAGCGGGATGGGCAGAGAAAGCACCCACTGGCGCACCAGCACATGGGGGATGACGTGGTGGACCAAGCGGACAACCGTCTGCGCCATGCGCCGGGCCCGGCACCAGATGCAGAACCCGCAGCGCAAGCGCAGCCCGCCCAGCAGCGGCGTCAGATCGACCAGCCGCTGCGCGATCAGATGGCGCACCTCGCCGCCGCTCTCCTCATCACGCTGCCACACGCCGTAGACCGCCATCAGCCGCGAATGTAATAGTTCGCTGCGCGGTTTTTCGCGCAGGCTTTTCCAGACGATCACGTTCACGCTGCCGGTCTCGTCCTCCAGCGTCACGAACACCACGCCCTTGGCGGTCTGCGGCTGCTGGCGCATCACCACGATGCCGCAGGCGCGCACCAGGCGACCGCTGGGCAGATCGCGCAGTTGGGCAGCGGTTTGGTCCACCCATACGCGCCGTAGC
>JANOTG010000575.1:0-2934 GCA_031416215.1 Betaproteobacteria bacterium
CGTCGTCGCCGGCGATCAGGTAACGCATCACCTCGCACAGGTAGGCGACATGGTCTTCGGTATCGGACATGGCCTCGGCCCGCGACAGGCCCAGGCGCGCCAGATCGCCGCGCAGGGCGGCCAACGGCTTTTCGTTGAGAAAACCGCTCAGGTAGTGCGAGCCGAAGAGCGCGACTTCCGGCTTGCCCACGCCACCAAACAAGGCGTCGTATTCCAAAGCGATGGTGCCGTCGTCGAGCCTGCGACATTGCCCCACCAGGGCGGCCCAAGGCGCCTCCAGAAAACCGCCCGGCGCCGGGCTGTCCGTGACTGCCACCCGCAATTGCGACAGCAGTTCTGCCGCAGGTGCCGCGTAGTACAACGCGGACAGCAGGCCGTAGACCTCGGCGCGGGCGATCTCTTCATCGAGGGCCGCCGATCCGGCAACGGCGACCAGGCCGGGGACAGTGGCAGAGGTGAGGTTCATGGTGTGGGCAGGTGCTAGAGATCGGTGATACGGGTCTCGTTGGATGAGGAATAGAGGTCGATCACGCGACAGTCCCCGCACATCCTGAGCCTTTGCAAGGCGTCGCCCTGGAACATCGCGTGGCCAGCCAGCTTGCCCAGCATGGACTCGATTGCCTTGAGCGTGCCGAACGGCTTGTTGCAGCGGATGCAGGCGTACGGCGGCGAAGCATGCAGCACGCGCGCCTGCTTGCGCTCCGGCGCCAGCAGCAGGCGAGGTTGCAGTCGCAGCGCATCCTCCGGGCAGGTGGACACGCACAGGCCGCACTGCACGCAGTTCTTTTCGATGAAACCCAGCTCCGGCGCAAGCGGATTGTCCTGCAGCGCCTGGGCCGGGCAGGCGCCGACACAACTCAGGCACAGGGTGCAGGCCTCCTTGTTGATCTCCAGGCTGCCGAAAGGCGCGCCGGCGCCCAGCGCGATCTCGTCGACCGGCGCCGGCGCCTGCGCCACCAGGTGGGCCAGCGCCAGTTCCACCGTCGCGCGCTTGTCAGGCTGCACGGCGAACCCGGCAGGGCGCGCCACGCCGCGCGCCGGTGGCACCCGCAGCAGCTTGTCCAGGCCTGCGAAGTCGCGTCCCTGGCCGGCATCCAGGACCGTGAAGTGTGTTCCCGTGTATCCCAGGCCATGCAGCACCGCCTGGGCCACGTCCATCTGTGCGCGCACCGCATCTCGGTACTGGGGGGCCTCTTCGGCGGTCATCAGCACCCAGACCTGGGACGCCCCGTAGGCCATGGCCGTCAGCCACACATCGAGCCCGGTCGACGCGGTGTGCCACAGCGCGAGAGGCAATACGCGCGCCGGGATGCCATGGACCGCCGCATCCGTCCGCGCCGCGCGGCCGAAGTCCTCGAGCAGCCGAGCTCCGTCCTGCGCACTGTGCAGCAGGATCGCCGCATCCCGGCCACCAGCCCGGGTATAAGTCGACAGCAGCGTCTTGAGCCGCACGCCCTGCTCGCTGGCACTGGGATACGCAAAAGTCAGGGCCCCGCTCGGGCAGACCGTGGTGCAGGCGCCGCAGCCGACGCACAGATTCGGATTGACCTTGATCTGCTGGCGCGCCGGATCGCTGCTGATGGCGGCGGTCGAACAGACACGGATACAGGCATCGCATCCGGTCTGCATGTTGCGGCTGTGGGCACACAACTTTTGCTTGTAGACAAAAAACCTGGGTTTTTCGAATTCACCCACCAGGCCGCGCAGCCGGAGCAGGGTTTGTATCTGTGTGGGCGACGACAGGCCGTCCGCGCTCGGGCTGGGCAACCTGAAGTAGCCCTGGGGTGGCGCATGTTGCGCGAAGTGGCTGGCCGCCGGAGCCTGCTGCCCGGGTGCGCGCAGGTCGAGCACCAGATCGAATTTTTCGCTCTGTTCCTGTGCTTCACGACCGAAATCGATCGCGCCTGCCACGGTGCAGACCTTGACGCAGCTGCGGTGCGCCTTGCACTGGGCACTGTCGACCTGGTAATCCAGCCCGATGGCGCCCTCGGGGCAGGCTACCAGGCACGCGTTGCAGCGCGTGCACAGATCCAGGTCGATCGGATTGTCGCGCGACCAGCGCAGTTCGAAAGCCCCGAGCCAGCCCGACAACGCATTCATATGGCCGGCAAGCACGGGATAACGCCGCTCCTGCATCCCGCCCGCGCCACCGGGTCCCTGGACGAACAGGGTCACCTCGAGCGCATCGTCGAGCAGTCCGGCCATCCGCTCCGCCTCGTCCAGCGGGCCGATGATCAAGAGCCGCCCCGCGCTCTTGAAAGTAACCGTGGGTACCGGCTCCGGCTCCGGCAACTGCGCCACCGCCAACAGCGCGGCGATCTTGGGCATGGCACGGGCGGCGTCCTTGCTCCAGCCGCCGGTTTCGCGGATGTTGACGAAGCGAATGGCCTGCTCGGCGACCGGCCGCGCCCCTTCTGTCTGGGCGACGAGTTCGGAGAACAGGCGTTTCTCCTGGGTGCAGGCAACGACCAGATCCTCGCCCGTCAACACCGCCCGCTGGAAGGCGGCCGCCTGGCGTCGGCACAGGGCCGAATGCAGTGTCAGTTCCTCATGCAGGGCCGCGCCCAGCTCGGCCGGCTGCAGCGGCATGGTCTGGTTGCAGTCGCAAATCAGGATGGTCATGGTCGATCTGGGCAATCTTTGGTTCGGGCGCCGGTGCCGCCACCGGGACGGCGTCGGGCATCAGGAAGGCAGCCTGCAACGGTGTCTGCGGCGTCTCTGGTGACTGTGCCAGCAATTGGCCCGCGGCGCTATCGGCATCTACCCTTGTCGGCTCGGCAGGCGCAGGGGCCACCGCTGGCGCCGCCGATTCGTCCGCGTCGGCGAACAGGTTCAGGAACTTGGCGCTGGCCATCTGGCGCAGCATCGCCACCGGAATCGGATCGGACACGGAATAGTCGTCGATATAGGTGTCCAGACCGTCCATCACGTTGA
>JANOTG010000576.1:0-1503 GCA_031416215.1 Betaproteobacteria bacterium
GGCGGCATTCACGCGGGTCTGCCAGCCCTTGCCGGTAGCCTTGAATGTTTCCAGCACGTCAGCGTCAAGGCGAATCGCAGTGAACACCTTGGTTTCGTCGGCCTTCGGGCGACCACGTGGACGCTTGATGGCTGCCAGGGCAGCATAGGTCTTCGGCGCGAATACTTCGCTGGCAGGCTTCGCCTCACTGTGCCAATCGCTGCCGAGTTCACGCGCCTCAACGTCGTCGGCGATGCCTGCATTGATGGCGGCAGCCTCGTCGGCCGTGGGGATGATGGTCCCCGGTTTAAGTTTCGGCATAACTCTTCACCTCTCTTGGGTTGGCCTTGCGCAGGCTGATGACACGCACCGCATGGGTGCGAAGGCAGAACACCATGACATGCAAGCGCTCTCCGATATACCCTTTCGCTTCAAAACGGGGTTCGGCATACCGCTTTCGCCTGTCCTCTCGAACCACGGCGGTTTCCCATTCAAAGCCATCAGCATCGGCTAGCGACAAGCCATGCTTTTCGAAGTTTCCTTCGTCCTTGTCAGGATCGAATTCGTAGTTCACAATATTTATTGTATAAACATAAAATACCTTTGCCAAGTGTTGAAATCATCGAGCGGCGCGGCAGGCGCATCACCCGAACAGCCCCTGCAGATACCAATGGCTGCCAGACCGCTCCGCTGCCTGGTCTGTCAACTGTCTGTCCACTGACAAACGCTCGCGGTAGATCCACAACAAGCCGGCCTGCGCGCTGCGCGCCACGAAGTAGTCGCGCAGCGTGACGACGTTTTTCACTGCCGCACCGCTGCCCCACCAGCCCGCCTCCAGCCGCTGCGGCCCCACCAGCAGGGTCAGCGGGCCCTGGTACAGCGGGCGGTCCTGGCGCACAGCCAGCTTCAGCGGGGTGGCGAGCAGCCAGGTGGGGTACAGATCGGCCGACGCAGGAGCTACTGACAGGCCGCTTTTAGGCTTGCGACGCGGTGCGGCCACGCCACCCTGGCCCGCAGCAGTGGTGAGCGGGCTGTCTTGCGCCGCCACCACCCAGGCCTGCATGTGTTCGGGCCGGTGGTCGGCGCGGGGTTGTGCACGCAGCACCTGCTCCGGCCCCAGCCGTGCGCTCAGGCGCTCCAGCAACTGGTGCAGACCGTCGCCGGTGCGCAGCGCATCGGGCAGCAGGCTGGCGCTGGCGCAGGGCAGAGGTGCCGTCTCCACGGAGCGCAATCGCAAATAAAGCACCGGCGCTGGCAGCGTGGTGTGTGCCAGGTTCTCCGACAGCAGGCGCTGCAGATGCAACATGTCGAGCGTGGGCACGGCCGTGCGCAGCACCAGGCTGCCATGGCTGGCGGTGTTGCGCCGCGTATCCATCTCCCAGGCCAGCTCCAGCGCCAGCACCCCGCGCTGGCGCGCCTGCAACCACACCTGCAACTGCGCCAGCAGGCGACGCGCGGCAAACAGCAGGGCCGGGGCGGCCTCGACCTGTGCCGACAACTCCAGCGGCATGTCGAACACCTCGG
>JANOTG010000577.1:0-3555 GCA_031416215.1 Betaproteobacteria bacterium
TCCGCAGGGTGGCATTGACCGGGGTGAAACACCCGAACAAGCCATGTACCGCGAGTTGCACGAGGAAGTGGGGCTCCAGCCGGAGCATGTCTGCGTTGTCGCCCGCACCCGAGACTGGTTGCGCTACGAGGTGCCGGACCGCTATATCCGGCGCGATGCACGCGGACATTACAAGGGGCAAAAGCAGATCTGGTATTTGCTCCAGTTGGTCGGCCATGACTGGGATTTGAACCTGCGCGCGACCGACCATCCTGAATTCGACGCATGGCGCTGGAACGACTATTGGGTTCCGCTGGACATGGTGGTCGAGTTCAAGCGCGGGGTCTACGAAATGGCCTTGACCGAGTTGTCGCGTTATGTGCCGCGCAGCGAGGTGCGCAACCGTTATCTGCGCAACAGCACGCGTAACCGTGACGCGGACGCGCACTGCGCAGCAGAGCAGATGCCGGGCTCATCGTTTGAGCTGCCGCCGGGTGCGACCTTCGAGCCGGATCCACAAACCAACGCCGCACCCGGATCGCAGGAAGACTTTCATGCCAATTGAGCGGGCGCTGGTGGCTGCCGTGTTGCTGCTGCTTGGCGCTGCCGCTGGCGCGCAACTTGTCGACCAGGACCCGGATTGGAAGGAGACCGAAGTCCCGCCACCGCCGGTGTTCCGGACCGACCGGCTGATCAAGCTGGAGATGCCGCGTTATCTATCCACGCAGTTTGGTGTCGACCCACAGACTCTGCAGATCACGCCAGACGGTTTGGTGCGTTACGTCATCGTTGCAATCTCGCCTGATGGACACACGCAGGCGATGTACGAAGGTCTGCGTTGCCCGACCGGAGAGGTCAAGACCTATGCCAGGTCTGGCAGCAGCGTCAGCTGGAATCCGGTGCGCGACCCCCAGTGGCGCGCCCTCAGTGGCAACCAGGCGTCTGCCCACTCCCTGGCACTTGCACGCCAGGGGGCCTGCGACGGACGCGCTGCTGCATCGTCGAGCGTCGCGGCGATCATCCGCAAGCTGAAAGCGGCGACACCCGAGGGCTCCAAGCACTGACACCCTGGCAGGACGTCATCGTGTCAACACCAGATTGTCACGATGCAGCATTTCCGCCTCGGCCATGTAGCCAAGCAGGCGCTCGATCGCAGCGGACGGTTGGCGACACAGCTGCCGCGCTTCGTGGCTTGGATAGTTGGCCAGGCCCCGGGCAACTTCGATACCGGATGCATCACGTACCGAGATCACATCACCGCGGGAAAAGTCACCCTCGACCGCGGTCATTCCAATTGGCAGCAGACTCTTCCCTTCGTCACGCAGCTTGATTACCGCGCCGGCGTCGACGGTGACCGAGCCGCGCAACTGCAGGTGGTCGGCGATCCATTGTTTGCGGGCCTGCAGCTTTTGTGTCTGCGCCACCAGCAAGGTGCCGATCGCCTCACCAGCACACAGGCGCAGCAGGATGTCAGGTTCGCGCCCCCAGGCGATGACGGTGCTGGCACCCGACCCGGCCGCCCGACGCGCTGCCAATATCTTGGTGATCATTCCGCCACGGCCGACCATGGACCCCGCACCTCCGGCCATCAGTTCCAGTGCCGGATCAGCGGCCTTGGCGTTATGGATGAACCGCGCATCGGGATTCTTGCGCGGGTCGGCCGCATACAGGCCTTTTTGATCGGTCAGGATGACCAGCACATCAGCTTCCACCAGATTGGCGACCAGCGCGCCCAGTGTGTCGTTGTCGCCAAACTTGATTTCGTCGTTGACGACCGTGTCGTTTTCATTGATCACCGGTACCACACCGAGCTTGAGCAGCGTCAGCAACGTCGATCGGGCATTGAGATACCGTTCGCGATCGGCCAGGTCGGCGTGTGTCAGCAAGATCTGGGCGCTTCCCAGGCCATTCGCCCGCAATTTCGACTCGTACATCTGCGCCAAGCCCATCTGGCCGACCGCGGCGGCCGCCTGCAGCTCATGAATCTGGCGCGGACGGGTAGTCCAGCCAAGACGCTTCATGCCTTCGGCGACCGCACCACTGGACACCATGACCACCTCGCGCCGTTCGGCGACGAGGCTTGCCAACTGCCGGGACCACTCGCCAATTGCCTGTTCGTCGAGGCCGCGACCCTCGTTGGTAACCAGACTGGACCCGACCTTGACAACGATGCGCCGCGCGTTGCGCACAATCACCGAATCACCCGGTTTGCTGGCGCCGTCGGGCGACTGCAGGGTCGCGGATGACCCCGCGCTGAACTGGCCGGCGCTCACGACAAGCCGTCCGCCCCAAAACGCGGATCGGGAGCTGCCGCTGGTTGCTCCGCCAATTGCCGCGCATGAACGTGTTTGTAGACTTCCTTGACCAGATGGTCACAACCTTCGCGGGTCAGCGCGGAAATCTCGAATACCGGGCCCTTGAAACGCAAACGCCGAACCAAGTTGCTGACCAGTTCCGCGCGTTGTGCGTTTGCCACCATGTCGAGTTTGTTCAAGACCAGCCAACGTGGCTTGCGGTGCAGGGCGGTATCGTATTTCTTGAGCTCGCGCGCGATCGCGCGCGCCTGCGCCACCGGGTCGATGCTGTCGTCGAACGGCGCCATGTCGATGACATGCAGCAACAGCCTGGTCCGCTGCAGGTGGCGCAAGAACAGGTGGCCCAGGCCGGCCCCCTCGGAAGCACCCTCGATCAGGCCGGGCAGGTCTGCGACCACAAAACTCTGCTCCGGCGCCACACGAACGACTCCCAGGTTGGGGTGCAGTGTCGTAAATGGATAGTCCGCAATACGCGGCCGGGCATTCGAGATTGCAGTGATCAGTGTCGACTTGCCCGCGTTGGGCATGCCGAGAAGGCCGACGTCGGCCAGCACCTTGAGTTCGAGTTTCAGGCTCTTCTTGTCACCCGGCCATCCCGGGGTTTTCTGCCTGGGCGCACGGTTGATTGCGCTCTTGAACCGCATGTTGCCGAAGCCACCGTCACCACCGCGCGCAATCGTGATGACCTCGTCTGGTACCAGCAACTCGTACAGGACTTCCCCGGTTTCGGCATCGCTGATGACAGTGCCGACTGGCATTTTCAGGACGATGTCGTCACCGGCTGCGCCAAACATGTCCGAACCCATGCCGTGTTGACCGCGTTTGGCTGCATGCCGGCGCGAGAAGCGAAAATCCACCAGGGTATTCAGATTGGGGTCGGCCACCGCAAACACATGGCCGCCGCGCCCCCCGTCTCCACCGTTGGGGCCGCCAAACTCCTTGTACTTTTCGTGACGAAACGAGACACAGCCTGCCCCACCATCTCCGGCAAAGACATCGATAAATGCTTCGTCAACGAATTTCATGGTGGTGCAGGCGAAGGGTCAGGCCGCTGGCAAAGAACGATGGAACCTCGGATGTGGCGCAGGTGAACCATGCCCACCGGGTCGCCCAACCAGGCCGATAAACGAAAAACCCTGCGACCGGCGCAGGGTTTGCGAGCATCCGCAGGGCCAACGTCAGGCCGGTGTGACGCTGACGGTGTGTTTGTTCAATGCGCCCTTGACCGCGAATGACACCGTGCCGTGTGCCAGCGCAAACA
>JANOTG010000578.1:0-21459 GCA_031416215.1 Betaproteobacteria bacterium
CGCCAGCCATTGGTGGCGCCGACATCCATGTACTCGATGAATCGCAGCACGATGCCGCTACCGCGAAAGTGCCTGGCCATTGGCAGTATCTCGTGGTCGTTGGTGCCGCGCTTGACCACCATGTTGACCTTGATCGGGCCCAGCCCGGCGTCCTGTGCGGCAGCGATGCCGTCAAGAACCTGCGCCACCGGAAAGTCGACGTCGTTCATGCGTCGGAATACTTGGTCGTCCAGGCCGTCCAGGCTCACCGTGACCCGTTGCAGCCCGGCGTCCTTCAGTGCGCGCGCCTTGCGTTGCAGCAGCGAACCATTGGTGGTGAGTGTGATGTCGGGCGTGTCGCCTTCGACCGTGCGCAGAGCGGCGAGTTTGCCGATCAGGATTTCCAGGTTCTTGCGCAGCAGTGGCTCGCCGCCGGTGATGCGGATCTTGCGCACGCCGTGCGCCAGAAACAGCGTCGCCAGACGGGTGATCTCCTCGAAGCTCAACAGGGCGGACTGCGGCAGGTAGACATGGTCGCGGTCGAACACCTCCTTGGGCATGCAATAACTGCAGCGGAAGTTGCAGCGGTCGGTGACGCTGATGCGCAGGTCCCGCAACGGCCGACCGCGGGTGTCCTGCAGCAGGCCGTTGCTGGCATGCCGCACTGTGGGCACAAGGATCACCCGCGCCGCTTGGCGCAGGTCGACCAGGGGAATGATGCGCTCGGACATGTCTCTCATTTTGCCTGAGCAAGGCCAGGCGCCGACCAGGCAGGCCCAGACGCCCTGCACCATGGAGGATCAAACGCAGCGTGCGCCATCAACCTCGATACATACGCCACTGATGAAAGCCGCCTCGTCACTGGCCAGGTACAACGCCGCATTGGCGACATCCAGAGCGGTGGAAAACCGCCCTAGCGGGATGGTGGACAGGAATTTGGCGCGACGTGCTTCGTCCAGCGGGCCGCCGGCGAATTCGGCCGACAGGCCGGTGTCGGGGTTGAACACCGGGTTGATGCAGTTCACCCGGATATTGTCCGGGCCCAGTTCGGCCGCCAGCGACTTGGACAGTGTGATGGCCGCACCCTTGGACGCGTTGTACCAGGTCAGGCCCGGGCGCGGCCGCAGGCCCGCCGTGGAAGCAATGGTGATGAAGCTGCCGCCGCCCTGGGCACGGAATACCGGTGTGGCGTGTATCGTGGCCAGATACAGGCTTTTCACGTTGACGGCAAAGCAGCGGTCGAACTCTGCTTCACTCACCTCCAGCGCCGGGCGGTTGCGGTGTGTCCAGCCGGCGTTGTTGACCATCACATCCAGGCGGCCATGCAGCTGCACTGTGGCGGCGACCAGTGCGCGCATGTCGGCGTCACGCGTCACGTCGGCGGCGATAAAACTGGCTTTGCCACCCTGGGTCTGGATGGCCGCCGCGACGCGTTCACCCGCTGCAGGGTTGATGTCGTTGACGATGACCCGTGCGCCTTCGGCCGCCAGGCGCATCGCAATGCCCTCGCCAATGCCGCCGCCAGCGCCCGTGATGATGATGGACTTGTGATTGACGCGCATGGGTTCCCCTGGAATGTGTTGAATAAAACGGTTCCGTTGTGCTGCGGGCGGCCGCCTTCAACCGTGCCGGATGGCGACAGTTTTCAGCGTGGTGAACGCGTACAGCGCCTCGAAGCCTTTTTCGCGGCCGTGCCCGGAGGATTTGACGCCGCCAAACGGCAACTCCACGCCACCACCGGCGCCGTAGTTGTTGATGAACACCTGTCCGCTGCGCAACTGCCGCGCCATGCGGAACTGGCGTGCCCCATCGCGGGTCCATACACCGGCCACCAGGCCGAACTGGGTCGCATTGGCCAGCGCCACGGCGTGTTCCTCGTCGCGAAATGACATGGCTGCCAGCACCGGGCCGAACACCTCGTCTTGCGCAATGCGGTGGTAGACCGGCACGTCGCGCAGCAGGGTGGGCGCCTGGTAGAAGCCGCTATCGGGTGCTTCGTCCACGATCTGCCCCTGCGCCACCATGCCGATGCCGGCCACCTGCGCGTCGCTCAGGAAATCCCACACCCGTTGTTGCTGGGTCTGTCGGATCAGCGGTCCCAGGTCAAGGTCCATCGCGGCCGGCCCGACGCGCAGTTTGGCGAACACGTCACCCAGTCGCGCCAACAGCGACTCGTAGATGGTTTCCTGCACCAGCAAGCGGGAACCGGCCGAACAGGTTTGGCCCGAGTTCTGCACGATGGCATTGACGATGGCGGGGATGGCGGCGTCAAGATCGGCATCGGCAAACACGATTTGCGGGCTTTTTCCGCCAAGCTCCAGCGTCACCGGGCAATGGCGCTCGGCAGCGGCTTGTTGTATCAGCGTGCCAACCTTCGGGCTGCCGGTGAAGCTGATGTGGTCGATGCCGGCATGGCGCGCCAGCGCCTCACCGACTTCGTGGCCGTACCCGGTCACGATATTGATCGCGCCGGCCGGAAAACCGACTTCCGCCGCCAGTTGCGCAACCCGCAGCACCGACAGGCAGGCGTCTTCCGCCGGTTTCACCACACACACGTTGCCGGCGGCCAATGCGCCACCGACACTGCGCCCGAATATCTGCATCGGGTAGTTCCACGGGATGATGTGTCCCGTGACACCGTGTGGCTCACGCCAGGTCAACACGCTGTAGCCGTCCAGATAAGGAATGGTCTCGCCGTGCAGCTTGTCGCAGGCGCCGGCGTAAAACTCGAAATACCGCGCCAGCGCCAATGCATCAGCACGTGCCTGCCGGGTAGGCTTGCCGCAGTCGCGCTGTTCCAGCGCAGTCAGTTCATCCGCGTGGTCGGTGATGCTCTGCGACAGGCGCATCAACAGACGGCCGCGTTCGGCAGCGCTGAGCTTGCCCCACAACGTGTCGCGGCAATGGCGTGCCGCCAAAACCGCTGCGTCGATGTCCTGCGCGTTGCTGCGCTGCAGCTGCTCGAACTCCTGGCCATCCGAGGGGTCGATGACGGCGATGGTACGGCCAGACGCCGAGGCTACTGACGCGTTGGCGATGAAGTTGAATTGCATCCCGGCATTTTCACCCAATCGGTGGCGACTGGTCGCTGCCGACGCCTTGTTGGACAATCCAGTGTTCGCCACGCGGGGACACTTGGCGGCGTAGCATGCTCATTTTTCACAAGGCGACCCCATGGACCTTGGCATATTCGGAAAACGCGCGGTCGTCTGCGCATCGTCCCAGGGCCTGGGCCTGGCCTGCGCCACTGCCCTGGCGCGCGAAGGCTGCCTGGTGCTGGTCAATGGCCGAGACGTCGGGCGCCTCGATGCCGCGCGGGCCGCCATCACGGCTGCCACAGGTGCAGCGGTGGCGGGTGTGGTGGCCGATATCAGCACCGAGGCTGGGCGCGATGCGATTGTGGCAGCCTGTCCGCAGGCCGATATCCTGGTCAACAACAATGCCGGGCCGCCACCGGGTCAACTCGCCGACTGGGACCATGCGGCCTGGATCGCGGCACTGGAGGCCAACATGCTGGCGCCAATCTTGTTGATGCGGGCCTTCTTGCCGGGCATGCGGGAGCGCAAGTTCGGACGTATCGTGAACATCACGTCTGCCATGGTGAAGAGCCCGCGCCCGCACATGGCCCTCTCCACCACCGCGCGCACCGGGGTGACAGCCTTTGCCAAGGCCATGTCGTTCGAAGCGGCGGCGGACAACGTGACCATCAACAACCTGCTGCCGGAACGCGTCGACACGCCACGGCAGCAGTTCATGGCCGAGCGCATGATGAAGGCGCAGAACATGGACTTGGCCGAGGCGCGTCGGCGTATCGCCCAGACGGTGGCGGCGAAACGCTTCGGCACACCGGCCGAATTTGCCGACGCCTGTGCCTTCCTGTGTAGCGCGCAGGCGGGTTTTATCTCCGGGCAAAACCTGCAGCTCGATGGCGGTTCCTATCCGGGGCTCATCTAGCGACAGCTTCGCGGCGCTGTGCCCTGCCGTGTGCAAAGTTTCGAAACTACAGAAAGTTTCGAAGTTTGGCTTATCATGGGCGTGCGCTGGCGTGGCTGCCGGTGTTGTCGGCGGTTGCCGGCTTGCCATTTGCAGGAGGTGACCGTGGCGCCCAGTATCCGTAAATATTCCACCACGGTTGAATATGTGTTGCACGACGGTGGTCCGCCGCTTGCTGAGCCGCTGAAACAGGGCGCCGCGATGGCGGTGGTGCGCAATCCGTTTGCCGGTACCTATGTGCAGCAGATCGAGTGGTTCATGGAGGAGCTTCGTCCGCTCGCCAGGGAGTTGGCGCTGTCGTTGGTCCAGGCGATGGCAGGAGGTGACCGAGCGCGCATCGTCACCTACGGCAAGGGCGCCATTGTCGGCACGGCCGGCGAACTCGAGCATGGCGCACTCTGGCACAACCCCGGCGGCATGGGCATGCGGGAGATACTGGGCGACGCCCGCGCCATCGTCCCCTCGAACAAGGTGGTGGCGCCCATTGGTGCGCGGCTGCTGATACCCACCTGCCACATCAATGCCTCGTCCATGCGCAGCCATTTCAACGCCTACGAGGTGGGTATCCATGATGCGCCACGGGCGGACGAAATCGTCTTTGCGCTGGTCATGGGGACCGGTCCGCGGGCCCATGCGCGGGTCGGTGGATTGCGTCCCGAGCAGGTGCAGGGGCAGGATGGTGTGCGTTGATGCGGTGTTTGGATAACGGGAGAATCGTGTGAAGCTGGTCAGTTTTATGCTCGATGGCAGGGCGCGCTACGGCGCCGTCAAGAACGGTGGTGTGGTGGACTTCAGCGCAGCGCTCGGTGGCCGCTGCCCTGATCTGCTGTCGGCACTGGAGCAGGCTGCCTTGCCCGAGTTGGAGGTGTTCCTGGCCAGTGCCCAGCCCGACGTGGCGCTGGCCGGGCTGGACTATTTGCCGGTGCTTGCGCGCCCGCCCAAGATCATCTGCGTCGGCATCAACTACGATGACCATCGCATCGAGGCCGGCAAGGACATGCCGCAAAGGCCGATGTTGTTCCCGCGCTTCTTCGACTCGCTCACCGCGCATGAAAAACCCATCATCCGCCCCCGCGTCTCGGACAACCTGGACTGGGAGGCCGAACTGGCGGTTGTCATAGGCAAACCCGGGCGCCACATCCCGGCCGCCCGCGCCATGCAGCACGTGGCCGGTTATGCCTGCTTCAACGACGCCAGTGTGCGCGACTGGCAGTTTCACAGCACCCAGTTCACGCCCGGCAAGAACTTTCACAGCACGGGCGCGTTTGGCCCGTTCCTGGTGACGGCGGACGAAGTGCCCAACCCACAGTCACTGGACATCATGCTGCGCGTGAATGGCGAGCAACGGCAAAAGTCAAACACCGGGCTGATGTTGTTTCCGATCGCTGCGCTGATCGAGTACATCTCGCTGTGGACGCCACTGCGCGCTGGTGACGTGATTGCCACTGGTACGCCGGGTGGTGTCGGCTTCAAGCGCAAGCCGCCGGTCTTTCTCAAGCCCGGCGACAGGGTCGAGGTGGAGATCAGCGGTGTCGGCCGGCTCGCCAATCCGGTGCAAGACGAAGACCCCGACAGCGCGTTCTGATGCCATTGGCCCACACATCAGCTCCGGTCGGCGAACCGCTGGCCGGGCAGGAGTTTGATGTGGCGGTCGTGGGGGGCGGGCCGGTCGGCCTGCTGCTGGCCAACCTGTTTGGTCATTGGGGCGTGCGCACCCTGCTGTGTGAGCGCAATGCCGATACCTCGGCGTCGCCCAAAGCGATCTTCATCGACGACGAGTTCATGCGTTTGCTGGACCGGGTGGGTCTGGCCGACGAGTTTCGCCAGCAATCGTTTGGTCCTGTGGGTAACTATTACTACTCCAGTTTTCTGCGCCGTGCGCTGGTCAAGGTGGAAGGTGTCGTGACGGCCAACGGCTACCCGAACCGCAGTGCCATGGTGCAGCCCGAATTCGAGCGCCTGCTGTGCCGTGGTGCCACGCGGTTTCCCTGCGTGCGACTGTGTTTTTCGACCGAACTGCAAGCTTTTGCGCAGGCAGACGATGGCGTCACGCTGCAATTGCGCGACGCTGCCGGCCGCATCGCTGGCGTGCGCTGCCAGTTCCTGTTTGCCGCCGATGGCGCACACAGCATGGTTCGCAAAACGCTGGGCATTGCTTTTGACGGGCAGAAGCTGCCGGTGCCGCACATCGTGGTGGATGTGAAGGGCTACGCCGACCAGAGCCCGTTCACCAAATATTATTGTGACCCGAGGCGCCCCTGGAACAGCATCCCGTCGCCGTTTGGCGGGCGACGCTTCGAGTTTCGACTGCTGCCGGGAGATGATCCGGCCCGCGTGGTGACGCCTGCGGGCGTGCGCTCCCTGTTCCCCAGCTATTTCCAGCCACCGCCTTTCACCATCGTACGCAGCGCCATTTACGAATACTCCGAGCGTCTGGCGGCGTCTTTTGTCAGCGGCAACGTCTTTCTGGTGGGTGACGCCGCCCATCTCATGCCGCCGCAGGGCGCCCAAGGCCTGAACTCTGGCGCACGTGATGCGTTGAACTGCGCCTGGAAAGTGTGGCTGGTATTACAGGGGAAGGCCGCGCCCGCCCTGTTGGCTACCTACGATCTGGAGCGGCGCGACCATATCCAGGCCATCATCCGCTATTCGGTGCGTATCAGCCGCATTGTCAACATCGACTCGGTGCCCAGGGCGCTGCTGCGTGATCTCGTGTTTGCGCTGCTGCAAGCGATACCTTCGGTGCGGCGCTACTTTGCGCTGCAACGCCATTTGCCCAAGCCGTTCTTGGCCAAGGGACTGGTGCGGCATGAACATGCACCTACCGAGTCGAGCGTGGTCGGCCGTCTGTTGCCGCAGCCCCGGGTGGTGCGCAGCGACGGCAGCACGGTGTTGCTGGACAGGATGTTGGGTGAGGGGTTCGCCTTGGTGGTGCTGGGCGCGCCCCCTGCGGTGGTGCACGCATTGCGCAGTCACGTGCTGCTGCAGCGCATGGCGGTGCGCGTGGTGGTGGTCCGGGCTGCCGGCGATACACAGGCGCAACTTGCCGACGACGTGCGGCTGGAGGATGATGGCACAGCGGCGTTTGGTCCAGGGCGGCCGGTCGCCTACCTTGTGCGACCGGACCGCTACGTCGCCGCGCTGCTGGACCCGGCCCGGCCAGACACCGCCCTGCGATCCGTTTTGCTGCAGTATCTGCCCGATGCATCCTTGGAGAACAGATCATGAAAAGAAGACACTTCAACGCGGCGCTGATGGGCGCCGCAGCCGCGCTGCCGCTACGGTCGGCCTGGGGCCAGGAGCGCGCGATCAGGTTGCTGGTGGGATTCCCGCCCGGTGGCTCGGCCGACGTCATTGCCCGACTGCTGGCCGACAAACTGCGTTTGTCGTTGGGGCAACCCGTGATCGTGGAAAACAAACCTGGCGCAATCGGGCGCATTGCGCTGGCCGAGGTCAGGCGCGCCGCGCCTGACGGGCAGACCCTGGTCCTGACGCCCAGCGGCGCCATGGTGTTTCTGCCCTGGCTGTACCAGAACATTGGTTATGACCCGGTCAAGGACTTCAGCGCCATTGCCAGGGTGTCGACCTTCGATTTTGCCGTCAGCGTCGGCCCATCCGGACCGCCGGGCGACCTGAAGTCCGTGTTGGCCTGGATGAAGGCCAACCCCGACAAGGCTAATTACGCGACCTCCGGTTCAGGCGGTGTGCCGCATTTCACCGGATTGCTGATTGCGCAGGCCAGTGGTGTGCCGTTGACCCATATCGCCTACAAGGGCGGGGCGCCGGCGGCGCAGGATCTGGTGGCCGGCCAGGTGCCGATGATGGTCGACACTGCCACCGAGACGATTGAACACCACCGCGCCGGCCGGGTTCGCATCGTGGCCGTCACCGGGGAGCAGCGATCGCGTTCGCTGCCCGGCGTCCCGACGTTGGTGGAGTCGGGCGTCAATGTGGTGGCTGACGGGTATCTGGGCCTGTACGGCCCGGCAGGCATGCCAATCGACGTGGTGGCGCGGATCGACCGCGCGGTGGCGGAGGCGTTGCGCGCACCGGAAGTGCAGGAGAAGATCCAGTCATTCGGACTGGTGCCCAACCATGCGGGTTCGGCACAGCTGGCCGTTGTGCAGGCCGCGCATTACCGGCGCTGGGAAACGCCGATCAAGGCGTCCGGATTCAAGGCCGAGTAGGCCGAGCAGTCCGCAGCAGGCGCGCGCACTCCTCAGGCGCGCGCCTGGTCGAACGCCGTGAAGAAGCGTTCGGTCTGCTCGTGCGTGCCCGTCGTAACGCGTATCCACCCGGGCAACTTGTAGTTGGCCAGCGGGCGCACCAGCACCCCGCGGGAGGCCAGAGCTGTCGCCAGTGCGATCGCATCGCCGACATCGGCAGTGACGAAGTTGCCGTGCGACGGGATGGTCACCACGCCGCGCCGGCGAAACCCTGTTTCGAGCGCCGCGCGTTGTTCCAGGTTGAGCGTGCGGGTGCGTGTGATGTGTGCACGGTCTTCGAGCGCAGCCAGTGCCGCGGCCTGCGCCACCGTGTTGACGTTGAACGGGGAGCGCAGTGTTTCGAGGACCGCGGCCAGCCGTGGGTCCATCAGGCCGTAACCCACGCGCAATGCGGCCAGGCCATGGGCCTTGGAAAAGGTGCGGGTGATGACGAGGTTGGGGTGCATGGGTAACCAGCGGTCTGCCTGCGAGCGATCGGCCTCCTCCAGGTAGTCGTCGTAAGCCTCGTCGAGCACGACCAGCACCTCACGCGGCACCTGCTGCACAAAGCGCAGCATGGCCTGGTTGTCGTGCCAGCTGCCGGTGGGGTTGTTCGGGTTGGCCACAAACACGATACGCGTATCGGCCGAGATGGCGCCAAGCAGGCCGGCCAGGTCGGTTGCATAGTCGGGGGACGGCACCACGACGCCGCGGGCGCCGCGGGCGTTGACGACCAGGCGGTAGACGTCAAAGGCGTATTGCGAATAGACGCCACTGGTGCCTGGTTGCAGCAACGCCAGACTCAGCAGCGACAGCAGTTCGTCCGAGCCGTTGCCCAGCACCACATGTGCCGCGGACGTACCGTGGTGCAACGCCAACCGTGCCTTGAGTGCCACCGCCGAACTGTCAGGGTAACGCCCTATCGCCGCTTCTGGCAAGGCGGCGGCACGCCGCGCCAGCGGGCCGGGTCCGAGCGGGTTCTCGTTCGACGCCAACATCACCAGGCCGCCTGGCCCGAAGTCGTGTTTGGCTACCGCGGTGGGGTGAGGCGGCACAAAGCGACTCATGGCGCGCAGATGCTCCGACACCGGCACCACAAAGTCGTCGTCGCGGCTCATCGGCTGGCCCTCCGGCGCGTATTGCCCGGCGTATTGCCGGACCAGCCGGGGATGTGGGCACGGATTCCGTGGACGCCCTGCAGGATGTGTTGTTCGGCCAGCGCGCAGGCTTCTTCACTGTTGCGCGCCAGGCTGGCTTTCAGAATGGCGTGGTGCTCACCGCGTTTTCCGCCCCAATCGCCACCGAAGTGGGACGCCAGGCGGCGGTAGCGGTGAGCCTGGTCGAACAGCTGGGCGCGAAAATGCAACATCCATTGCGAGGGGCAGCCGGAGGCCAGTTCTGCGTGAAACCTGCGGTGCCGCAGTGACCACAGGGGGTCGAGATTCCATTGGCTCGGCGGCAGCTTGTCTTCGACCATCAGCAACAGATGGTGCGCACCCAGAATACGAGCCTCCCAGCTGTCGTCGCCATGCGCAATCGCCGATTGCAGGGTCTTGATCTCGATGTTCAGGCGCAGCTCGGCCACTTCGAGCAAGTCCGCCAGGCTCACCGGCGCGACGCGAAAGCCGTGGTTCAAGCGAAACTGCACCAGCCCCTGGGCCGACAACACGAACAGCGCTTCACGCAATGACGCCACACTCACCTGGTAGCGCTCGCGCAGTTCGGCAAAACGCAGGCGCTGCCCCGGGCGCAGTGTGCAGTTCAGGATGTCTTCGCGCACCCGCGTCAGGAAGCTCGACCCGGCATCGACCTCGAAATCTTCGATCAACGGCGCGCTTGAACCGGTGGCCTCGATCACGTCGTCTGGCGTCTTCCTGGCGGCTCTGCCCATTTTGTCCGCCATAACCTCACCTGCCCGCGGCGTAGGGTCTGAGGCAGGCATAGGCCAGCCCGTGCACAGGGGTTGCCACGCCAAGTTGTGCACCCAGGCGCACCAGGTGGCCAGACAGGCTGTCCAGCTCCAGCCGGCGGTTTGCCACCAGGTCGTGGTACATCGACGCATACATGCCCGGCGGGAAGCCCTGCAGCAAACCCAGTGTGTGTTGCGCAATGTCGGCGGCCAGTGCAATACCGGCTGCGCGGCCCACCGCTTCGGCTTCGGCGATAGCGGCCCGGGCGAACGGCAGCATCACAGGGTCGTGGTAGCAGTAGGCCGCGTTCTGGCGCGTCAGGCTGGTCAGCGCCGCATTGGTTGCCAGACCGACAAACTTGGTCCACTGGCGCAGTTCGATGTCGGGGCAGGCCTGTGCATCGAATCCAGCGGCACGACACACCGCCTGCAGTGCCAGCGCGCGATCACTCAGGCGGCCATCCAGCTCGCCAAAGACCATGGACGACATATCCGAGGTGTAGCGCACCACACCCGGGTGCTCGATCAGCGCCGATACAAACGCGATCCCGCCCAACACATGCTCTCCCCCCAGCAACGCGCCGACGCGGTGTTGCGCGTCGACGCCATTTTGCAGCGTCACACACCAGGCGCCTTGCGCCACCAGGGGGCGCGCCAACTCCGCCGCACCTTCCAGGTCATACAGCTTGACACACAGCAACACGCCATCGACCGCCTTGATCGGCGCGCCGGCGGCGACAAACGCGGCGCCTGGCACGGTGTGTTTGCCGCGCGCTCCATGCACCATCAGGCCACGGGCCTGCAGCGCCGCCAGATGCGCACCACGGGCCACGAACACCACCTCATTGCCGGCGGCGGCCAGGCGTGCCCCAAAGTACGCACCCACGGCGCCGGCACCAATGATCGCTAGTCGCATGGGAGGCGTGGGTGGTGCACCATGGCCAGCGCGCTCAATCGGCCTTGATGCCGGTTTCCTTGACCAGGGTGGCCCAGCGCGCCATGTCGGCGGTGACCAGCGCGGCCAGGGTTTCCGGTGTACCACCAGCTACCACAATGCCCTGCGGGTCGCTTTGTGCCTGGAACTCCGGGCTGGTGAGAATCTTCGAAATCTCGGCATTGAGCCGGTCGATGATGGGGCGCGGCGTACGCGCTGGCGCGACGATGCCGCGCCAGTCGCGCAGGGGCATGTCGAAACCGGCCTCGGCAAACGTCGGCAGGTCGGGCAACAGGCGCATGCGTATCGGCGCCGTGGTGGCAAATGCCTTGACCTGGTTGCCCCGGATCAGCGGCAGCGTTGCACCGGTGGCGCCAATGATGATGTGGATGCGCCCGGCCAGCAAGTCGGGGATAGCCACCGCCAGGCCACGGTAGGGCACATGCAGCATGTCCACCTTGGCCAGGCGCTTGAGGTATTCGCCGGCCAGATGCGCGGGCGTGGTGTTGCCGCCGGACCCGAAGGCCACCTTGCCCGGATTGGCCCTGGCATAGGTGATCATTTCCTGTACGTTGTTGAAGGGTGCATCCTTGTTGGCGATCAGTATGTTGTAGCCCCAGCCGAGCTGGATCACGGGTGCGATGTCTTTCACCGTGTCGTACGGCATGGTCGGCAGTACTGCCGGCTGTATGGTGTGCGGCATCCACATCAGCGCCAGGGTGTAGCCGTCGGGTGCTGCCTTGGCCAGGGTGTCCATGGCGATCACGCCGGTGGCGCCGGCCTTGTGCTCCAGAACCACCGACTGGCCCATGGCGCTGCCGAGTTTGTCGCTCAGCACCCGCATGAAGGCGTCATCGCTGCCGCCGGCGACCGAGCCGATCAGGATGCGGATCGGTTTGACCGGGTACGTCTGCGCATGGGCCGGCGTGGCCCCGAGTGCGAGGCTGCCAGCAACGGCGGTCAGTGCGTCGCGGCGGGTGATGGGTGAGGACATGGTGGGATTCCTTTCATGCAATGGCCGTGGGAAGGGGGGCAAGGTCCTGGTGTTCGATCATGGTCTGGACGAGTTGGTGCAGCAGCCCGGGCAACACCTCGCGGCTGGCGGGGGCATCCCACAGGTTGGTCTGCTCCAGCGGGTCGTTTTGCAGGTCGTACAACTCGGCGATCCCGGCCACGTCGGACAGGGTCAGGCGCCAGCGTTCGGTGACCAGGGTGCGCACGCGAAAGCGCCGGCCGGTGCCGAACTGGAAAAATGCGGCCTCGTTTTCGACCAGCATGCCGTCGCGCGCAGGTGTCGCACCGCCGTCGATGGCGGGCAGCAGGGTCTTGCCCTGGATGGCGTTGAATGGCGCGATGCGTGCGATGTCGAGCACGGTCGCGGCAATGTCGATGGTGCCGGCCAGGCCCGCATGGTGGACACCCGCGGCTGACCCGGGGATTTTGCAGATAAACGGCACCCGGATCACGCCCTGGTAGTGCAGCGGGCCCTTGAGCATCAGGCCGTGGTCTCCCATCCAGTCGCCGTGGTCGCTGGTGAACATGACCACGGTATCGTCTTCGAGGGCGAGGTCGCGCAGTGTCTGCATCACGCGCCCCACCGCATCGTCGACGCAGCTGATCATGCCGTAGGTGAGGGCGATCATCTCGCGGCACTCGCGCTCGGAAACCGTCATGGCGAAGCTGTGTTCGCGATTGAGCTCGCCATGCTCCGAGGCGCGGCGCAAGGCCGCAACGAGCGGGCTGCGGTCGGGCGCGCCGGCACCGTGAAATGACTTTGGCAGGTCGATCTGCCGCGGATCGTACATGTCCCAATACTTGCCGGGTGGCGTGAACGGATGGTGCGGGTCGGGAAACGAACACTGGATAAAAAACGGTGCATCGACGCGCGCTGCGTTGCGCAGCCGGGCTATGGCGTGCTCGGCGACAAAACTGGTCGGGTAAAGCGCCTCGGGTATGCGGGTGCGCCAGGCTTGTGGTGCCACGTAACGCGGGTCCGGCGTGGCGTTGGCGCGCCCGCGCAGCGCGTCCGAGCCCGGGTGCTGCTGCTCCAGCCAGCGCGAGTAGTCGCCACGCACGTTGTCGCCGTGAAAGGTGCACAGGTCCACACTGTCAAAACCATAAAACGGGGTCGGTGTGCGGTAGTCCGCCTGCGCTTCGAAATGTGGCGTCCACTCGCCTTCATAGTCAGGTCCGACGCGGCGCGCTTTGTGGGCGTCGCGCAGTTCGGGAGGCGGCGCATCACCACCATTGTGGTTGACCCATACCGGCCGGCGGGGCGCGTCTTCACCGAAGTTCTGCAGGTGCGACTTGCCGACCAGCGCGGTCTGATAGCCGGCGGCACGCAACAGCTCGACGAACGTGGTGTGGTCGCGCGACAGTGGAATGCCGTTGGAGCGAACGCCATGCACCGACGGCATGCGCCCGGTCATCAGGGTGGCGCGGTTGGCCATGCAGACAGCGCTGGACGCGTAAAAGCGACTGAAGCGTGATCCCTGCGCCGCAATGGCGTCGATATGTGGGGTGCGCAATTGCCGGTTGCCATAACAGCCCAGATGGTCGGCACGCTGCTGGTCGGTCACAAACAGCAGGAAGTTCTTTTTTCTGGCGGCGGCCATGGCAGGCAATTCAGAAGGGCCTAACAGCCCAGACAGGCGGCAAACAGTGCCGTGGTGCAAACCATAATACCGGATAATTCGAACATCGTGCAAGTTTCGAAAGTACCGTCCCATGCCTGCCAATGACGCGCCCCAGCTCTCGCACATGGGCATTTTTGTGCGCGACATGGAGCTGATGAGCAAGTTCTACACCACGCTGTTCGGACTGCGCATCACCGACCGCGGGCGCGGGCGGCGATTTCACAACGACCTGGTATTTCTCAGTGCGCACCCGGACCAGCACCACCAGTTGGTGCTGTCCTCCGGCCGCCCGGCCGAGGCCAGCTTCAGCACGGTGATGCAGCTCTCGTTCAAGGTCGGGCAGATCGCCGATCTGCGGCGCATCAGCCGCGCCGCCCCGGCGCTCGGCGCAACGCGCATCATGCCGCTGAACCACGGTAACGCCCTGTCGGTCTACATGGGAGACCCGGAGGACAACACGGTGGAGGTCTACCTGGATACGCCCTACTACATCGCGCAGCCGCACGGTGATGCACTGGACCTCGACAAAACCGACGAAGCCCTGTGGCGCGAGACCGAGGCCACCTGCCGCGCCGATCCGAGTTTCATGCCAGTGGAAGAATGGCAGCGCCGCTTTGTACGGGGGACCTGCTGACCACCGAGCCTTCATGGTGTGGCACTTGCGGTAGTCCTTGCCAATCGATGTGCCGTGTCACCGGGGACCATAATCGGTGACCTTCCACCCAACCGCAGCACCATGCCCCTATCCGACATCGGCCTGATCGGCCTGGCCGTCATGGGCCAGAATCTGGCGCTCAACATCGCCGACCACGGCTTTGCCATCTCGGTGTTCAACCGCACGGCTGACAAGACGGCAGCCTTCGTGGCGGCGCACGCCGCGACACCGGGCAGGCTGACCGGTTATGCCAGCATGCAGGAATTCGCCGCGTCGCTGAAAACGCCGCGCAAGGCGGTGATCCTGGTCAAGGCCGGCGCCGCCACCGATGCGGTGATCGATCAGCTGGCGCAGGTTTTCGAGCCGGGCGACATCATCATCGATGGCGGCAACGCCAACTGGCTCGACACCATCCGGCGCGAGCGCGACCTGAAGGCGCGTGGCCTGCGCTTTGTCGGCTCGGGTGTGTCGGGGGGTGAAGAGGGCGCCCGCTTCGGCCCGTCATTGATGCCGGGTGGTGACTATTCCTCATGGCTGGAGATCGCCCCGATCTGGAATGCGATTGCAGCCAAGGTGGACGCGGACACGGGTGTCGAGCTCAAGGGCGCGGCACCCGGCAAGCCGATTGTGGGTGGTGTGCCCTGTGCAGCCTACATCGGCGAGAACGGTGCCGGGCACTACGTGAAGATGGTGCACAACGGCATCGAGTATGGCGACATGCAGATGATCTGCGAGGCCTACGACATCCTGCGCCAGGTGCTGGGGCTGTCGGCGCCCGACATCGGCGACATTTTTGCCGAATGGAACCGCGGCATTCTCCATTCCTTCCTGATCGAAATCTCGGCCGAGGTGCTGCGCCAGAAGGACCCGGTCAGCGGCAATGCCTTTGTCGACATGGTGCTGGATACGGCCGGCAACAAGGGCACCGGCCTGTGGACCTCGGTCTCGGCACTGGAGTCCGGCGTGGCGGCACCGACCATCGGCGAAGCGGTGTTTGCGCGTTATCTGTCAGCGGTGAAGGAGGAGCGGGTGGCGGCGTCGAAGATCCTGCAAGGCCCGGTGGTGGCACCGTTCAGTGGCGAGCGGCAAGCGCTGATCGACGCCGTGCGTGACGCCTTGTACTGCGCCAAGATATGTTCCTACGCGCAAGGTTTCCAGCTGATGGATGCGGCACAAGCCAAGTATGGCTGGAAGCTCAACTTCGGCGAGATCGCCCAGATCTTCCGCGGCGGCTGCATCATCCGCGCCGGCTTCCTGCAGAAGATCACGCAGGCCTACGCGGCCAACCCGGCCCTCAAAAACCTTTTGCTCGACCCCTATTTCACCACCACGGTGCAGGCTGCCCAGGGCCACTGGCGCCAGGTGATTGCGCTGGCCGTGACACACGGGGTTCCGGTACCCACGCTGGGGTCGGCCTTGTCGTATTTCGACGCCTACCGCACAGCGGTGTTGCCGCAGAACCTGCTGCAGGGGCAGCGCGACTTTTTCGGCGCACACAGCTACGAGCGCACCGACCAGCCGCGCGGCAAGTTCTTTCATATCGACTGGCCCGCGCCGGGCAGACCGCAGCGCGAGCTGTGATCTGCGGGTCCGGCTCGCAGCTTGGTTCGCCAGGCAACACTGCAACGGTCTTTGGCCCCACGCGTTCAGGTCGGACTTGTTGATTTCGGTGGCGCAGTGGCAATGCCCGCTGGCCTGGCCCGGGCGCGGCGGATCAGGAAGACCACAATCGCCAGATTGAGCAGGTTCCAGGCGACACCATTGATGAACGCCGCATCGTAGGAGCCGGTCCAGTCAAACACCGCGCCGGACATCCAGCCGCCCAGCGCCATGCCGAAGAAGCTGCTCATGAGCACCGTTCCGACACGCGTGCCTGCTTGCTCCGGCGTAAAGTACTCACGCACGATCAATGCGTAACTCGGCACAATGCCGCCCTGGAACAGGCCGAACATGGCCGACACCAGGTACAGCGGCACCAGGCCGTCGAACGGCAGGAACATCAACAACGCCACGCCTTGCAGCACCGAACCCAGCAGCAGGGTGTGCAGTCCACCGATGTGATCGGAGATCCAGCCCGAGAGCAGCCGGCTGGCGATGCCAAACCCCATCATCACCGACAACATCTCGGCACCACGCGCGGCGCCAAACCCGAGGTCGGTGCAGTAGGCGACGATATGCACCTGCGGCATGGCCATGGCCACACAACAACTGACACCGGCCACCGACAGCAGCAACAGCAACAGGTTGGGCGACAGCCCCAAGGGCCGGCGCGGATCAGATTGCCCGACAAAACGCGCCGAGCGCAATGTCACCGGGGCCGCTGCGGTCATGGCCGCTGATGAGGGCGGCGCGCGACGCAACACCAGCGACAACGGCACCATGCTGAGAACGCAAAACACACCCAGCCCGAGGTAAGTCTGGCGCCAGCCCACGGCGTCGATGAAATACTGCATCACCGGCGGCCACACCGAGCCGGCCAGGTAGTTGCCGCTCAGGCAAATGCCCAGCGCAATTCCGCGGCGCTTGTTGAACCACTGCGAGGTGTCGGCCACCAGCGGGGCCATGGTGGCCGAGGTACCCAAAAAGCCGATCAGCAGTCCATGCGCCAAGCTGAATGTCCACAAGCTGCCGGCGGAACCGGCAGTGAAAAAACCCAGCCCCAGGCCGGCACTGCCCAGCAACACGGCCGCCATGACGCCAAAGCGGTCTGTCACGCGACCCATCAGGATGCCGCCCAGGCCGAAGCCGATCAGAGTGGCGGTGTAGGGGAATGACGCGTCGGCCCGCGCCACCGCGAACTCGCCCTGCACGGCGGGTAACACCACGGCAGCGCCATACATGCCGACGCCGCCAATGGTCATCAGCAGCAGCGATACCATCAGCCGCCACCAGGCATAGGCAGATTCGACGCCGTAGCGGTCGGGCGGGGTGGGGGTCATTTCGTTTTCTGCGGTGGTTGGCCAAACTTTGGCGCCGGTCGCCGTGAGCAGCTTTGCCTGTAGTGTCCCATGCCAGGTCGGGGCATGCAGCCGCATGGGCGTCAGCCTGCTGCAACACGATCGACAATTGAACCAATCGCAGTCGCATAGGTCGCAGAACGGGTATTGAAAGCTACCATCGACACCATGCGCAAGAACCTGCACCGTCCGCATGCTCCCTGTCCGTGCGGCAGTGGCGAGAGTTATGGCCAGTGTTGTGGCCCGTGGCACGCCGGTTTGGCGGACGGTTGGTTCGCTGCCACACCCGAGGCCCTGATGCGCTCGCGTTACAGCGCGTACGTGCTGGGCCAGATCGACTACCTGCTCGCCACCTGGCACCCGTCCACCGCACCGGGCGAGCTGGAGTTGCCTCCGATCAAGTGGCTCGGGCTGGAGGTGCTGCATGCCCAGGCATCAAGCGACGCCGGCGTGGTGGAGTTCGTGGCACACCATCGCTCCGCCAGGGGTGCCACCCGGATGCACGAAATCAGCCGATTTGTACGCGAAGGCGAGCGCTGGTATTACGTGGACGGTCAGATAATGCCCGCTGATCCACACACTGTCGGATAGTTCTTTTTGATGGGAGGCGAGGGGGATGGACGATCGATACGCAGCGGTGCAGCCGACCCGGGCCGAGGTGGATGTGGTGGGCGGCGCTCACCTGCTGGAGTTCGGCACCGACTGGTGTGGTCACTGCCGCGCCGCCCAGCCGCTCATCCAGACGGCGCTGGCAGGCCATGCGGCGCTGCGACACACCAAGGTCGAGGACGGCAGCGGTCGACCGCTCGGCCGCTCCTTTGGTGTGACTCGCTGGCCGACGCTGATCTTCCTGCGGGATGGCGTCGAAGTGGCACGGTTGGTGCGGCCCGCCGACGAGGCTGTGGTGCGCCATGCGGCAGCACTGGTCGACAACACCGGCGCAGGCTGAATCGGAACATGGTCCGTACCGATGTGCTGATCGTGGGCGCCGGGTTCGCCGGTCTGTACTTGCTGCACCGAGCGCGGCAAATGGGATTCACGGCGCGGGTGGTGGAGGCGGGCGATGATGTCGGCGGCACCTGGTACTGGAACCGTTACCCCGGCGCACGTTGTGACGTCGAGAGCCTGGAGTACTCCTATCAGTTCGACGAAGCCTTGCAGCAGGATTGGCAGTGGAGCGAGCGTTTCGCCACGCAGCCGGAGATATTGCGTTACCTGCAGCATGTGGCGCAACGTTTTGATCTGCGCCGAGACATCGACTTTGGCCGACGGGTGGTGGGTGCGGCCTTCGACGAGCCGAGCAAGCGCTGGTCCGTGGCGACCGGCGGTGCGGCGGTTTATTCCGCGCAATTCCTGGTGCTGGCTACCGGTTGCCTGTCGTCTGCCAACCTGCCTGCGATCGAGGGCAGTGCGATGTTCCAGGGGCCGATCTACCACACCGGGCAGTGGCCGCACGAGCCCGTCGATTTCAGCGGCCAACGGGTGGCCTTGGTGGGTACCGGGTCGTCGGCGATCCAGTCGATTCCACTCATTGCAAAACAGGCCCGCGAGTTGCGGGTGTTCCAGCGCACCGCCAGTTATTCGGTGCCAGCGCACAACGCACCGCTGGACCCGGCGTTGGAAGCCGAGGTGAAAGCCGATTACGCCGGTTTTCGGGCCCGCAACTCGGCCATGATTGCCGCTTTCGGCTCGCGTACTCCGCGCAACGACGCATCCGCGCTGACCGCCGGGGCGGCCACCCTGCGCGCTGAGTTGGAGCGCCGCTGGGCCATCGGCGGTCTCAACTTCATGGGCTCGTTTGGTGACCTGATGTTCGACACCGCTGCCAATGCGCTGGCGGCGGACTTCGTGCGTGGCAAGATTCGCGGCATTGTCAAGGACCCGCTGGTGGCGGAGCGGTTGACGCCAAGGCAGATCATCGGATGCAAGCGCCTGTGTGTGGACAGCGGTTATTACGACACCTTCAACCTGCCGCATGTGCATCTGGTGGACATTGCCGACAGCGGCATCGAGCGCATCTCGCGCACCGGCATCCATGCTGCGGGGCAGTTCTACCAGGCCGACGTCATCGTGTTTGCCACCGGATTTGATGCCATGACCGGCGCCGTGCTGAAGATGGACATCCGCGGCGCAGACGGCCTGAGCCTGCGTGACAAGTGGCATGCCGGCCCCTTGACCTATCTCGGGCTGGGCATTCATGGCTTCCCCAATATGTTTACCGTGTCCGGGCCCGGCAGCCCATCGGTACTGACCAACATGGTGGTCTCGATCGAGCAGCATGGTCGTTTCATCACCGACTGTCTGCAATGGATGCGCCGGCGTGGCCTGACGCGCGTCGAGGCGCAGCAGTCGGCCGAGACGGCCTGGGTGGCCCATGTGAATGCCGTGGCCAACAGCACCCTGTATCCTGGCTGCAACTCCTGGTATCTCGGCGCCAATGTGCCGGGCAAGACCCGGGTCTTCATGCCCCTGCTGGGTTACCCGGCTTATGTCGAACGATGCAAGGCCGTACAGGCTGCTGGTTACGAGGGTTTTGTGTTCGCCTGATGGGCGCACGCCACAGCGCAATGCCTGATCACCTATTGACCCCACAGGAGAAAACATGTCCCCACAACTGACCGGCAAGGTGGCCGTGATCACCGGTGCAGCCTCAGGCATCGGCTTGGCCACGTTGCAGTTGTTTGTCGAGCACGGCGCACGGGTGGTTGCGGCCGATTTGCAGGTCAAAGGGGGGCGCGCACTGGAGCGTCAGTTCCCGGGGGCGGTACGGTTCATGCGTTGTGATGTCTCGGTGCCCGACCAGCTCAAGGCCGCCATCGACATGGCGGCATCGCACTTCGGCGGTCTGGACATCCTGTTCAGCAACGCCGGACGCGCCGGCTCGCCGGCCGGCGTGGAGGACTGGGACGCCCAGGGCTGGGATGACACCCAGGCGGTGCTGCTGCGCTCGGTTGCGGCCGGCGCTGCCTTCGCCACACCGCATATGCGCCGGCGTGGCGGCGGCTCGATCATCAACACCTCGTCGGTATCGGCGTTGCAGGCGGGTTATGCGCCGATTGCCTATTCGGTGGCCAAGGCCGGCGTGCTGCACTACACCCGGCTTGCAGCCACCGAGTTGTCGGCGCACAAGATCCGCATCAACGCCATCGTGCCGGGCTTCATTGCCACCAGCATATTCGGTAGCGCCCTGGGGCTGGATCTGGATGCTGCCCGCCGCATGGCCGAAGCGGTGGCACAACGCAGCGGGGTGGTCAATCCGATCGGACGCTCCGGGCAGGCGGCCGACATCGCGCAAGCGGCCCTGTTCTTTGCCTCCGACGCCTCGGGCTTTGTCACTGGCACCCATCTTACGGTGGACGGTGGCATCACCATTGGCCCGCGCCATTCCTGGGATGCCGAGGCCCCCGGCCCGATGCTCGAAACCTTGGGCATCACGCGTGCGCAGGCCGACGCCATGCGGTCTGCTGCACGAGCCAAACAGGCGACCAAGCCGACCTAGAGCTGCAGTCGTAGTGCGCCACGGCACGCGCCGCTGGACGGTCGCCGGTGTGGTGTTGGCGCCACGATCGGTGGGCGCCGGCTGTGAAAAACCCTGGCTGACGGATTGGCATCGATAATTTAAGGAGAAAAGTAGGGAGGGCCGTATCCATGGTTGCTGCACGAAAACCTGACAACGAGATTGCACGCCTGCAGGCTTTGCGTGCGCTCGATGTGCTCGACAGCCCGCCCGAGCGCGAGTTCGACGCCCTGGTGCAAGCCGCCGCAGCGGTATGTGGTGTGCCGGTTTCCCTCATCAGTCTGGTGGACGACGAGCGCCAATGGTTCAAGGCGAACCAGGGCCTTCCGGGGGTCTCCGAGACCTCGCGTGATCTGGCATTCTGTGCCCACGCCATACTGGAAGAAGGCATCTTCGAAGTGCCGGATGCACTGCAAGACTCGCGTTTTGCCGATAGTGCCCTGGTGCAAAGTGATCCAAACATTCGTTTCTACGCCGGTGCCCCATTGCGCTTGTCCGATGGTTCCAGCGTCGGCACCCTGTGTGTAATCGACCGCCAGCCGCGCCAGCTCAGCAACCATCAACGCGAAGTGCTGGGTCTGCTGGGTGTTGCTGCCAGCCAGGCGCTGGAGCGCCGCCGTGATGCGCGGGCCTTTGTGGTTAGCGAGCAGAAGTTTCGCGCGCTGAGCGAGGCC